>DATFWE010000032.1:0-70019 GCA_035259575.1 Haliangiales bacterium
GTCCTCGGCGTCGTGGAGCGACCCCAACATGCGGTAGCAGTGCACCCGGAGCTCGGGTCGGTGGCGCTCCGCGAGCGCGATGAACGTGGCTTGGTCCGTGACCTGGGACAGCATGTCTTCGGGATACCTTACTCGGCTCGCCGTCATGTCAATAGGACGGCTGACGCGGCCGAAAATCATCGGTCCCCACGCCTGCGCAGGTGGTCAGCGGTCAGGTCGCTGCCCTCGCCGGCGCATCCCGGCATGACGTTCACGGGGTCGCGAGGGTCTCGCCCCGGAACGCCGCGGCCGTGCGGCGGGCAAACTCCTCGAACGGGGTCGGGCGCACCCCGAAGGCCTCGTGCGTGGCCAGAACCACCCGAGACTGGGGCCGCCGGCGCCGCTCGGCGAACAGCTCGTCGAGGGCATCGACGCGCGCCGCGGGGACTCCCGCCGCCAGCAAGGCTCGCCGCATGTCTTCGGGCGAGACGTTCACGTAGCGCACGGGTTTGCCGATCGCACGCGTGAGGCGCTCGGCGACCTCGGCCATCGTCAGGGCCTCGGGGCCCGTCATCTCGTAGGTCTTCCCGGCATGGCCTTCCGTCGTGAGCAACGCGGCCGCCACCTTGGCGATGTCCTCGATGTCCACCGGGGCGAGCCGAACATCGTCCAGCGGCAGGTAGAACGCGCCCTCGGCCGCGATCGTGGCCGCTTCCCGCAGATAGACCTGCATGAACTGGCTGGGCCGGAGGTGCGTCCAGCCCACGCCGGAGCGTTCGAGGGCTCGCTCGATCTCGCCGTGCATGCGGACGAAGCGAAACTTGTCGGGGTCGAAGCCGATGCTGGACTCCTTGCCCGACATCTTGATGATGTGGCCAACGCCGGCCGACCGGGCGGCATCGATGAACGCGCCCTGCGTGTCCACCATCCGCTCGTCGGAGGACGAGATCATGAAGGCGCGTGTCACGCCGTCGAGCACCGCTCCCAGCGTCGGTGGCCGCGCCATGTCGCCCTCGACCACCTCCACGCCGGGCAGCCGGGCGAGCGCCTCCGCCTTGGCGCGATGGCGGGCAAGCGCCCGGACGGGCGTTCCGCTTCGGGCGAGCTCGCGGACCGCGGCCGCACCCATCCAACCTGTCGATCCAGTCACGAGAATCATGGTTCAGCACCTCCGATCCGAAAACGATCGAGGCGCGCCCGATGATGCGCATCGTTTGGAGGGCGTCGATCGTCGACCCATCGTATGCTAAGGGGATGGCGGACGTCGACCCAGCGCGACAACGTTTCCTCGAGCTCGTCGCCGAGGTGCGCCCCGAGCTCCACCGCTACGCCGCGCGCATGACCGGCTCCGTCGCCGACGGTGAGGACATCGTGCAGGACACGCTGTCGCGCGCCTACGACGCGCTATCCGGGGCCGAGGTGTCGCGCCTTCGGCCGTGGCTGTTCCAGATCGCCCATCGCCGCGCGCTCGACCATCTTCGCCGGTACGACCGGCGGATGGGGCAGCCGCTCAAGGACATCGACGACATCGCGGCCGAGGGCGCCGGCGCGGAGGACGGGCTCATCGCCGGCGAGGCCGTGCGCGCGGCCCTGACGGCGTTCCTCGAGCTTCCGCCCACCCCCCGGAGCTGCGTGATCCTCAAGGACGTGCTCGGCCACTCGGTCGACGAGATCGCGGCGCTCCTCGAGCTGAGCGTGCCCGCAGTCAAGGCCGCGCTCCACCGCGGTCGCGCTCGGCTCCAGGCGAGGCGCGAGCCGTCCGCCAGGCCCGCGCCCGCGTCTCCCGCGGTCGTCCGCTACGCAAAGCTGTTCAACGCGCGCGACTGGGACGGCGTCCGTGCCATGCTGGCCGAGGACGTGACCCTCGACCTCGTGTCGCGCCTTACGCGCACCGGCCGGGGCGAGGTCGGCCAGTACTTCGGCAACTACGCCTCCATTCACGACTGGCACCTGGTGCCGGCATGGCTCGATGGCCGCGAGGTCCTCGCCGTCGTCGGCGCGCCCGACGACCCGCGTCCCCGCTACTTCGTTGAGGTCACCTTCGACGGCGACCGCGTCGTGGCCATCCGTGACTACCGCCACGTGCCGTACATCGCGCGCGACGCGCGCATGGAGCTACTGGGGTAGGGCGCGATCTTCGCGCTGACGGTCGTGGGTGTACTCAGTCGATGATCCGCCCGGCGTCGAACAGGGCGAGCAGCCCGCGCCGCGTCGCGGACCACTGGCGTGTCGACGCCGCGCACGGCTTTCCGAGGACGCTTGCCGTGTCGAGCAGCGGGAACGACGTGGTGGGCACGCGCACCCACGTGCCGTCGGCGCCTTCGGCCCGCGTGGTCGGGCAGCTCGCGGTACCGTGGCGCTCGAGCCGGATCGCGCCGTCGGGAAACTCCGCGACGAGGTGCTCGATGACGCGAGCGACGGCGCGACGCGGGATCGGCCCGTCGGTGCGCTCGGCCCAGCGCACGAGCGCCGCGAGGCCGCGCAGGACGTCGTAGAAGTAGAACCGCGGGAAGCACGGTCGGAGCCAGATGGTCGCAACCGTCCGCTCCACGGCGTTGTGTACGCTCGGCGACCCGAGCCGCAGCTCGCGCGCGATCAGGAAGCCGGCCGCCCGGTCGAGGAATGCCCGCCGGTCCTCCGTCCAGGTGCTGCCGAGCAGCATCGCCTCGAACGGCGCGATCGTGCCGACCATCGAGCTCGGGCACTCGTCCTCGACGAGGTACGCGGTCTCGTCGCAGTTGAGCCCGCCGTCCGCCATCTGGTAGCGCAGGAACCACGGCCGGATCCACGGCAGCGCCGCGTCGACGTCGACCCCGCACGCCGTCAGCGCCTGGTAGATGTTGCCGAGCGCGCAATGACACGTGGAGTCGCGCCACCGGTCGGCGCCCGGCGCCTCGTCGGGGCCGATGGGGAAGATCTTGAACGGCAGCGCGTTCAGACCGTCGACCATCGCCGTGACGACGCGGCCCGGAATCCGTCGCGCCTCGCCGAGCTCGTGGAGGGCCAGCATGTGCCACCACGGCGAATGCCACTTCGGCCAGTAGGTGTCGGTCTCGATGCTGCGCAGCGCGGCGTCCGAGCCGAGGTAGGCGACCGAATCGGCGATCGCGGCCTCGAGATCGTCTGCCGGCTGCGCCTCCGGCACGCCGGCCAGCGCCTGTCGGAGATCGATCGTCATGCGCCGGGATCTCCGGGATCCACGCCAGGGTCCCCCGTGTCGATGCCACCGGGATCGCCGGCGCCGGGATCGACGCCGTCGTCGACGCTGGTGTCGATCCACACGCAGTCGCACGGATCGCCCGTGTCGATCCCCGGCTCGCCCAGCGGGTCGAGACCCGGGTCGAATGGCCGGGGTGAATCCAGGGGATCGAGGTGGAGCCGCAGGCGCGCTTGGGCGCCGAAGCTCACGATCACGATTTCCCCGGGCCAGATGCCGACGCGAGCGAGGTGGACGGGCAGCATCGCGATCGGGAACGGGGAGCCGTCGCAGTGGCCATTCAGCGCGACGTCGAAGCCGAGCGCGAGATTCGGGCCGGAGGCGTCGAGCACGGAGAAGCTCCAGCGCGGCTCGAGCCCCGCGACCACGGGGGTGTCGAAGGGGACGCCTCCCCACGTCACGGTGACGGAGACCCCGAGCTGGCCGCTCGCGCACCACGGCGATCCATCCGGTCGGCTCGCGGCGAGACGCGCGTCATCGACGACGAGATGAAACGGGCCGAACGCGATCCTGCCGGTGTACGCATCGCATCCGGCCAGAGCTGCCGCGAGCGCCAGAGCCGGTCCGCAGGCGAAGCGCACGGCCTAAGCGTAGCGAAAACCATCGCAAGATCAATTCGGTAGCGGAAATCATCGCGGAGGACGTGATATCTGCCCCGATTCGGGGCTCTGATCCACATCGTGAAGGCCTCCGCCTTCCCCGAGCTGGTGCGGCGCCATCGGGCCATGGCACACGCCTACGCCACGGCGCTCCTCGGCGACCGCGCGCTCGCCGAGGAGGCCACGCAGCAGGCGCTCGCGCTGGCGTGGGAGCGCCTGGCGCAGCTCCGCGCGCGCGAGGCCTTCGCCGCCTGGCTGCGCCGCATCGTCCGCAGCGAGTGCCATCGCATCCGCCGCCGCGCCCGCGCGCAGATGGTGCCGCTCGCCGAGGCGGGCGCGACGGCCGATGGCGCGCCCGACGCGGGCGAACGTCTCGACGACGGGCGGCTCCGCGCCGCGGTCCTGCGCGGCATCGATCGCCTTCCCGAACGGCAGCGCCAGGTCGCCCTCCTCTACTACGAGCACCAGCACAGCCTGCGCGACATCGCGGCGTTCCTGCGCGCGCGCCCCAGCGCCGTGGCGCAGCGGCTGCACGCTGCCCGCCGGCGCCTGCGCGGCGCCGTCGCCGAGATCCTCGAGCACGGCGACGAGATCGAGTGGCCCCGCGGCGACGATCTCCACCTGCGCGCGCGCCCCGCGCGCGGCAAGGTCCGGCGGCGCTACGTCGTCGAGGACGCCGTCACGCGTCGCCCGGTCGCGAGGGCCGCCATCGAGGCGACGCCGTTCCGCCCCATCTATCGGCTGTCGCTCGACGGCGAAGCGGACGCGCTCCGCGCCGGGGCCGGCGACCGGCTTTTGGATCGTCTCCTCGACGATCTGCGCGCGCTCGACGCCATCGCGGTGTGGCTGCGCGCGCCCGCCCAGGCCACGGATCTCCTCGAGCTCCTCGACCGGCACGGGTTCCGCGAGACCGCTCGCGTGCGGGAGCTGCGCCTCGCGCTCCGCGGCGGCCGCGCGCCCGCGGCCCGGCGGTCGGACGTGGCCGTCGCCAGCCTGGCCGACGAGCGCCGCCGCGAGCCGGCGTTCGTCGCCAAGCTGCGCGACCTCCTCGACGAGCTGCGCGCCGAGGATCCGGCGCGGCCGTTCGTTCCCGTACCGCTCTTGACCGTCGAGCGCTGGCTGCGCAACCGCGATCTGTCGCTCGAAACCGGGTTCCTCGCGCGGCGTGGCGACGACTACATCGGCCTCGCCGACCTGCGCGCCGAGGAGGACCCGCCCGCGCTCACCTACATCGGCGTGGCGCGGCGCGCGCGCGGACGCGGCATCGCTACCGCCCTCGTGCGCGCCGCCCTCGCCGCCGCCCGCGCCGCCGGTGCGCGTGCGGTCTCGGCGCGCGTGGGCGTGGAGCACGAGAGCGCGCTGGCGTTCTTCGAGCGGCTCGGTTTTCGGCGCGTCGCGGCCCACGTCACCGTCGAGCGCTGCCTGCGCGACATCGCCGACATCGACCCGCGCGGGTACGAGTCGTACAGCGGGCGGTACGCGTTCGGCGCCGACGACCTGCGCCGGCGCGGCTGGACCGAGGAGCTGACGATCACCATCGCCCGCCGCGGGGACCGCCTCGTCAGCCAATCGCGCGACATGGTGGACCACTGGCTCCCCGGCCGCGACGGCCGTTTCTTCGTCAAGGAGCATTACGGGACGATCCGTTTCGTCCGCGACGCGCGCGGCCGCGTCACCCATCTCGTCTACGGCTACGGCGGCGACGAGATGTCGGCGCGCCGCATCGACTGACGCGAGGAGGTCACGATGAAGATCGGCATTCCGATCGTGGCGGGCCTGGCCGCGGCGCTCGCGGTCCAGGCCGCGCCGCGCCGCTCGCCCCCGGGCAAGAACGTGCGCGTGCTGACGAGCCTCAAAACCTGGGAGGAGCTCTACGGCTCCATGCTGTTCGTGTCCGCGGCGCTCGGCGTGCGCTGCGATCACTGCCACGCCGGGTCCGATTTCGACCGCGACGAGAAACCGACGAAGGAGACGGCGCGCAAGATGATGAAGATGGTCTTCGAGCTGCGCCGCTGGGCGCCGCCGAGCTCCGAGATCACCTGCTACACGTGCCACCGCGGCCAGCCCAAACCGCAGTCGATCCCCCCACTCGCCACCGACGCCGGCGAGAAGCGCGACGCCCCGGGCGGCGCGCTGCCGTCGCTCGAGGACGTCCTTGCCCGGCACCGCCGGGCCACGGGGGAGGAGGCCCGCCTGGCGCGCCTCGGCACGATGGTCATGCGCGGCCGGGCGACGGCCGAGCGCGTCGGCCAGCCGGCACAGCAGAAGCCCGTCGAGATCGTGAAGAAGGCCCCGGACAAGGTCGTCCTGGTGGAGGGCTCGGGCGACGACGCGATGACCATCGGCGCGAACGGCGCCGTGGGCTGGCGCTATATCCGCGGCAAGGTGATGCCGCTGGGCGACATCGACCTCGCCCGGGCGCGGGGCGAGGCGATGTTCGCCGCCGCCGTCGATGCGCGCGCCCCGTACGAGCGCATGACCGTCGTCGCGACCGCAACGTTCGACGGGGCGCCCGCCGTGATCGTCGATGCGGTGCCGAAGGAGCGCACGCTGGGGCCGCTCGCGATCGACCGCGAAGAGCTCACGTTCGACGCGCGTTCCGGGCTGCTGTTGCGGCGCCGCCTGGTGGCGCGCAGCGCGCTCGGGGCCGTGCCGTCGGCCGTCGAGTACGGCGACTTCCGCACCGTCGACGGCGTGACGCTGCCGTTCCGCGTGAAGCGCGTGTTTCCCGGCTTCGTCGAGACGGTGCAGCTCGACGACGTGAAGCTCGACGCCCCCGTTCCCGACGAGCGGTTCGACCCGCCCCGGCAGTAGCCCCTAGTCCTATTTCCCGAGCCGCGGACCGATGAACTTGAGCAGGTCCGCCTTCCAGATGTCCACACCTCCCGGGCCGAAAAGGTAGTGGCCCGGATGCGACCCGTCCGCGTCCCCCTTCGGCGCGAACGGCGGGTAGACGATGAGCTCCTGCGGGATCTTGCGCTTCTGCAGGATCTCCGACAGCGTCCGCACGTTCTCGGTCGTGGCATCGTTCTCGGCCGCCATCAGCGCGGTGGGGACGTCGATCTTTCCGGCCGCCTCCTTGAGGAGCTTCTGGACCGTCGGGCTCTTCGCCCAGCTCAGCGCGCCCGGAGCCTGCGCGACCGCGACCTGGATGTCGTGGCCCCGCGCCGCCGCGAGCAGCGTGACCTGACCGCCGAGCGACCAGCCCATCACGCCGACGTGCTTGCGGTCGACGTGGGGGAGCGTCCGCACGTACTCGACGGCGGCCAGGACGTCGTCGGCCTCGTGGTTCAGGCGCTGGGCGAGCTTGTCGGGGTCGTCCTTTCCCACCGCGTCCGCGTAGCCCTGGCCGTCCGACTTGCCCCAGCCCCGGCGCTCGGTCACGAGCACGACGTAGCCCGCCTCCTTGAGCGCGTTGCCGATGTACTCCGTCGGCGCTTCGTCCTTTTCCTTGTCGGGGCCGCGGTTGCCGTGGTTGTAGACGACCGCCGGGAACGGCCCGCTCCCCTTGGGCGAGTACACGTACGCCTCGATGTTGAGGTTTCCGCTCGGGTAGAAAACGGTCGCGTACTCGACGAGCGTGAGCTTGCGGACGGTGACCGGCTGCGGCTTGTCCTGCGCCTGCGCCGGCTGCCACGAAGACAAGGCGACGATCGCGACGGTGAAGAAGCAGCGCGCCATCGGTCCACGGTAGCCTGACGCGGCTTTCGTCACAAACGGGTCAACACCGGCTTTCCTTTGAGGGCGAAATCCTGGCCGAGGCGATCGAGCGCGTCCGGAAGCACATGTAGCCGCGCGCGCGCGTGGTACCGTTTGCGGCATGCACATCGCCATCGTCGGCGCCGGCGGCGTCGGAGGCTATTTCGGCGGGCGGCTGGCCGCGGCCGGCGCCCGGGTGTCGTTCGTCGCGCGCGGCGCGCACCTCGCCGCGCTGCGCACCCGCGGTCTCACCCTCAAGAGCCCGCGCGGCGACGCGCATGTCGCGCGCGTGGACGCCACCGACGACCCGGCGGCGATCGGCCGCGTCGACGTCGTCCTCTACGCGGTGAAGCTCTACGATGCCGAGGCCGCGCTGCCCGCGCTCGCGCCGCTCGTCGGCGCGGACACCGTCGTCATCCCGTTCCAGAACGGCGTCGATGCCGTGGATCTCGTCACGCGCGCCGTCGGCCGCGAGCACACCGCGGGCGGCACGTGCTACGTCGCCGCGGTCATCGACGAGCCGGGGGTCATCCGCCACACGGCGATGGATCAGCTCATCTTCGGCGAGCTCGACGGCACGCGCTCGCCGCGGCTCGAGCGGTTCCTCGACGCGTGCAGGCCGGCGGGTTTCCAGGCGACCCTGTCCGCGGACATCCTCGTCGACATCTGGACCAAGTTCGTCCGCCTGTCGGTGTTCAGCGGCATGACCGCGGCGACGCGCTCGCCGATCGGCGTCATCGCCCGGGACCCCGAGCTTCTCGCCATCGCCATCGAGGCCGTGCGCGAGACCACCGCGGTCGCGCGCGCCCAGGGGGTCAAGGTGCCGGAGACGATCGCCGAGGCGGCGGGCAACGCGTTCGCCGCGCTGCCGCCGCAGTCCAAGTCGTCGATGCTCGAGGACCTCGAGCGCGGCCGCCGCCTCGAGCTTCCGTGGCTGAGCGGCGCGGTCGTCCGCATCGGCCGCGAGGTCGGGGTGCCGACGCCGACCCACCGCTTCATCGCCGCAATCCTTTCGCCCCACGTCGGCGGTACGCCCCCGGCGTCAGGCCAAACGCGCGCGCAAAGCTCATCGTGAAATGGGATAGATGATGAGCGGCGGCGAGAGCACGATGTGGCTGATCCACCGTCGTCGACGCCGCGCTTTCGACCGTTAGCATTGCTCGCACATCCGGACGGCGGTCCTCACGCGCGCGCGAACAGCGCGTTCATCTCGACGAAGCCGACCGCATCTTCGGCGAAGGGCTCCGAGCGGCCGTCGCGCAGGAAGTCGCCGGCCAGGCGCCGGGCCCGCCCGTATGCGGCCGCGGCCAGCGCCGCGCCGGCACTGAGGCGGCGAACCCCGAGGTCGCGCAGCTTTGCCGCCGGCGGCAGCCCGGCGACCGCCATCACGTTCAACGGCGCGCCGCCGATGCCGGCGGCGATGGCACGAATATCCGCCGGCGCGGCGACGCACGGGACGAACACGCCGTCGCAGCCCGCCTCGCGATAGCGCCGCGCGCGGTCCAGGGTGGCGGCCACGGCCTGCTCGGCCGGAACCAGGCGGCGCAGATACACGTCTGTGCGCGCGTTCACGAACACATCGACGCCGGCGCGATCGGCCCCGCGCCGCGCCGCCGCGATCTTGGCGCACAGGAGATCGGGCGCATCGCTGCCGTCCTCCACGTTGACTCCGACCGCCCCGGCGTCGGCGACGGCCGCGACCAGCTCGCCGACCTCGCTCGGCTCGGCCGCGTAGCCGGCCTCGATGTCGACGGTCAACGGAACGGCGATGACGCGAACGATCTCGCCGACCGCCGCGTGGAGGACGCGGACGGGAAGGGCATTGCCGTCGGGATAGCCGCGCGACCAGGCGAGCCCGGCGCTGGTCGTCGCCACCGCCTCGGCGCCGCAAGCGGCCACCAGCGCGGCGCTGGCGGCGTCCCATGCGTTCGGCAGGATCAACAGCCGACCGGGCGCATGGAGCGCGCGGAACTGCTTGCTCGGGTCCGCTTCCATTCTGGGCATCTCGAACCTCCGTTTCTCGTCGTGTGCTGCGATCCATAGCGAGGCGGCGCCGGACAGACTTGGGAAAAATTGCGGCGCAGACGTTTAGAGCTTCGTCGGGGTCTTGCCGGCGCGGCCGGCGTCCTCCTTGTCGTAGAACCGCTGCAGCATCTGCCGCGCCTCCTCGCGATCGACGCAGGTGTAGGAGCTCCACGCCTCGGCGCGCAGCTGGTCGTCGAGCCCCTTGCCGATCACGTCGAGGATCGTCTGCTTCGCCGAGCGCACCGCGCGCTGGGAGTTGCGCACGATCTGCCGGGCGACGAGCTCCGTCTCCTCGAGCAGCCGCTCGTGCGGCACCACCTTCGTCACCAGGTTGCACTGCAGCGCCCGCTGCGCGTCGACGGGCTCGGCGGTCAGGACGAGCTGCATCGCGACGCCGACGCCGCAGGTGTTCACGAGCCGGACGATCCCGCCGTCCCCGTGGTGGAACCCGCGGCGGGCCTCGAACGAGCCGAGCATGGCGCGATCGGACGCGACGCGAAGGTCGCACGCCAGCGCCAGCTCGAGCCCCGCAGCCAGGGCCCAGCCGTTGATTGCCGCGATCGTCGGCTTGTAGATGCGGTGCAGCCCGCGGGTCAGCCCGCCGATCCCCATCTCGACGATCTCGCGCACGCGGCTCGGGGTGGCGTCGACGTAGTTCGCCGGCACCCACGTGCGGAGGTCGGCGCCGGCGCAGAACGTATCCCCGGTCCCCGACAGGATCGCGACGTCCAGCCGATCGTCGTCGCGGAAGTCGCGCCAGATGCGGCACAGCTCGTCGTGCATCGCCTGGTCGATCGCGTTCTTGGCGTCGGGACGATTCAACGTCACGAACGCCATGCGGTCGCGTTTCTCGTAGCGGATCGTGTCCACGCGGCACCTCCCGATCAGGAACCGAGGATATGCTAGGTCGCGTGGGCCGCCGACGCCGGCGCGGGACGTGGCTGGGCCCAGCGGATCCACTTGAGGTCGCGGACGAACACGGCATAGAGGACGGGGACGAGGAGCAGCGTGATCGCGGTCGCGAGCGTCAGGCCGCCGATCTGCGCGAAGCACAGGGGCTCCCACAGGGGTCCGCCGTGGACGGCCAGGGGCACCAGGCCGAACACGGTGGCTCCGACGGTGATGAGGACCGGCCGGAGCCTCGCGACGCCGGCGTCGCGCAGGGCATCCTCGAGGCGCTCGCCGCGATCGTGGGCCTCCTCGATGTAGTCGAAGAGGACGATGATGTGGCTGACGATGACGCCGATGAGGCTGATCGTCCCGAGGATCGCGGTGAACCCGAACGGCGCATCCATGAGGACGATCGCGGCCAGCGCGCCGGCTCCGCCGTACGGGATCGCGGCGAGCACGATGACCGGCTTGATCGCGCTCTTGAGCTGGATCACGAGGGCGAGAAAGATCGCGGCGATGGACACGATCGCGACGAGGACGGCGTCGCGCGCCACCTTGACGACGTTCTCCTCCGATCCGCCGATCTCCATGAAGTAGCCCGGCGGCAGGCTCGCCTCGATCGCGTGGAGATGCGGGCGAACGAGCTTCATCACCTCGGAGGGGAGCTTGCCCGGCACGGGAGAGGCGACGACCGAGATCGTCCGCAGCTGGTTCCGCCGCTGAATCTTCTCCGGAACGAAGCCGACGCGCCGCGACGCGATTTGCCGGATCGGCACTTTCTGGGGGGAGCGAGCCGAAAACACGTACAGATCGTCGAGCTCCCCCAGATTGCCGCGCTCGTCGACGCGAACGCGCGCGACGATCGGAATCCGTTTGTCGCGATCCCGCAGCGTGCTCAACGGCGCGCCGCTCAGCGCCACGAAGCCCGTCTGCGCCACGTCGGCGTTGGTGACGCCCGCCAGCGCGGCGCGCACCGGATCGACGTCGAGCTGCACGCGCAGGGCGGCGACGCCGTAATCGTCGCGCACGCGGTCCGCGATGGGAATGTCCCGCAGCACCGCCTCGGTGCGCGCGGCGACCGCGCGCAGCGTGGGGATGTCGTCGCCGGTGAACCGAATTTCGACCGGGTTCGGCACGGGCTTGCCGTTCTCCAGCTGGCGCACGTCGACGTAGGCGCCCGGGATGCGCGCGGACAGCGCTTGCTGGAGATCCGCGAGGATCTCGGTCGTCTCGTGGGCGTCGAACACCTCGATCACCAGCTGCGCATAGTTCGGCGCCTGCTGCTGGGGCGAGAGCGAGTACCAGAATCGCGGCGCGCCGCCGCCCACGAAGGTGGTGATGCTCCGCAGGACCTGGCGGGGCGGCCCGTCTCCCATCCGCCCGCGCTTCTCCACGACGTCCGCGACGACCCGACCGGCCTCCGCGGCGAGCGACTGCGTCGCGGCGATGGACGAGTCCTCCGGGAGGTAGATGTCGATGTACGAAAGATAAGACAGGTCCTTGGGGAAGAAGCTGCTGCGCAGCCGGCTCCCGGCGAAGCCGCCCGCGGCGAGCACGAGCAGCGACAGCGCCAGGACGAGGTAGCGGCGCCGGATCGCCCAGTCGACCAGCCGGCGGTAGCGCTCCATGAACCTCCCCGGCGGCCGCTTGCGCGCCGTGGGCCGGAGCAGCGTGTACCCGAGGAGGGGAATGAACGTCATGGACACGATGCGCGAGGCCACGAGCGCGCAGGCGAGGACCACGGGGAGCGCGAAGATGAAGTGACCCACGTCACCGCGCATGAGCAGGAACGGCAAGTAGGCGACGATGTTGGTGACGGTCGCGTAGAGGATCGCCCGCGCGAGCTTGGTCGGGCCGAGCCAGGCGGCGAGGCTCCGCGACTTGCCGGCGTCGAGCTCGTGCTTGATCGAGTCCCCCGCCACGACGGGATCGTCGACCAGCAGGCCGAGCGCCAGGATGAGCGCCGCGATCGACATCTGCTGGATGTCGAGCCCGAGCGCCCACATGAACGCGAACGTCATGGCGAGCGTCAAGGGGATCGACAGCGCCAGGACCAGCGCGGAACGCCACTCCATGAAGCCGATGAAGCCGACGAGGATGATGATCGCGATCGCCTCGTAGAGGCTCGTCATGAACAGACCGATCTTGTCCTCCACCTGCCGAGGTTGATCGCTGGTCCGGGCCAGGATGAGGTCGTCGGGGAGCGTCGGTCGGACCGCGTCCAGCGCGGCGTCGACGTGGCGCGAGAACGCCGCCACCTGCTCGGTCGTGCGCATCTGGACGCTCAGCGTCACCGCGCGCGACGTCACGAACGTGCCGTCGGCGTCCCGCCACGTGTGCGTGTTCAGGTAGCGCGGCGGGTTCTCGTAGTCGCGGCTTATCTCGAAGAAGTCGCGCAGGAACACCGGCGTGCCGCTCGACGACGTCATGATGAACGTGTCGCCGATCTCCTGCTCGCTCTCGAACTCGCCGGAGGTGCCGATGGCCACGTTCTTCGAGCGCGCCTCGAGCACGCCGGCCGGGGTCTCGATGTTCCGCACGGCGAGCGCCTCGCGGAACGGCGCCGCGCCCAGGCCGATCCCGGCGAAGCGTTCCTGCGAGTAGTCGAGATACACCCGCTCCGCAAGCACCCCCGCCCGGGTGACCTTCGACACCTCGTCGATGCCCCGGAGCCGGCGCGCGAGCGCATCGGTGAAATCATCGAGCTGGCGATAGCTGTAGCGATCGCCGCGAACCGTCCGCAGCCGGGCCAGCGAGGTCGCCGGATCGGCGACGACGACCGGGCTCCACACGTCGGGATGGAAGGAGGAGGCGTGGAGCACCTCGTCGAGGAACGCGCGGATCAGCGTCTGCCACCGCGGCTCGCCGCCGTCGACTTCGCCGTCGAGCGCCACGAAGCCGGCCCCCTCGACAATCTTTGCGTCGCGGACGCCCGACCGGCTCGCATAGGCGGCGAAGCGCTCGACCGCGCGCCGGAGCGGCGCCGGATTCAGCGCCGTGGGGAAGGCGACGACCACCGCCGAACGGGTCGTGCCGGCGGCGCCGCGCGCGATCTCGAGGGCCTTCTGCAGGGAGCGGGCCCGCAGGCCGAGCTCGAGCTCGCTCACCTTCGGGCTCGCGACGGTGAGCATGAGCGCGGCGGTGTCGCCGAAATCCTTCTGAAACTCGATCGGCTGGGTCCCCTGCGGCAGGTCAGCGATCGTCCGCAGCTTGAGATCGATGTCGTCGAAGGCCTTGCCGATGTCCGAGTAAGAGACCTCGTCGCGAAGCGTGACGGTCACGATGGAGACACCGGTTCTCGACGTCGACTCGATCCTGTCGACGTCCGCGTTCTGCGCGATCTTCTCCTCGATCTTGCGGGTGAGCTGCTCTTCCACCTTCTCGGCGGACATCCCCGGCCAGGCGCACACCACGACCGCGGTGCGGATCTTGATGAACGGATCCTTGCGCTTCGGCATCGCCAGGTAGCCGGCGGCCCCGAGCAGGATCGTCACCACCAGCATCACCCATGTGACCGAGCGCGTCTCGACGGCGTAGCGTGAGGCGTTTCGCTTGACGGAGATGAGCTCGGACTCGCTCGTGTGGCTCATGGCCGGACCTATTCAGGGAATGACCGCGACTTGCTCGCCGTCGCGGACGTGGCTGGCGCCCACGACGATCACGGTCTCGCCCGGCACCACTCCCTTGGTGATCGTCACGTCATTCCGTACGAGGTCGCCGAGGACCACCGGGCGAAGCGTGGCCACCGTGCGCCCGTTCTGCGAGGTCACCACGAAGACCGCGAGATCGTCCCGCTTCTGGGGGAGCTGGACGATCGCCGACAACGGCACCGCGGCCGCGGGCGCGACGGCGGCCGCGTCGTCGAGCTCGGCCGTCGCGATTACCCCGACCTTCAGCGCCTGATCGCGATTGTCGAGGGTGGCCTCGATGTCGAAGACGCGCGATCGTTCGTCGGCCTTCTCGGCGATCTTGGTGATGGCGCCGCGGAAGCGGCGGCCCGCCACCGCCTCGGCGCGGATCGTCACCGGGATGTCGGTGCGGAGCTGCTTCTGGACGGAATCGGGAACGCCGAAGACGACCTTCACCTTGCTGGTGTCGGCGACGACGAAGGCGGAAGTCCCCGGGGACACCAGATCGCCGACCTCAACGCTGCGCTGGATGACGACGCCGTCGAGCGGGCTGCGCAGCTCGGTGTCCGCCAGCGCGATGCCCGCCTGCCCCACCCGCGCCTCGGCGGCGGTCCTTTCGCCGACGACCGAATCGTATCGCGCCTTGATCGCGTCGTACTCCGCCTGCGCGATCACGCGTTGCTTGAGCAGGTTGTCGGCTCGGTCGAGATCGAGCTTCGCCTTGGCGACCGAAGCGCTCAGGCCTTCGCGCATGCCGCGCAGCTCATCGAGCCGGGTCGCGTAGTCGCTCCTGCGGATCGACGCGAGGACCGCCGAGCGCCGCACCGTATCCCCCGCTTGCAGCAGGCGGCGAGTCCCGTCCGGCTGGAGCGTCGTCGTGACCGCGGTGACGTACCCGCCGACGCGGAACGCGAGATTGACCTCGGTCGCGGCCGTGATCCGACCGCTGTAGCGCACCGCGCCGGCGGGCCCGGCGGCGGCGACGACCTGGACGCGCACCGGCGGAGGCGGGCGGACGTAGGTCTCTCCGCTCCGACAGCCGATCAGGAGCACGAACGAGCCGGCGAGCAAGAAGGTGAGCGGTTCACCGCGCATGAGCCCACTCCTCAGGAGCCCGGTTGTTTCCACCGCCGGAACGCGGCGATGATCTTGTCGCTCTCCGTTAGAAGGGCATCGCCGGCGAATTTCAGCGAGGCAAGCGCTCGCTCCCCGGCGGCTGCATTCCCGGCGCCGCACGCATCGGTGACGACGATCGGGATATAGCCCAGATCGGCGGCGTGCCGAACCGTCGGCTCGAGGCCGACCTCGAGGGCGATCCCCGCGATCGCGAACGAGTTGATCCCGCAGTCGCGGAGCGCCATGTCGAGATAGGTTCCGGCGAACGCCGACATCGTGATCTTGTCGACGAGGCCTTCGCTGGGGAGGGGCGCAAGCTCCGGGGTGACCTGGAACTGAGGAGAGTCGCGGGGAAACGCCGGTTTCGTGTCCGCCGCGCGGTCGGCGCGCTGCCACTGCTTCGCCCGCCGCAGCTGGCTCGCCCCCGTCACTTCGCTAGGCAGGGACATGTGGCGCGTGAAGAATACACGAAATCCGCCGTCGCGCGCCGCCTGCAGCACCTCGCGGATTTTGTCGGCGACGGCGCGCCCGGCGGCGATTTGCGGGACGATCCCGGCCTGCATGTCGTAGACGATCAGGGCCGTCCGACTCGGATGGCAGACTTCGTCGAGCGTCGAGGGGACGTCGAGGCCGAATGCGCGGTCCATGTTACCTCCTTCCCGCCGCCTCGGTCCGAGTGCGGTCGTATGGCTCCTTAACGTCGATCTTGGCGTCGAACAACACCTCGAGCGGGAGCGGCACCTGGACGGCGATGTAGAACCATTCGAGGAACCCGGCCTTGGTGAGCGGGAAGTCGTCAGTGTATCGCTTTGCGACCTCGACGCTGTCCACTTCGAACACGATCACGACGCCGAGCTCGTCCGCGCGCGCGTAGTTCTCCCGAACGATCCCTGCCTTCCACAGCCGCCACACGTTGGCCACCTCCTCGCGCAGGTAGGGTTCGATCTTCTCGTAGGTGACGCCGGGCCTCATCCGATCGTATGCGATGATCTTCATGGTCGCGCTCCTTTTGGTTTGGGCATCTTGCCGATGTCGTCCCTTCCATAGCGCGCGGGCCGCCGACATGAGTTGCCGTGGCGTCTCGTTTCGTTGACCCATCGTCCGCCGGAAGGCAGGTGTCAGACATTTGCGCTCGACGCCGGCGATGGACCACATTACTGACTCCGTCTATCCGACCGCCCGAAAGGAGGCCAATTCCATGAGCCTCAAGGACCCGAACGTAGCCAACGCCAAGCGGAGGAAGCGCGTCGCCATCGTCCTCGCCAACCCCGCTCAGTCGACGACGACCGGGTGGCCGGTCGGTTTCTGGTGGAGCGAGCTCACGCACCCCTACTTCGTTTTCACGGAGCAGGGGTACGAGGTCGAGTTGTTCAGTCCCCGCGGCGGCCGGTGCGAGGCCGACGCGATGAGCGATCCCCGAGACCCCAGCGGATACTCGTCGAGCGACCTCATCACCATGGGGTTCATCGCGACGCCCAAGCTGGCTGCTCTCGTCGAGACCACGCGACCGGTGGCGGAGATCGACGTCTCGAGGTTCGATGCCGTCGTCGTCGCGGGCGGCCAGGCGCCGATGTTCACGTTCGAATCGGCCGCCGACCTGCACAAGAAGTTCGTCGAGTTCTACCAGGCCGGCAAGATCGCCTGCGCGCTCTGCCACGGGGTGGCCATCCTGCGCTACGCCCGGCTGGCGAACGGCGAGCACCTTGCCAGGGGCAAGACGGTTACGGGCTTCGCCAACGTCGAGGAGGATTTCGCCGACAATGCCGTGTGGTCGATGAACCTGCTGCCGCGCGACAAGCACGTGATGCCGTGGCGCATCGAGGACGCGCTGAAGTCCCTCGGCGCGAACTACGTCCAGGCGGGCCTGTGGCGGGGATTCGCCATCCGCGACGGCAATCTGATCACGGGTCAACAGAACTTCTCGGGCGGCGAGACCGCCGAGCTTGTCGTGCAGACCCTGGGGCGGTAGGCCCCGAAATCGACACGAAAAACGTCGGTCACGGAGAGGCTCGAACGGAATCCAAGCAGGGCTCGCCCGGGACGGGTTCGGCTAGACTCCGGCGACATGGGCGACGAATCGAGCAAAGTGGCGGTCATCACCGGCGCGGCGCAGGGCATCGGCCGGCGCACGGCCCAGGTGCTCGCCGACCGCGGGTATGCGCTGGCGCTGAACGACGTGCGGTCGCCGGCCGACACGCTGAACGACGCGCGGGCGCTCGGCGCGGCGGCGATGGAGCTAGTGGGCGACGTTTCGGACGAGGCCGTCGTCGACCGATTCGCCGCCGCGGTGCGCGCGCGCTGGGGCCGGATCGACGTGCTCGTGAACAACGCCGGCATCAGCCTCATCGCGGCCGCCGAAACGACCGCCCCCGCCGACTATCGGCGCGTCCTCGACATCAACCTCGTCGCGCCGTTCCTGCTGTGCCGCGCGTTCGGGCCGATCCTGCTCGCCCAGGGCGCGGGCAGCATCGTCAACGTCGCCTCGGTCGCCGGGCTCGTCGGCATCGCCGATCGCGCGGCCTACAACGCGTCGAAGCACGGGCTCATCGGGCTCACCCGGACGCTCGCCGCCGAATGGGGCGGGCGCGGCGTTCGGGTCAATGCCGTCTGCCCCGGCTGGGTCAAGACCGCGATGGACGACGCCGACCAGGCCCGCGGCACCTATTCCGACGCCGACATCACCGGCCGCGTTCCCATGGGCCGTTTCGCCACCGCCGATGACGTGGCGCGCGCGATCGCGTTTCTCGCCGATCCGGCGGAGAGCGGATACGTGAACGGGCATGCCCTGGTGGTCGACGGCGGCTGGACGGCCGACGGCGGCTGGCAGTCCCTGCGCCTGAGTCACCGCTGATCGCGGGTTGGCGAAGTCGCCCGGGCGCCATCATCTCAAGCCCGAAAACCGGCACCGCAGCTCACCGACCAGCTCCGGATCGGCGACGTCGGGATGGCCGCTGCGGAACGGCGGGTCGGGGTCATACTCGAGGGCTAGCTGCAGCGACCTGGCCAGCCGCTCGCCGGCGATGGCGGCGACGAGCCGCAGGCCGAAGTCCAGTCCGGCGGTGACCCCGCCGCCGGTGATGCGGTTGCGATCGACGACGACCCTCGCCTTCACGTGGCGCGCGCCGAACGCCGACAGGAGATCGACGAACGCCCAGTGGGTCGTCGCCTGGTAGCCCTGGAGCAGCCCCGCGGCGCCGAGCAGCAGCGCGCCGGTGCACACCGAGGTCACGTAGCGCGCCGACTCGCCGTGCCGATGGAGGAAGCCGAGCACCTCGGGGTCGCCCATGTGAACCATCTGGCCCAGACCGCCGGGCACGAACACCACGTCGAGCGGCGGGCAGTCCGCCATCGCCGTCGTCGGCACCAGCTCGAGGCCGGAGTCGGCGCGGACCGGTCGCGTGTCCTTCCACACCAGGTGGACTCGGGAGCCGGGAAGCTGGTGAAGCAGCTCGTACGGCCCCGTGAGGTCGAGCTGGGTAAGCCCGGGATAGAGGAGCATGCCGATGTGCAGCGTCATGCCCTCCATTTCACGGCGCGGGCCTGCTGGCAGCCATGACAATGATCGGCTATTTTCTGCCACATGGCGCGCGTCGTGATCGTCGCCTTCGATGGCGCGGTGACCCTCGACATCACCGGTCCGGCGGAGGTGTTCGCCGCGGCGTCACTCCAGGTGGGGCGGCGCGCGTACCGGGTGGAGCTCGCCTCGATCGGCGGCGGCGAGCGGGTCACGTCGGCGGCGGTGCGGGTGGTGACGCGCGATCTTCGCCGCGTCCGGCCGCGCGCCGACGACATCGTGCTCGTCGCCGGCGGCGGCCCGCGCGAGATCGTCCCGGCGATGGCCGACGCGGCGCTGGTCGGCTGGCTCCGCCGCGCGGCGCCGTCGGTGCGGCGGATGGCGTCGGTCTGCTCGGGGGCGTTCGTGCTCGCCGCGGCGGGGATCCTCGACGGCAAGCGGGCGACCACCCACTGGCTGGGGTGCGACATCCTGGCGCGCGCGTTCCCCGCGGTGTCGGTCGACGGCAACGCCATCTTCGTGCGCGACGGCTCGGTGTGGACGTCGGCCGGCGTGACCACCGGCATCGACATGGCGCTGGCGATCGTCGAGGAAGACCTCGGCCGTGCCGTCGCCGACGCGGTGGCCGCGCGCCTGGTGCTCTACGTGCGGCGGCCGGGGTTCCAGTCGCAGTTCAGCGAGGCGCTGGTGGCGCAGCGGGCCGGCTCCGATCCGCTGGGGCCGGCGATCGCCTGGGCGCGGGCGAACCTGGCGCGGGCCGACGTCGAGGGGCTTGCGCGCCGCGCCGGGATGTCGGTGCGCACGTTTCACCGGCGGTGCCGGGATCTCCTGGCGACGACGCCAGCGCGGCTCATCGACAAGCTCCGGGTCGAGCACGCGCGGACGCTGCTCCAGTCGAGCGCGCTGCCGGCGAAGTCGCTGGCCGGCCAGTGCGGCTTCGGCAACGCGGTGCGAATGAAGCGCGCGTTCGAGCGCGAGCTCGGCATCGGGCCGAGGGAATACCGGACGCTGCACGGGGCGGGCTAGTCGCGGCACTTCTCCGCCCGTTCCAGCAGCCGCTGCCGCAGGCGCGCGTTGCGCGTGAGCGACGCGGCGCGCTCGAATTCGCCGCGCGCCTCGTCGAAGCGGCCGAGCTTGGCGAGCAAGTCGGCGCGCACGCTCGGCAGCAGGTGGTAGCCCTTCAGCTTGGGCTCCTGCATCAGCGCATCGACCAGCGCCAGGCCCGCGGCCGGCCCGTCGACCATCGAGACCGCGACCGCCCGGTTCAGCTCCACCACCGGCGAGGGCGCGATCTCGCGGAGCTCACCGTACAGCGACGCGATGCGCCGCCAGTCGGTCTCCTCCGCCGTCCGCGCGCGCGCGTGACACGCGGCGATCGCCGCCTGCAGCGCGTAGGGACCGCGGGCGCCGCCAAGCGCGTCGGCGCGCGCGAGCGACGCCAGGCCGCGACGGATCAGCAGCTGATCCCAGCGGCCGCGGTCCTGCTCGAGGAGCAGGATCGGCTCTCCCGTCGGGTCCGTCCGCGCCGGCGATCGCGACGCGTTGATCTCCATCAGCGCCACCAGGCCGTGCACCTCCGGCTCGGCGGGCGCCAGCTCGGCCAGGATGCGGCCGAGGCGCAACGCGTCCTCGCACAGCGCCGGGCGCATCCAGTCGTCGCCGGCCGTCGCCGCGTAGCCCTCGTTGAAGATGAGATAGATGACCTCGAGCACCGACGCGAGCCGCGCGCCGAGCTCGGCGCCGCGCGGAACCTCGAACGGGACGCGCTCGTCGGCGAGCGTCCGCTTGGCGCGCACGATGCGTTGCGCGACGGTCGCCTCGGGGACGAGAAACGCGCGCGCGATCTCGTCGGTCGTCAGGCCGCCGAGCAGGCGCAGGGTGAGCGCCACGCGCGCCTCGGTGGGCAGGACCGGATGGCAGGCCGTGAACATCAGGCGCAGGAGGTCGTCGCCCACGTCGTCGTCGATCCCGGCCACGAGCTCGGCCTCGATCCGCTCCCGCCCGGCCCGCACGTCGAGGTCGTGACCGAGCTCGTCGTGCTTGCGCTCGACCAGCTTGGCGCGCCGGAGGACGTTGAGCGCGCGGTTCTTGGCCGCGGTCATGAGCCAGGCGCCCGGGTTGTCCGGGACGCCCGATTCCGGCCACTGTTCGAGCGCGACGACGAGCGCGTCCTGCGCCAGCTCCTCGGCCAGCCCGACGTCGCGCACGATCCGCGCCAGCCCGGCGATCAACCGGGCCGACTCGATCTTCCACACCGCGACGATCGCGGCGTGCGCGTCCGCGGGCGCCACGGCCCGGGATCAGAGCATCATTCGTCGGGCGGGGGCAAGCGGGCGTCAGTCGGGGATCTCGGTCGGATCGAAGACCTGCAGGATCTCCCCCGATCCATCGCCGGCGATGCTCATGAAGCGGGTGGCGAGCTGGATCGCCTCCTCCTTCGACCCGGCGTTGATGAGCGCGAAGCCGTCGATGAGCTCCTTGGTTTCGGCGAATGGCCCGTCGGTCACGCTGACCTTTCCGGCGGCGCAGCGGAGCTGCGTGCCCTTGCTCGGCCGGACGAGCCCGCCGGTCATGATGACGACGCCGGAGCTCACCATCTCCGCGGTGAGCTTTCCGATTTCCATCATCTTCTCGGGCGTGGGCGGAGGCGCTTTCGGATCGGCGGCATAGGTCAACAGGAACTTCATCGTCGTCTCCTTTGTTGGCGTGGCGTGCATGGATCCTTCCATGGCTCAACCAGGCGACAAACGGCGTCGCCCGAAATCGACACGTCGCGCATTTTTTCGACCGCGACGCGCAAGTCCGCGACACTCCGCGTGAAACACGGCACGGCCGCGCACGAATCCCCTTGGCATGCAGCCGCCGCGCCGTATGCAAGTATCACGGTGGAGTCATGAACGACGCGCTGACGTTTCTGGTCCATCACGGCCACGCCGTCCTCTTCGGCGTCGCGGTGGTCAACCAGCTCGGCCTGCCGTTCCCCGCGGCGCCGTGGCTCCTCGCCGCGGGCGCGCTCGCGCACATGGGGCGCCTCGAGGTCTTCGCGTCGCTCGCCCTCGCCGTCGCCGCGTCGCTCCTCGCCCACATCGCGTGGTACGAGGCGGGGCGGCGGAGCGGCATCAAGATCCTGCGCCTGGTCTGCCGCGTGTCCATCGAGCCCGACGCGTGCGTGCGCAAGACGGAGAACCTGTTCGCCCGCCGCGGCCCGCGCGCGCTCGTCGTCGCCCACTTCGTCCCTGGGCTGGTCACCGTCGCCCAGCCGCTGGCGGGGACGCTGGGCATGCCGCGGGCGCAGTTCATCGCCTACAACCTCGCCGGGGCGCTCATCTGGGCCGGCGGGTTCATCATCCTCGGCTACGTATTCAGCCACCAGCTCGAGGCGGTGGCGGCGATCGGCCTTCGCCTCGGCGGCGCGCTCCTCGGCGTCCTCGTCGCGGCGATCCTCGGCTGGGTCGGATGGAAGGTTTACTTGCGCTACCGCATCATGTCCGAGCTGCGCATCGCGCGGATCAGCGCCGAGGAGCTCAAGGAGCGGATGGACGCGGGAGACGCCATCTTCGTCCTCGACCTCCGCCACGATCTCGAGCTCGCCGGGGACCCGGCGATCATCCCCGGCGCGCGCCACATCCCGGCCGAGCAGATCGAGACCCGCCACGACGAGGTGCCGCGCGACGGGGAGGTCGTCGTCTACTGCAGTTGACCCAACGAGGCGACGAGCGCCCGGGTGGCGCTCATGCTCCGCCGCCGCGGCATCACCCGCATCCGGCCGCTGGTCGGGGGCATCCAGGCGTGGCGGAACCTGCACTTTCCCGTCGAGTCGCGGCCGCGATGAGACGCTCGCGCGCGTCGTTGCCGTGAGGAGTACACTGCGCCGCATGCGGAGACTTGGGTGTCTCGTCGCCGCGGCGGCGCTGTCCGCTTGCGGCGGATCGCGCGTCGCGCCGGCACCGGTCGCGGCGGTCTCGCCTGCGCCCGCGCCGGCCGTCGCGCCCTCGCCGGCGGCCATTCCCGCCGCGTGGGCCCATCGCGGACGGGCGGTGGTGGCGCCGCACGGCATGGTTGCCACCGATGCGGCGCTGGCCACGAAGGTCGGCGCCGACACGCTCGCCGCCGGCGGCAACGCCGTCGATGCCGCGGTCGCGGTGGCCTTCGCGCTCGCGGTCGTGCTCCCGGACGCGGGGAACATCGGCGGCGGCGGCTTCATGGTCGCGCGCGTCGACGGGAAGACCGTCGCGCTCGACTTCCGCGAGACCGCTCCGGCCCGGGCGACGCACGACATGTTCCTCGACGAGCACGGCAAGCTCCGCCCCGAAGCGTCGCTGACGGGCCATCTCGCCGTGGGCGTGCCCGGGAGCGTCGCCGGGCTCTGGGCCGCGCATCGCAGGTTCGGTTCGCGCAGTTGGCGGGACCTGCTGGCCCCGGCGATCGCGCTCGCCGAGCAGGGCTTCGCGCTCGACGCGCGAACGGCCGAGGGAATCGAGGACGAGAGGGAACGGCTCGCGAAGTTCCCCGCGTCCGCCGCGCTGTTCCTGCCGGGGGGCGCGCCGCCGCGCGTCGGCGCGCGCTGGAAGAATCCGGATCTCGCGGCCGTGCTGCGGCGCATCGCCGACGAGGGGCCGGCCGGGTTCTACGCGGGCAAGACCGCGGATCTGATCGTCGCCGAGATGGAGCGCGGCCACGGCCTCGTGACCAGGGCCGATCTCGCGCGCTACCAGGCGAAATGGCGCGAGCCCATCGAGGTCGAGTATCGCGGCTTCCACATTGCGTCGATGCCGCCGCCGTCGTCGGGTGGCATCGCGCTGGCCATGATCGCGCACATCCTCGAGCCGCTCGAGCTCGGCGCGTGGCACACGCCGCGCGCGCTGCACCTTTCGGTCGAGGCGATGCGCCGCGCGTTCGCGGCGCGCAACGCCTACCTCGGCGATCCGGACTTCATGAAGAACCCCGTCGACGAGCTCCTGGCCAGGGACTGGGCCGACCGGCAACGGGCGTCGATCGTCGCGAACCGGGCGACGCCGTCGGCGCAGATCTCGCCCGGCGTCGGCGACTCCGGGGCGGTCAAGAAGCACACGACGCACTTCTCCGTCGTCGACGCGAACGGAAACGCGGTCGCGCTGACGACGACGATCAACATCGGCTTCGGCGCGGCGGTGACCGTGGCCGGTGGGGGGTTCCTGCTCAACAACGAGATGGACGACTTCGCCGCCAAGCCCGGCGAGAAGAATGCCTTCGGGCTCGTGCAAGGGGAGGCGAACTCGGTCGCGCCCGGCAAGCGCATGCTGTCATCGATGGCGCCAACGATCGTGACGGATGCCGGGGGCGACGTCGTGCTCGTGACGGGCGCAGCGGGTGGACCGACGATCATCACCGCCGTGTGGCAGGTCATCTCCAACGTGGTCGACTATCGCATGGACGTGGCGGCGGCCGTCGCCGCGCCGCGCGCGCACCACCAGCACCTGCCCGACGTCGTGGTCGTCGAGCGCAACGGGTTCGCCGACGACACCCTCGCGGCGCTGCGGGCGCTGGGGCACGAGGTCAAGGTGTCGCCGTCGGGACCGATCGCGGACGCGCCGTCGATCGGGCGCGCCCCGGGCGGGTGGACCGGCGCCGCCGAGCCCCGCGGCGGCGGCGGACTGGCCGCAGGATACTGAGTTACGATGGCATCGGCCCGCCATGGCGTTCGACGACCGGGAGCGGCCGGCCCCGGCCCAGGGACCGGTCGAGGAGACGTTACTCGCCGCAGCCCGCGATGCGTTCGCGGCGCTGGCGGCCGCGGGAGGCGCGCTCGGCGAGCAGGCCGCGCGCGTCGTCGCCGACGCACGCGCCGGGGTGGACGAGGTCCTCGCCGGTCGCCGGCTCACGATCGCCGTGGCGGGCGAGACCGCCCGCACCCGCGCCGAGCTGCTGAACCACCTCGTCGGTGAGCCGCTCGTGAGCCCCGCCCGCGTGGAGCCCGCGGGCGCGCGGACCAGGTTCCGGCGCGGACCCATCTCGTACCGCGCGACGCTCAAGAGCGGCGTGGTCGAGGAGCTCGCGCGACTCTGCCCCGATCGCTCGCAGGAGCTCGCCGGCGCGGCGGCGCAGGAGGGGCGCTCGCTCGACGAGGCGCGGCGGACCCTCGCCGATGCCGACGCCGCGCTCGCTCGCGCCGAAAGGAGCGCCGCCGAGGGGACGGAGGCCGTCGCGGCCGCGGAGCGCGCCCTCGCCGAAGCCCGCCGCGTCGTGCGCGACGCGTCCGGACGATGCGAGCGCGCGGGCGCCGAGCGACGGTCGCGCGCCGAGGCGCTCGAGCTCGGGCGCCGGGCCCTCCCCGCGTGGGCGCGCGCGCGCCGGCCGTGGTGGGCGTTCTGGTGGTGGATCCGTCTTCTGCTGTTCGGGCGCCGCTGGTCCGCCGCGCGTGCCCAGGCCGCGGCGGCCTCGCGCGATGTCGACGACTCCGAGGAAGCGCACCGCCACGCGGCTCGAGAGCTGGAGCTGGCCGAGCGGGCGTTGACCAAGTATCAGGCCGCCGTGGACGCGGGTCGTCGCGCCGCCCACTCCGCGCGCGCGGACCAGGTGGGCGCGGCGAGCGCGGCGGAGCGCGCGAGGGCCGAGGCGGGGCGGTGGACGCTCGCCGTGCACCGCCGGCAGGACGAGCTCGCCCGGCACGTGGCGGCGCGCCGCGAGCAGTTCCGCGCCGACGTCCGCGCGCTGATCGACGCCGCCGAGCGCGCGACCGAGGTGGAGGAGTTGATGGTCGACGCGCCGGGCGTTCCGGACGGCGTCGTGCTCATCGATCTCGCGACGCGCGGGCACGTGCTGGATCTTCAGCGGGGCTGGGACGTCTGCCGCCGCGAAGCCGACGCGTGTCTCCTCTCCGACGGGACGCTTCCGCGCGAAGCGCAGCGTCTGTTCGCGCCCGCGACCCTTCTCGCCGTCCCGCCGGCACCGCCCGACGCTCTGGTCGCGCGCGCGCGCCTCCTCGTCGTGGGTCGACGGGCGGGAGAGGCGCTGCGCGCCGGCGTCGACGCCCTCCGCGAGGCGCGCCTGCGCGCGGCCGCCGAGGCCAAGGCGCGCCGCGCGCGCATCGCCGCGCTGGAGGTCCCCGATCCGGCGGCGTTCGTATCGGCGGAGCTCGACCGTGCCGCGGGCGACATCGCCGAGCGCGCGAACCTCGCGATCCAGAGCGCGCGTTACCACGTCGAGTCGCAGCTCGCGCCGCTCTGCGGGGCTTGGCAATACCTCCTGCGCGCCGCCGCGGACATCGAGGAGCTCCGCGCCGCGGCATCCGCCATCGAGCGCGACGCGTCGGACGCGCTCGCGACGATCGGAGCGGAGGTCGAACGAGTCATCGGCGCGACCCTCGCGGGCGCCGTCCACGACCTCGCGCCGACCGTCCTCGCCGAGGTCCGCCGGCGTCGCGCCGCGCTCGAAGGCGCCGAGCTGCCGCCCGCCGGCGAGCCGGCCCCGGATCGTGCCGCGCTCGTGCCGCCTTTGCCCCCCTGGCCCGCGCTGTCGGTGGCAGGGGCTTCGCGGCTCGGCGCGCTGTTTCGCTCCTTCGAGTCGGTGCGAGACGAGTGCGCGGCGACGCTCGCGGAGCGCGCCGCCGCGCTGCGACACGCGGTCGTCGCCGATCTCCTCGCCGCCGAGCCGGCGGCGGCGGCGCGTTTGCGCCAGGCGCTGGCGCCGATCCTCTCCGCCGCCCTGGCGGATCTCGATCGCCGCGTTGCCGAAGCGATGCCCGCGGCCGTGGGTGGAGAGGCCGACCCAGTCGAGGTCGACCTCGACCGCCGCCGCACCTTCCTCGAAAGGCACGTCGCAGCGCTCGCCGAGCGCCTGCTATAATGGCGTCCGGTCATGCGACGGAGCCCATCGCGCCTCTCGCTCGTGCTGGCGTGCCTGCTGGCGCCGGCGGTCTTCGCCGCGCCGGCGGCGCGCCCCGCCGTGCCGCCGGCGCCCGCCGAGGCGGTCGCGCACGCGGGCGGTCCGCGCCCGGCGACCGAGGAAGAGCGACAGCGCTACGAGGAGCGCGAGAAGGAGACGATCGGTTTGGAGGAGTTCGAGGGAGGCCGCGGCGCCGCGGTCGCGGCCTCGACGATCATCATCGTCCTCCTCGTCGTCATCATCGTGATCCTCGTGGTCTGATGCCGTGCCCAGACGGCTTCTTCCTGTCGCGGCGACGTGCCTGGCTGCCTGCTCCTCCTACATCGGCAGCGCGCGAAGCTTCTCGCCCGCGGCCTTCGACCGCGAGCAAGGGTGGATCGCGATCCGGGATGTGCCGTTCGGGGAGCAAGAATCCGAGTCCGACTGCGGCGCCGCGGCGATCGGCATGGTCGTCTCCTACTGGACCGGGACGCCGCCGGGACAGATCTCCGGCGCACTCCGACCCGCGCCGCAAAGCGGGATCAAGGCCGGGCGCCTGCGCGACTTCGCGCGCGAGCGGGGGCTCGCGTCGTTCCTCGTGGAGGGCGAGATCGCCGATCTGGCGCGCGAGCTCGGCAGCGGCCGGCCCGTCCTGGTCGGATTGGTGAAACCACACCACCGGGGAACGCTCACGCACTACGAGGTCGTGGTTGGGTTGCACCTCGAAAGGGGTGTTGTGGTCACGCTCGATCCCGCCGAGGGGTGGCGGCAGAACACCCTCGCGGGGTTCCTCGCGGAGTGGAAGCCCGCCGGCCGCCTCGCCCTCATCGTGTCTTCGACAAGCGATCGACCGGGCACCACCTAATGCGCAGGGCAAGCGGGTCCGTCGTCGTTGCGGACGACGCGTCCTCCTTGCATCACGAACCGGACGCGCCGGACGGAGGTGATGTCCTCGAGAGGATTGCCGGGCACCGCCACCAGATCGGCAAGCAGCCCCGGCGCCACGGCGCCCACCCGGTCCCCCCACCCGAGGAGCTCCGCGGCGTGGATCGTGGCCGCCCGCATCGCCTCGAGCGGCGACAGCCCGACCTCGACCAGGGTGGCGAGCTCGTGCGCATTGTCGCCGTGCGGGATCACCGTCGCGTCGGTCCCCACCGCGATCTTGACGCCCGCGGCGATGGCCGCGCGGATGCGCCCGTGGGCCGCGCGACTGCGCTCGACCATCTTCGCCACCGCGTCGGGCGCAGCGCCGCGGCCGCGCGCGTTGTCGACGACGGCGTCGACGCGATAGAGGGTCGGGACCAGGAACGTGCCCCGCTCGCGCATGAGCGCGGCGGCCGCCGCATCGATGAGCCCGCCGTGCTCGATGGAATCGACGCCGGCGCGCACGGCGCGAGCGATCGCTTCGGGCCCCTGGGCGTGCGCGGCGACCTTGCGGCCGGCGGCGTGGGCCGCGACGACGATGGCGCGGATGGCGTCCTCGCGCAGGTCGGCGACGGCCTCATCGGCGGGCGACGGGATGACGCCGCCGGCGCACAGCTTCACCACGTCGGCGCCCATGGCGATGATCTCGCGGGTGCGTTTCTCGGCCTCGCCGGCGTCGGCGGCGACCGCCTCTCTGCCGAAGACCTGGTCGCACGCGCCCCCGGGCGCGCCGATGCCGGGACCGGCGGCGAGCATGCGCGGGCCGGGGACGTCGCCGCGGCGGATCGCGTCGCGGAGGGCCAGGTCGGCGCGGCCGGTGGACCCGAGGTTACGGACGGTGGTGAATCCGGCCCGCAACGTGCACTCGGCGTCGCGCGCCCCGGGGAGCTTGGTGGCAGGCGTGGCCCAGGCGAGGTGCACATGCGCGTCGATGAGCCCGGGCAGGAGCGTGACGTCGCCGAGGTCCATGACGCGCGCTGCCGCCGGGATCGGCGTCTCGGCGGCGGGGCCGGCGGCGACGATCGTGTCCCCGCGGACGAGGACCACGGCGCCGGCCACCATCTTCCCGGCGCGGACGTCGAGGAGCCTCTGGGCGCGGACGGCGACATCGGCCGTCGTGCCGGGATGGGATCGGGCTCCGCAGCCGACGGCAAGGGCGAGGAACAGGGCGCGCATCACCGCGCAAGGATAGCCCGCGAGCGCTTGCGCCGGGCGCATCGGTTAGGAGATGTATGCGCCGCGACCCAGAGGTCGCCACGCACGGAAACGTCAAGAATGTTCGGCCGTCACGGCGATCTCCCGCGCCAGTGAGAATCGCACCCGGTGGCGTGCGTCTAGGGGAAGACGGCCAACACACGCCGCCAGGAGATACGCATGAATCGACCCGCGTTTCACCGTGCCGCACCGCTCCTAGTCTTCGTGCTCGCCGCCGCGTGTGGCGGCTCGCCGGCTGAAAAATTCGACGCCAAGGCGCCGGACGTCCCCTTCGTCGATCAGCTCAACCCCGCGGGGAAGGACGCCACCTACGACGGTTCGGCGAACTGCGGGCCGGCGGTCCTCGCGGGCATCGCCAAGGGCCACGGCTGGAACGGCGGGCTCACGGACGCGGCGCTCATCATGGTATTCGCCGAGGTCGCCGGCACGAAGCCGGAGGGGACGACCGGTAACGGCATGGTCACCGCGCTGGACTGGCTGGGAATGCACACGTCCGCGAACGCGGGCGCCGACCTGGAGTGGATCGACAACGAGCTCGCCGCGGGTCACGACGTCATCGCGCTCGGGGACTACTACTCCCTGCCGAACCACGAAGACCCACGCATGGTGTCGGGTCACTACATCGCAATCAGCGGCGTCCACAGCAACTGGTCCGTGTACCAGGTGATGGATCCGGCCGGTGCCGGCCTCCATTCGCTGCCCGATTCGCAGCTCCAGGCGTTCATCCAGGCCGCGCCGCTCGGAGGCTTCACGATCTCGGCCTGGTAGCGCACGAGGCGGGCCGGCTGCGATATCCTTGCCGCGCATGCGGGGAATCCCGCCGGTCCTGCTCGTCGCGCTGACCGCCGCGCACTCCGCGGCGGCGCCCCAAGAAGACCCGCGCGCCGTCGTGCGGGAAGCGACGCGCGCCGTCGAGAACGAGACGGCGGCGCAGCTCGGCGCGCTCTGGCAGGCTCGGGTCGACCATGACCCCACTGATCGCGCGGCCCTGCTCGGGCTCGCCACGCTGGCGCGGCTCAGCTATGACTATCCCGTCGCCGAGGCGCTCTATCGCCGCGTGGATGCCCCGGACTCGGCTCCGCCCGACCGCCTAACCGCCTACGCCCGGCTCGGACAGGCGTGGGCGCTGGAGGAGCGCGGCTTCAGCAATGCCGCCGAAACGCAGTTCGAGGCCGCTCGCAAGGCGGCGGCCCTCGCGCGCGACGGCGCCGCGGAGGCGGAGGCGCTGATCGCGCTCTCGTTCGTGAGCGCGAGGATGAGCGGCATGGCGGCCGGTCTGGCTCTCCTCGACCGCGCGCAGCGTCTGATTCCCGACGAAGACTTTCACCTCAACGCGGAACGGCTCCGGCACCGCGCCGTGCTCCTCGGCGTCTCCGGCAGCCCGCAGGCGGTCGCCGACGCCGAGGCGAGCATCGCGCTCGCGCGCCGCGCCGGCGATCTGCGCGCCGAGGGGCAGGCGCTCCGCGCGGCCGGGAAGGTCATGAACCTCCGGACGCAGAACGCCTCCGCGGTGGACTACTACCGCCAGGCCGAGGAGGCCTTCCGCCGAGCGCACGACCGCAGCTGGCTGGCGGTCACGATCACCGACCGCGCCGGGACGTTGCTCGAGCAGGGCGACCTGGGTGAGGCGATGGAGGCGTTGCGGGTCGGGCTCGCCGAGGCCGAGGCATCGCGCAACCTCTTCGCGATCGCCGGCGCGCACAACGGGTTTGCGGACATCGCCATGCACGTCAACGATCTGGCGAGCGCCACCGAGCACCTGAACCGCGCGGTGGCCATGTACGAGTCGCAGGGCGACCCGTCCAGCGCCACCATCCCGCGGAGGTACCTGGCATTCGTGTCGCTCGCCGCCGGCAATCCGGCGGAGGCGAGGCGGCAGGTGCTCGAGAACCTGGAGTTCTACCGGTCGACCCAGGAGGCCACCAACGTCTTCGAGCTCCACCGGATGCTCGCGGCCATCGCGATGCGCGAGGGCGACTGGACGGCCGCCGCGCGGGCGCTCGGCGACGCCGAGCTCCTCTCCCGCGAGCTAGGGACAGAGCAGTGGACCGCCCAGCTCGCGCTCGACGCCGGCTTGCTCGCGCTGTTTCGCGGCGATCTCGATGCGGCCGAGCGCTCCCTGAGCGCGTATCTCGGCACGGTCGACCAGTCCGTCCTGCGGTACACGATCCGGCTCCGCATCGCCGAGATCCTCGTCCGCCGCGGTGAGCTGGCCCGCGCCGAAGGCGAGGCGGTGGCCGCGTGGGATGAGCTCGATCGATGGCGGGCCTCGCTCGGCGACCGCGAGCTCCGGCTGCTCGCGTTCCAGACCTCGCCGGCCGAGCTCAAGACGCCCCTGGTCGGCCGCAGCGAGCAGGACGCGAGCGTGGCGCGCGTCTTGAACGCCCTCGCCGCGGGTGGGCGGGTCGCCGCCGCCTTCGAGCTGGCGGAGCGCCGGCGCGCCCGCGAGCTCGGGGACGCGCTTCTCCAGGCCGAGGCGCTGCGCGCCGACGTGAAGTCCACGGGGCCCTCGGAACGGCGGAGCGTGGGCTCCGTCACGGCCGCGGCGGTCGCCGCGTCGATCCCCGACGAGCGCACCGCGCTGCTCGAGTTCGTCGTCGGCTCACGCGGCGGGCCGGCCACGCTCTTCGTCGTCGCTCGGGCGCTGCCCACGGGCATCCGGGTCCATCCGCTCGCGTTCGGCGATTCCGTTCCTGCCCAGGTGGCGCGCTTCGTCGCGTTGCTCGAAGGCGGAACCGACCCCGGCGATCTCGCGCATGCGCTCGGCCGGGCGTTGCTCGAGCCGGCGCTCGCCGAGCTCGGCCCGCACGTCACGCGGCTCGTCATCGTCCCGGACGGTCCGTTGCACCGCCTTCCCTGGGATGCGCTCCGGCTCGCCGACGGGCGACGGGTCGTCGAACGGTTCGCGGTGAGCGTCGCGCCCTCGGCGGCCGTGGTGGCCGCGCTGTGGCGCCGGGCGCGCGAACGCGGCGCGGCCACCGCGGGGCCCGTGCGCCTCCTTGCGTTCGGCGATCCGGCCTTCGCGGGCGCGGGCGCGGCGCGGCCCGATGTTCGCCCGGGCGGCGAAGCGGCAGAAGTCTTCCGCTCGGCGTTCGAAGAGACCGGCGGGCTGCCCCGGCTCGAGGCCTCGGCGCGCGAGGTGAAGCTCGTCGCCCGCTACGCGCCGGAGGCGGAGGTCAGGACGCGCGAGGCTGCGAGCGCGTCCTATCTCAAGCATGCGGATCTGGCCGGGTTCCGGATCTTACATTTCGCCACGCATGCCGTGGTGGACGAGGGCACCGCCGCGCGCACCGCCCTCGCGCTCGCGCCCGGTGACGGCGAGAGCGGCTTCGTCAGCCCCGGGGAGCTGGCCGCGCTCCATCTCGACGCGGACCTGGTGGTGCTGTCGGCCTGCCGCACCGGGCGGGGCGTGGTCGTCGAGGGAGAGGGAGTCCAGGGCCTCACCGCTCCCCTGCTCCAGGCCGGCGCGCGCTCCGTGGTGGCGACGAGCTGGCGGATCGGCGACCAGGCCACGGTGGCGTTCGTGGGATCGTTCTACCAGGCCCTCGCCGGGGGCCTGCCGGTCGCGGACGCCCTGCGCGCGGCCAAGCTCGACGCGATCCGGCGCGGCGCGAAGCCGAATGAATGGGCGGTCTTCACGGCGGTGGGCGACCCGCTCGTCGCGATCCCGCTCCGAATGCCGGCGACTGCGTTCGGGGTTTGGGCCCTGCTCGTCGGCCTCCCGCTCGCCGCGGCGGCGTTGGCGGTCGTCTACTTCAGACGGATGCGCAGGCTCCGCAGCGGGGAGGATCGCGGCTCGCCGGCTCCGGAGGCCGCGCGCACCCACCAGCGGTAGCTCGATCCCGGCACCAGAAGGCCCGCGTCGGACAGCGTCGCCGACGTCTGCTCGGTCGTCCGGGCGAAGACCACCTTCCCCTGCTCGTCGAGCACCTCGATCTCGTAGCGGAGCGCCCCGGACACCGGCCGCCAGGCGAACGTGACCGGCGCCCCCGCGTCGGTCTCCGCCGCCGGCGCGAGCAGCGTGACCGCATCCCCCGTCCCTCGCTCGACGTCCGGCGCTCCGCGCGTCCCGAGCTTCACGCCGACGCCCACTGCGAGGACGAGCGCGGCGGCGAGCGCAACCGGAGACAGCCAGCCCCACCGATGGCGGGGGACGATCGCGGGCCGCTCCGCCTCGGCGCCGGCCTGCTCGATCGAACGCAAGAGGTCGAATTCGGCGCGGCACGCGTTGCAGCCCATCACGTGATCGAGCACCTCGAGCCGCCGCTTCTCCGGGCCCTCGCGCCGCGTCAGCGCGAGGATGGCCTCGGGGGCCACACAGCGCTCCCGCGCGCGCTCGCCCCGCTGGGCGAGCGCGCGCTGGTACAGATCGCGCAGACGCGCGTCGGTCAAGCCGTCGTTTTCCATGGGATACCCATTTCCGCCAGGCGCTCGCGCAGGTCGGCCAGGCCACGGTAGAGGAGGTTGCGCGTCTTGGCCTCGGACCATCCCATCGTCGCCGCGATCTCCTCGCGAGCGTAGCCGGCAAGGTACATCCGCACGGCGGGCCGGCGCGACGCGGTGACGGCCTCGAGCGCCTGGGCGAGCTGCGCGGCGAGCTCCGACTCCTCCACGGAACGCGACGGATCCGACGCGTCGGACGCGGGCTCCGCGACCTCGTCGAGGGCCACCGTACGCTCCGCGCCGCGCGACCGCCGGCGCCGCAGGATGTCGATCGCTGCCGACATGGTCGTCCGATATACGTAGGACGCACTGACCTGCTCGATCTTCTCACCCTGCCGACTGCCGCCGGAATGGACGCGCCAGAGGCGGATCCGGACCTCCTGCATCACCTCGTCGAGGTCCGCCTCGCACAGGCGGAATTGGCGCCCGACGCGCCGCACCATGGCCGCGAACTCCGCGACGATGCGTTCCAGCTTGGAAGATTCCAGCGATGACATGGAGCGGACCAACGACCACGGTAACGCGGCGCGTCCCGGGAACGCAATGCGGTCGCACGCCTACCAGTTCTGCTAGGCTCTCCGCGTGGTGACGATCGAAGCGCGCTCGGACGTGAAGCAGGCCGCGTTCTTCGATCTGGAAAAGACGCTCACCGCGCAGGCCGCCGAACAGGCGTGCGCGCTGATGCTCGCGCGCCGGCGCCAGCTGCCGGTGTCGTCGCTACTGCGCGTGCTCGCCATTTACCTGAAGTACAACCTCGGGCTCATCGCCGACTTCGACGCGATGAAGCGCTCGGGCGCGCAGATCTTCGTCGGCCGCCGCCCGGATCGCGACGTGGCCTTGGCGCAAGCGTTGTTCGACGAGCGCCTGCATCGCTTCATCTTTCCCGAAGCCGAGCGCCTGGTGCGCGGGTTTCGCGAGCGCGGCATCCCGGTGTACATCGTCTCGTCGACGTACCGCTTCATCGTCGCGCCGTACGCGCGCCATCTCGGCGCGACGGACTATTACGGCTGCGAGCTCGAGGCCGTCGACGGCGTCTGCACCGGCAGGATCATCGGCACCATCTATCATCAAGAGCACAAGGCCGCCGTCGTGCAGGAGATTGCCCAGCGCGACGGCGTGTCGCTCGCGCACAGCTACGCCTTCGGCGACAGCCTGAACGACCGGCCGATGCTGGAGTGCGTGGGTCACCCCGTGGCGGTCAATCCGGGCGGCAAGCTGCGGCGCATCGCCGAGGCCCGCGGCTGGCGCATCGCGCGCTGGCGGGCGTAGCGCGCCCGGCGCGCTTCAGAAGCGGTACGAGCCGCCGAGCGTCACGATGATCGGGTTCAAGGGCAGATTCGCGGTGGTGGGCGCCCCGTTGAGCGTGCCGGTCACGTCGAGCGACAGCAGGGCGAGCTTGGCGTCGGCGTACAAGCCCCAGTGACCGTCGATGGGAACGTCGACCCCGGTCTGGAATACCGCGCCGAAGGCCGGGTCCACGTGCAGGTCCTTCAGCGCTCCGTCCTCCGTGCTGAAGATGATGACATACGTGAAACCGGCGCCGACGTAAGGGTGGACGATGGGCAGGTGTCGGAAGTGATAGTGCGCGGAGAGGACGGAGGGACCATACCTCGCCTTGCCGATCGTCCCCGACGAGGCGAGGGAGCCGGCGCCGTCGACGGTCGCCTCGGGTGGGAAGCCCACGGTCAGCGAGACCGAGAGATCGTCGAGGAGGCCCAGGCCCGAGAACGGGAACACGCCGAGCTCAAAGACAGGGGTGAAGTTGGGGGACAGGCTGGCGTCGGCGCCGGGGATGTCGTTCCCGCCGGACCTGACGGTCAGCGCCGGGAGGTAGAAGAAGCCGGCGGCGCCGGCGCGCACGTAGAACCGGTGCGTCGTGTCGTCGCCGCCCTCGGCGGCGAAGGTGGGGCTCGCGACCAAGGTCACGAGGCCGACGGCCGCCGCGATGAGCATCCTCAGGCGAGGGTCAGCCACCCACCGACTCCGCGGGCTCGGAGGCAGGAACGGCGACGATCTGCTCCGGCGCGCGGAACGCTCCCTTCCGCAGCGCCAGCCGGACCACGAAGGCGACGAACGCGAACGCGCCGAAGGCGAACAGCGTGTCGCCATTGCGCGGCGAGAACCTTGTGAATCAGTTGGACGCAAATCGACCCTTCGCCTTCCTCGCTCCGCTCGATGTAGTGCGGAACCGCGCTGAACATCCCTTGGGGGCGGGAAGCACGATCCGTGCCTGCCAATTCGCGGAGGAAATGCCGGTTTCGCGATCAGCGTTGGGCGGAGGATTGGCTCGCGTGACCAAGTCGAGGTCTGCGGTCAGCCCGGGTGGTGCGCGGCCACGGGAAAAAACCCGTCCATCGCCGCGAACGAGCCGTCGGGATCCGCGTCGAAGCGGTAGCGCGCCAGATCGGCGATGGTGATCATCAGGAGGTCGTGCGTCTTGCAGAAGCGGACGAGATCCGGGACGCGCGCCATGGTGCCGTCGTCGTTGACGATCTCGCAGATCACGCCGGCGGGGTAGAGACCCGCCAGGCTCGCCAGATCGACCGCGGCCTCCGTGTGCCCCCGGCGTTCGAGGACGCCGCCGGCGCGGGATCGCAGCGGGAAGACATGCCCCGGCCGCGCGAAGTCCGCCGGGCCGCGGCTCCCGTCGACGATGGCGCGGATCGTGTGCGCCCGATCGTGGGCCGAGATGCCGGTCGTCACGCCGTCACCCTTCACGTCGATAGACACCGTGAACGCCGTGCCGCCGAGCGCGGAGTTGTCCGGGGCCATCGGAGCCAGATCGAGCTCGTCGAGCCGCTGGCCCCCCATGGCCACGCAGATCAAGCCCCGTCCGTGCATGGCCATGAAGTTGACGGCCTCGGGGGTGGCGTGCTCCGCCGCCATGACCAGGTCGCCCTCGTCCTCGCGGTCGCCGTCGTCGACGACGACGATCATGCGCCCCGCCCGGAGCTCGCGCAGGGCGGCGTCGATGGGCGCGAACGGCAGCTCCTCGTCTCCCGGCTCGGGCAGACTCAGCGCGTGGCCCATCCTTTCCTTCTTGGTGCGGAGGTACGCGAGGGCGTGCGGGTTCGGCGTCGCCTCGCAGGGGACCCGAGCGACGACGTCGACGCCGGCCTCCACGAGGGCGCGAGCTTTGTCGGGATTGTTCGACAAAAGGCGAACCCGGCCGATGCCGAGGTCCGCAAGAATGGCTGCCGGCAGGCGGAAATCCCGGCAATCGGCGGCGAAACCGAGCGCACGGTTTGCGTCCACCGTGTCGAGACCCGCGTCCTGCAGCGCGTAGGCGCGGAGCTTCGCCATGAGCCCGATGCCGCGGCCTTCCTGGTGCTCGTAGATGAGGAGCCCGCGCCCTTCCACGGCGATGGCCCGCATCGCGATCTCGAGCTGGTCGTTGCAGTCGCAGCGAAGCGAGCCGAGCACCTCGCCGGTGAGACACTGGGAATGGATGCGAACCAGCGGCGGGCCGCCGGCGGTCGGATCACCGACCACGACCGCGATCGCGGTCTCGACGCGACGCACGCCGTTTGCGACCTCGCGCTCGTACCCCACGACTCGGCACATCCCCCACCGGGTGGGCATTCCGGTGGAGACCACACGCCGAACCGTCCCGCCGCTGGCGGCTGCCGTCATGCTTGCCTCCGGTGCTACGCGACCTTCGCGTGCTCCTTCTGCTTCGGGATCGCGCCGGCCGCGCGCAGGGCGTCGATCTGACCGGCGTCGAACCCCATCTCGCGAAGGATCTCCTCCGTGTGCTCGCCCAGACCGGGCGCCGGCCGCGGCGCGACCTTCGGCGATTCCTTGATCGTCATGGGGCTATTCACGGTGTACTTCGGCTGGGCGCTGCCGTCGGCGATCGGGACGACGACGTTGTTGGCGTAAAGCTGCGGATCCTTCACGATCTCCTCGGGGATCTGCGCCACGCCGTAGGGCACCCGGGCCTCATCGAGCGCCGGCTTCCAGTGCGAGAGCGGCTGGGTGGCGAACGTCTTGTCGATCTCCGCGACGAGCGCCGAGGCGTTCGCGTGGCGGCTCTTCGCGTTCGCAAACCGCGGGTCGGTGAGCAGCTCCGGCCGACCCATCGCTTTCACGAAGTCCGGGAAGTTCTTGTCCTCCTCGACGAACGACAGCAGCACCCAGCGCTTGTCCGACGTCTCGTAGCTCACGCCGGCGAGCGCGTTCGGCGTCCGGCGACGATCGAGCAGCCCGGCGAACTTCGCGCCCCACAGCGCCGCCTGCAGCCAGGCCGCGGTGGCCCACGCGCCCTCCGCGATGAGCGACGTATTGACCTGGCAGCCGGTCCCCGTGTGCTCGCGACGATACAGGGCGGTCACGATCCCAGCGTACAGCGAGATCGCCGTCGCGTGGTCGCCCGTGCCCGGGACAGGGACCGCCGGCGGGCTCTGCGCGTCGCGCGTGAACTCCATGAGCCCCGACCGCGCCCAGTAGGCCGTGAGGTCGAATCCCGGCTTGTCGGCCTCCGGTCCCTCCTCACCGTAGCCGGTCAGGTCCGCGAAGATCAGCCGCGGGTTGTGTGCGGACAGGGACTCGTAGGTCAGCCCGAGCGCCTTGCGCACGCGCGGCGGGAAGTTGGTCACGAACACGTCGGCCCACTTCGCGAGACGCGCGAGGACCGCGGCGGAGCCCGGATTCTTCAGGTCGACGACAAGGCTGCGCTTGTTGCGGTTGGTGAGCTGCCAGGTGTAGTTGTCTTCCAGCGCCGGATTCGGCACCACCTTGTAGAAGTAGCGGTAGGGATCGCCGATCCCGGGCGGCTCGACCTTGACCACGTCGGCGCCGAAATCCGATAGCACGGTCGTGGCGGCCGGGCCGGCGATGAAGCTCGCCATATCCACAACCTTCAATCCCGAAAAGATGCTGTCCGTTGCCATGGTGTCTCCTCGTTGAGCCTGGTTCGTCACCGGCCCTGGAACTTCGCCGCGCGCTTCTCGATGAACGCCGACGTGCCTTCCCTCTTGTCGTCCGTCGCGGCGCAGATGCCGAAGAGGGCCGCCTCGAGCGCCAGGCCCTCGTCCTGGCTCGTCTGCACGCCCTTGTTCACGGCCTCGAGCGCGAGCTTCACCGCGACCGGCGCGTTGGCGAAGATCTGGCCGAGGATCGCCTCGGCGCGCGCGATCAGATCCGCCGCGGCGACGACCTCGTTCACCAGCCCGATGCGATAGGCCTCCTGCGCGCCGATCGTCTCGCCGGAGAGGATCAGCTGCAGCGCCCGCCCCTTGCCCACGAGCCGCGGCATACGCTGCGTGCCGCCGCCGCCCGGAATGACGCCCAGCTTGACCTCGGGCTGGCCGAACTTCGCAGTCTCCGAGGCGAGCCGGATGGTGCACGCCATCGCGGTCTCGCAGCCGCCGCCGAGCGCGAAGCCGTTGATCGCGGCGATCGTCGGCTTGCCGAGGTTTTCGATCAAGTTGAGCACCGCGTGCGCGTTGGCCGCCGAGCGCTCGGCATCGTACGCCGTGATCTTCGCGAGCTCGGTGATGTCCGCGCCCGCGATGAACGCCTTGCCGCCCGCTCCGGCCAGGATGACGCCGCGCACCTCGGCATCGTCGCGCGCTTGCTCGAAGGCCGCGCGCAGGTCCGCCCACGTGCGCTCGTTGAGCGCATTGAGCACCTTGGGACGATTCACCGTCACGTAGGCAATTGCGCCCTTCTTCTCGTAGACGACGTTCTCGAGCACCAGTGCCGGTGCCGCCGAAATCGCAACCATGACGTTACCTCCTTGTCCTCGTGCGTTAGACGAACGCGCTGATCCCCGTGATGGCCTTGCCGACGATCAGGTTCTGCATCTGCAGCGTACCCTCGTAGGAGTAGAGCGCCTCGGCGTCGGCGAAGTAGCGCGCGATGTTGTAGTCGACGACGATGCCGTTGGCGCCGAACAGCTCGCGGCCCCAGGCGACGGTCTCGCGCATCTTGGCCGTGGTGAACGCCTTGGCCAGCGCCGCGTGGTGGTCCTTCAGCTTGCCCTCGTTGCCGAGGTCGGCCAGGCGCGCCATCATGCACTGCGACGCCGTGACGTTGGCCAGCATCTTCGCCAGGAGATCCTGGACCATCTGGAACGACGCGATCGGCTTGCCGAACTGCAAGCGCTGCTGGCAATAGGCCAGGGTGTACTCGTAGGCGCCCATCTGGCAGCCGGTCGACAGCCAGCCGACCAGGTAGCGGGTCGCGCGCAGCACGCGCGCGGTGTCGCGGAACGACGTGTCGCCCTGGAGACGGTTCGCCTCGGGGACCCGGCAGTCCTTCATCGTGATCACGCCGTTCTGGACGACCTTGAGCGCGATCTTGTTCTCGATCTTCTCGACGCTGAAGCCGGGCGTCGTCTTGTTCTCGACGATGAAGCCCTTGACCTGGTTGTCGGCGACGTCGCGGGCCCAGATGATCGTAACGTCGCCCCACGTGGAATTGCCGATGAAGCGCTTCTGGCCGTTGATGATCCAGGTGTCGCCCTCGCGCTTCGCGGTCGTCGTGAGGCCGCCCCCGGCCCCGGAGCCCACGTCCGGCTCCGTCAGGCCGAAGGAGCCGATCTTCTCGAGGCGCGCCATCGGCGGCAGCCACTTCTGCTTCTGCTCCTCCGATCCGCCGAAGTAGATGGAGCCCATGGCCAGGCCTCCGTGCACGCCGAAGAACGTCCCGACGGACGCGTCGATGCGCCCGAGCTCCATCGCGAGGAAGCCCAGGAACTTCGGGCTGCCGCCGGGGCAGCCGTAGCCCGTGATCCCGGTCCCGGCGATGTTCAGGTCGCGGATGTGCGGGACCAGCTCGAACGCAAACGAATCCTCGGCCCAGTACTTGTTGATGACGGGAGCGACCTTGGTCGCGCCGAACTCGCGCACCTTCTTCAGGATCGCGAGCTCCTCGGGGCTGAGGGTCTCGTAGAGCTCGTAGAAATCACTGTTCGGCGCCGGCAACGACTTTGGCTCGATCTTCTTTGCTGTGACCATTCGGGGTTCTCCTTCCGTGCGCATGGCCTGTGCAACTCGCATGCCGCCGCGGCACCGACGAGAAAGCGCGACATCGCGCCGCGATCGTGGCCAGACTGTGGTCACCGTGCACAAGGCGAAGGCACGTCCCCCCGTCAGGGAGGTGCGCCGGGTCGGGGCCAACGCGCGGGGCGGGGCGGACCGGCGGCGGCGTCAGTTCCGGCCCGGAACTGACGTGGTCAAGCATAGGCGCCCATCGCCCAGGTACTCCGCCACGATCGGGAAGCGCGCCAATAGCCGCGCCGCCGTCGTGCGGCGGAACGCGGAGCTGCGGGTGAGCCCCAGATGATCGGCGAGGTATGCGAACGTCGACGAGAACCCGATCGCGTGGGGTGACGCTCGCACTGGCGCCAGGTGATTCCGCGGCTCCACGCTCGCGGCCACCGGGTCTGCGCGGTGCAGAATCCGCTGACGTCGTTGGCCGACGATGTCGAGCAGACCACCAAGTTCGGCTCCTAGGTCAGCAGCAACCCGAACAGCACCGCCAGGTACACCACCGAGAGGACGAACAGGCCCCGGGCCCAGGCGTAGTCCGCCGGGTACAGCAGGCCGGACACGCCCCAGCCGAGCATGAGCGCGCCGAGGAACACCGCGCCGACGAGGTACGTCCCGCCGCCGAGGCCGAGGGGCACGAGCGCGAGCGTCGTCAGGACCTGCAGGACGAGCGCGACGACGATGGTGCGCCGCGCCGCCGCGTCGCCGCGCTCGTTCGGCAGGACCTTCACGCCGGCGGCGCGATAGTCGTCGCGCCGGAACATTGCGATCGCGATGAAGTGCGGGATCTGCCAGAAGAAGATGACGCCGAACAGCGCCAGGCCGCCGGCGGACAGCGCGCCGCTGCCGGCGGTCCAGCCGAGGAGCGGGGGCATGGCCCCGGGGATCGCGCCCACGAGGAGCGCGTGGACCGTCCGCCGTTTCAGCGGCGTATAGACGAGGACGTACAGGAACAGCGCGATCGCGCCGAGCAGGCCGGTCAGCGCGTTGGCGCCGAACGTGAGCAGCGGCAGGCCGACGAGCCCCTGGATGATGCCGAACCAGAGGGCGCTCGCCGGTCGCAGGCGACCCGACGGCAGCGGACGGCGCCGCGTCCGCACCATCTTCGCGTCGACGTCGCGCTCAAGGTACATGTTGAGGGTGTTCGCCGACCCTACGATGAGCCAGATCCCGGCGAGCGCCGCCGCCACCACGCCCGGCGCGGCATGGCCGGGCGCGAGCGCAAGCCCGACAGCGCCGGTCGCGACCGCGAGCATCGTGATGCGCGGCTTGGTGAGCGCGACGAACGCGCCCAGGCTCACCGTCGCCGTGCGCGTCGCCACGGCGAGGGTCACGGTCGCGGCGAGCAGGAGCGCGCCCACGCCGAGGTGGAGCTCGACCGCCGGCAGCGCCTTCAGGCTGACCACCGTCCACAGTCCCAGCCCCACCTGCGCGACGACGAGCAGCGGCACGGACAGCGCGAGAAGCCTGAGACCGCCGCGGAGCCGCCGGGCGCACGCGAGGGCGATGGCGCTGACCGTGAGGGCGACGAGCACCGCGAACATCCGGTGCGCCATGTGGATCTGCGCCTGAGGGGGCATCCCCCTCGGCCAGAGCTGCCCGAAGCACGTCGGCACCTCGGTCCCGCACGCGAGCGCCGAATGGGTGTGACGCACGAGCGCGCCGAGGACGATCTGGGCGTACACGAGCACGGCGGCGACGACGAGCGCGACGTGCGCGCCCTCGCCGGCGTCGACCCGCCTCGGCCCGGCCAGGCCCACGAGATAGGAGAAGAACGCCATCGACAGCGCCAGGTGGCCGATGGAGATCGCGGGCGGCAGGCGGAGGAGCACGGTGAGGCCGCCGAGGCACCCTTGCAGGACGACCAGCCCCACCGCGAGGAGGCCCTGGCGGCCGCGGCCGTCCTTGTAGAGCACGTACGCGAGCACCAGCGTCAGAATGCCCACGCTCGCGGCGACCAGCCGGTGGCTGTGCTCGTAGAGGATGCCGCCGACCATGTGCGGGAAGGCGCTGCCGTAGCACAGGGGCCAGTCGGGGCAGGCCAGGCTGGAGCCGGTGGGGTTGACGAGCCCGCCCACGAGGATGAGGGCGAAGGTCGCGACGGCCGCCGCGATGGCGAAGCTTCTTGCTCTGGGCGTCATGTTCGCGCGAGGCTCCTTGGCCGGAGCCGTCCTGCATCCACCGTGCCCGGGGCCGCGGCGCCGCACCGGCGCCGCCGCCACCGTATAAGGAGGCGAAGGCGCCGCGGCGCCCGCCGCGAGGACAGAGCGCGCGCACCGTGGCCAAGAATCGGTCACGCCCCCGGTTCGATCGGGCGCGATCCGCTGCAGTTCCCGAAGGGAAACCGCCCGATGGGTCTTGGTCCGGCGCGTGCACTGCACACGGTCGGTCATGAGCCCCACGACGATTTTCTCGCCCGCCACCACGCCGGCGCGCTGGATCTTCGACCTGTCGAACATGGTGTACGCGGTCTGCGGCGCGATCTTCGTGATCGTGGGCAGCCTGCTCGTGTACGCCGTCGTGAAGTTCCGCCGGCGGAAGGGCCAGGACGCGAGCGAGCCGGCGCAGGTCTACGGCTCCAAGCAGATCGAGCTCGCCTGGACCATCATCCCGATCCTCATCGTCGTCGTCCTGTTCCTGTCGACGGCGCGCGTCATCGCCTTCACCCAGAAGCCGAGCTTCGAGGAGACCGCCGTCAAGGTCGACGTCGTGGGTCATCAGTTCTGGTGGGAGTACCGCTACCCCGGCCTCGGCGTCGTCACCGCCAACGAGCTCCACATCCCGGTGAGCGATCCCGCGCGGCGCGCGCCTTCGGTGCTCCAGCTCTACTCGGCCGACATCGTCCACAGCTTCTGGGTCCCGCGACTGGCCGGCAAGACCGACCTCGTCCCCAACTTCCCTAACACGATGTGGATCGACCCCACCGAGCCGGGCCTCTACCTGGGTCAATGCGCCGCGTATTGCGGGGTGCAGCACGCGAAGATGCTGCTCCGCGTCTACGTCCAGTCCCGCGAGGACTTCGCCAAGTGGGTCGAGGAGCAGAAGCAGCCCGCGCGCGTCACCGACGCCGCCGCCCGCGGCCGTGAGGTGTTCGAGCGCACGACGTGCATGAGCTGCCACGCCATCGCCGGCACGGCGGCGACCGGGCGCTTCGGCCCCGACCTCACGCACCTCATGTCGCGCGACACCCTGGGCGCGGGGATCATCCCCAACACGCGCGAGAACCTGCGCAGCTGGATCCAGGACCCGGGCAAGGTGAAGCCGGGCGTGCTCATGCCCGCGATGGGCCTCGATGACAGCGAGCTGGATGCGGTCACCGATTACCTCATGACCCTTCACTGATCTGAGGACGCAAGCGGATATGTCGACGACGAGCTCGATGACCCTGACGATGCAGCCGCCGCCGCAGACGTGGACGGAGCGGCTCCATTCGTGGGTGACCACGGTCGATCACAAGCGCATCGGCATCATGTACGTCCTCTATGCCTTGACCTTCCTCGTGGTCGGGGGCGTCGAGGCGGCGCTGATGCGGCTCCAGCTCCTGTTCCCGCACGCGGAGTTCGTGTCGCCGCACGCGTTCAACCAGCTGTTCACGATGCACGGCACGACGATGATCTTCTTCGTCGCGATGCCGATGATGTTCGGCTTCGTCAATTACCTCATGCCGCTCATGATCGGCGCGCGCGACATGGCCTTCCCGCGCCTCAATGCCTTCAGCTTCTGGCTGACGGTGTTCGGCGGCCTGCTCCTCTATTACAGCCTCATCGGCGGCTATGGTCTGTACGGCGACGGCACCGCGCCGGAGGTCGGCTGGTGGGCCTACGCCCCGCTCACCGAAAAAGCGTTCACCCGCGGCCACAGCAGCGATTACTGGACGTTGTCGCTCTTGGTCTCGGGATTCGGCTCCATCGTGACGTCGATCAACGTGATCGCCACCGTGTTCAGCATGCGCTGCAGGGGAATGAAGCTCGGCAAGATGCCCCTGTTCGCCTGGCTGAGCGCCACCATGAGCGTGCTCGCCATCCTCGCCATCGCCCCGCTGACGGCGGCCCAGATGATGCTGATGGTGGATCGCTACCTCGGCGGACACTTCTTCGACACGCAGGCCGGCGGCTCGGCGGTGCTGTGGATGCACTTCTTCTGGATCTTCGGCCATCCCGAGGTCTACGTCCTCATCATCCCGTCGTTCGCGTTCATCTCGGAGATCGTCCCGGTGTTCTCGCGCAAGACGATGTTCGGTTATCCGATCATGGTCGCGGCGAGCGTGATGATCGCGTTCGTCAGCATGAGCGTGTGGGCCCACCACATGTTCACCGTGGGTATGACCGCGTCGGCGAACTCGTTCTTCGTGATCACCACGATGGCTGTCGCCATCCCGACCGGCATCAAGATCTTCAACTGGCTGGCGACGATGTGGGGCGGAAAGATCCGGTTCAACGCGCCGATGTTGTTCTGCATCGGGTTCCTCGCCCAGTTCCTCCTCGCCGGCCTGACCGGCGTGATGCTGGCGTCCGCGCCGATGACCTGGCACCTCGGCAACTCCTACTTCGTGGTCGCCCATTTCCACTACGTCATCCTCGGCGGCATCATCATGGCGGTCTTCGCCGCCTTCTATTACTGGTACCCCAAGGTCGTCGGGCGGATCTACAGCGAGCGGCTGGCCAAGTGGCACTTCTGGCTGTTCGTGATCGGGTTCCACGTCTGCTTCGACCTCATGCACATCCCCGGGCTCCTGGGCATGCCGCGGCGCATCTACACCTACGAGCCGGGGCGGGGGTGGGAGATCTGGAACTTCCTCGTCGGCATCGGGGCCGCCATCCAGGGGGTGGCGATCCTGGTCTTCGTGTGGAATTTGATCCGGTCGGCCCGTCGTGGCGCCGCGGCCGGCAGCGATCCGTGGGACGCGTGGACGCTGGAGTGGGCGACGAGCTCGCCGCCGCCCGCGTACAACTTCGCCACGCCCCCGGTGGTGAAGAGCCGGCGTCCGCTGTGGGACCTGAAGCACCCCGAAGATCCCGACTGGCGTTACGAGTAGCGAGGAGATGCCACCCATGAAGCTAGCGCTGGCAACCGAATCCGATACCGCGTGGGAGCTCCCGTACGCGGGCAAGGTGGGGATGTGGGGCGTGATCGCCGCCGAGTCCGCGATCTTCGTCATCTTCATCGTCGCCTACGCGTTCTACATCGGCAAGAGCACGAGCGGACCGACCACGGCGATCCTGCACACGCCGATCTTCCTCACGGTGTGCCTGCTGTCGAGCAGCGCGACCATGGAGCTCGCGCTGCGCGGGCTGCGGCGCGGCGACACTCGCGCCTTCTCGGCCTGGTGGTTCGTGACCCTGGGCCTCGCAGCCACGTTCCTCGGCGGCACCCTCCTCGAATGGCGCCACCTCATCGTGGACGAGGGCCTCACGATTCACACGAACCTCTTCGGGACGACCTATTACTCGCTGGTCGGCCTCCACGCGTTCCACGTGCTGGTCGGCTTGACGCTCATGGCCGTCGTCGCTGCCTTCATCATCCGGCGGCGGGTGACGCGCGACCACACCCCCAAGCTCGAGGTCATCTCGCTCTACTGGCACTTCGTCGACGTGGTGTGGGTCGCCGTCTTCACTCTCGTGTACGTGGTGGGCCGCTGATGGACAAGTACACCGAAACGCCCCCGCCCGTGGTCGAATCGACCCCCGAAACCGTCGAGCTGCCGGCGCCGACCTCCTGGCCGATGGTCCTGGGTTTCGGCGTCGCGCTGATCTTCGCAGGCCTCGCCACGAGCCTGGCGATGAGCGCCATCGGCGCGTTGCTCGCGATCCCCGGCATGGTGGGGTGGGCGAGGCAAGTACTGCCCCACTCGGCGCACGAGCGCGTCCCCGTCACCGGCGAAGTTCCCGAGGTCAATACGACGCGGTCCCAGGTCGAGCAGGTGGCCGTCGCCGCGGGCCTCGTCCGCGCCAAGCTCCCGCTCGAGCTCTATCCCATCTCGGCGGGGGTGCGGGGCGGCCTCGCGGGCGGCGCGGCGATGGCGGTCCTGGCGATCCTCTACGGGATCGTCAGCGGCCACGGGATCTGGTATCCGATCAACCTCCTCGCCGCCGGTTTCTTCCCGTCGGCGACCACGGCCCAGCTGTCGGCGTTCTATCCGAGCGCGTTCGCGATCGCGGTCGTCATCCATCTCGTGACCTCGATCCTCGTCGGCGTGCTGTACGGCGCGCTCACGCCGATGATGCCGAACCGACCGATCCTCCTCGGCGGCCTCATCGCGCCGCTGGTGTGGTCGGGCCTCCTGTACTCGAGCCTGGCGATCATCAACCCCACCCTCTCCGAGCGCATCGACTGGGGTTGGTTCGTCCTCAGCCAGATCGGGTTCGGCGTGGTGGCGGGCTTGGTGGTGTCCCGGCGCGAGCGCGTCGCCTTGCTGCAGCCGATCCCGTGGTCGCTGCGCGCCGGCATCGAGGCAACCGGGCTCGCGGACGAATCGAGCAAAGGTCAGGACCATGACTGAGCGACGAACGACGTGCGCCGTCCTCCTCGTTTGGGCCGCCGCCCTCGGCGCGTGCAGCTGGACGCCGCCCGGACAGCCGGCCGCGGAGCCCGAGGTGCCCGACCCGCGGACGGTGACCGGCTTCGCGGCGCTGTACGGCCAGAACTGCGCCGGCTGCCACGGCGAGCAGGGCAAGGGCGGCGCCGCCCTCGGTCTCGGCGCGCCCGGCTACCTCGCGATCGTGCCCGACGCCGCCATCCGCAAGGCCATCGTGGGCGGGATTCCGGGCACGGCGATGCCGGCGTTCGCGCGGAGCGCGGGCGGCATGCTCACCGACGCGCAGGTCGACGCCCTGGTCGCGGGCGTGCGGGCGTGGGCGCCGGCGGACGTTCGCCCCGATCCGGCGACTCCGCCCTATCAGGCGATGGCGTCCGGCGATCCGCGACGCGGCGCCCAGGCGTTCCGCGACCATTGCGGGTCCTGCCACGGCGCCGACGGGCGCGGCGGCCCGCGCGCGGGCTCCATCGCCGACGGGGCGTTCCTGGCGCTGGTGAGCGATCAGTCGCTGCGCACCACCATCCTCGCCGGGCGCCCCGACGTGGGCAGCCCGGACTTCCGCACCGCCGGCGGGCGGGCCATGTCGGCGGAGGACGTCTCCGACACCGTCGCGTGGCTCGTCGCCCAGCGCGAACGGTTCCCGGGTCAACCCTATCCAAACGCAAAGGTAGAGGGGAGCAAGTAGTCATGGCGGATCCCATTTCCAGGCGCTCGGCGTTGGCCCGCATCGGGCTCATCTTCAACGGTGTCGTGGCCGCGGTGCTGGCGGTGCCGGTCGTCAAGTATCTCAAGTCACCGACGCGCAAGCCCGCCAAGGCCGACGACTGGATCTCGCTCGGCCCGCTGAGCCAGTTCCCCGTCGGCGAGACGCGGATGGCCGCGTTCCGCAATCCCGTGGTCAATCCCTCCGACGGCAAGACCGCGGACATCCCCTGCTGGGTGCGCCGCGTCGACGAGCGGAAGTTCCAGGTGTTCGCGATCAACTGCGCCCACCTCGGCTGTCCGGTCCGCTGGTTCGCGCAATCGAACCTCTTCCTCTGCCCGTGCCACGGCGGCGCGTACTACGCGGACGGCTCGCGCGCGTCGGGTCCGCCGGAACGCGGCCTGTTCGAGTACGTCTACCGCATCGAGGGCAACGAGCTGTGGATCCAGGCGCAGGAGATGCCGACGCCGGGTCCGACGGCCTACAACGACGGAAAGCGGCACCTCAAATGCGTCTAGTCGGGCGCGTATCGCGGTGGTTCGACGACCGGTTCCAGCTCGGCGCGTCGATCAAGGCGACGATGGAGCACCCGGTCCCGCGTCGCACCGCGAGTTGGTTCTACGTCTTCGGCAGCGCGGCGATGACCGTGTTCGCGCTCCAGCTCGTGACCGGGATCCTGCTCGCCTTCCAGTACGTCCCCTCCGCCGGGGAGGCGTGGAACGGGCTCCAGGCCCTGAACCAGCAGGTCAGCTCCGGCTGGTTCATTCGCGCCCTCCACGGTTGGGGCTCGAACTTCATGGTCGCCATCGTCCTCGTCCACATGGTCCAGGTCTTCCTGTTCGGGGCGCACAAGTTCCCGCGGGAGCTCACCTGGCTCATCGGCGTGTTTCTCCTTCTGTTCACCCTCGGCATGGCCTTCAGCGGACAGATCCTGCGCTTCGATCAGGACGCGTACTGGGGGCTCGGCATCGGCGCGTCGATCGCCAGCCGCATCCCGCTCATCGGCCAGACCCTCGTCAAGCTCCTCCTCGGCGGCCCGATCATCGCCGGGGCGACGCTCGCGCGCTTCTTCGCGCTGCACGTGTTCGTCGTGCCGGCCCTGCTGATCCTCTTCGTCAGCCTCCACGTGATCCTCGTCCTCAAGCTGGGCATCAACGACTGGCCGATGCCGGGGCGCATCGTGCGCAGGTCGACGTACCTTCAGGAGTACAAGGAGCTCACCCACCGCGACGGGATCCCGTTCGTGCCCTCCGCGGTGGGCAAGGACATCATCTTCTCCGGCGCGATCCTGCTCGCCATCGCGGCGTGCGCCTTCTTCTTCGGTCCGTTCGGCCCGAAGGGACCGCCGGATCCGACGATCATCCAGACCGCGCCGCGGCCCGACTTCTTCTTCCTGTGGCTGTACGCCCTCTTGTCGTATCTGCCGCCGTCCGCCGAGACCCCCATCCTCATCATCGGACCGGCGATCGGCCTCGCCGTACTGTTCGCGCTGCCGTTCATCTCCGGCGAGGGTGAGAAGAGCTGGAAGCGACGTCCGATCGCGGTGCTGACGATCATCCTCGTCGTCGGGATCTTCGGATCGCTCACCAAGCTGGGGCTGCACACGCCGTGGAGCCCGAAGATGGACGCCTGGAGCGGCGAGCCGATCCCCGAGAAGATGCTCGCCGACCGCACGCCGCTGGAGCGCCAGGGAGCGCTCGTGTTCAAGGCGAAGCAGTGCCACAACTGCCACGCCCTCGGCGGAACCGGCGGGGAGCGCGGCCCGGCGCTCGACGTCGTGGCCGTGCGCCTCACCAAGGACCAGCTCATCCGCCAGGTCATCCAGGGCGGCGGCAACATGCCCGCCTACGGCAAGAACCTCAGCCCGGCGGAGACGGCGGCGCTGGTCGCGTTCATGGAGACGCTGCACCCGCCGGGGCAGGCGCCGGCCATCGACGCGTCGCAGGTCGCGGTCGACAAGCACGGCCCATGACCGCCCTGTGGACCGCCGCCCTCGCCGCCGTGGCGGTGGCCTACGTGTGGAGGTGGCGCACGGTCCGCGGCGCCCTCCCGATGCGACGGATGTGGGCGTTCGTCGCCGGGCTGGCCGCGCTATGGGCGGCGGTCGCGTCCCCGCTCGCCCACATGGATCACGCGCACCTGACGGCGCACATGGTCCAGCACCTCGTCATCATGACCGTCGCCGCGCCGCTCCTCCTCTTCGGAGAGCCGGCGCTCGTCCTCCTCGATAAAGCGCCTCCCTGGTCGCCCCATCCCGCGATCTGCTGGATCGCGGGCACGTTCACCGTGGTCGTGTGGCACGTGCCCGGCGTGTTCGAGCTCGGCATGCAGTGGCACGGCCTCCAGCACGCGACGTTCCTCGTCGCCGGGCTGCTCTTCTGGCTGCCGGTGCTGCAACCGCGGCCGACCGAGTACGGCTGGTCGCGCTGGTGGATCGTGCTCTACTTGTTCCTCGCGACCCTCCCGTGCGATGCGCTGTCGGCGTTCCTGGCCTTCTGCGGCCGCGTCATCTATCCCCACTACGGCACGATGCACCACCATGCGGGCGGCCTCTCGGCCCTCGACGACCAGGAGCGTGCGGGCGCGCTCATGTGGTTCTGGGTCACCTTCGCGTACCTCGTGCCCGCGGCGTTGGTGACCGTCGAGCTCCTGTCGTCCAAGGACCCCGTGCGCGCATGAGCGGCGTGGTGCGCGTCGCCAGCGCGGGCGGCCTGCGGCAAGAGATCCACGCCGGCAGCCACCACCTCGTCGGCGACGAGCCGCTCGGCATGCGCGGGACCGACGCGGGCCCCGATCCCTACGACTTCCTCCTTGTCGCTCTCGGCACCTGCACCTCCATGACCCTCCAGGTCTACGCGCGACGCAAGGGTTGGCCGCTCGAAGGCGTTCGCGTGTCCCTGCGCCACCCCAAGATTCACGCCGCCGACTCCGCCGACTGCGAGACGCGCAGCGGCACGATCGATCAGATCGAGCGCGTTATCGAGCTTGCCGGGCCGCTCGACGACGAGCAACGCCGGAGGCTCCTCGAGATCGCCGAGAAATGCCCCGTCCACCGGACGTTGACGTCGGAGATCGGGATCCGCTCCCGCGTCGTCCCCTGAATGCTCCTTCGGCTCGCCATCGCGATCTCGACGCTCATCGCCTGCGGCGACGGGGCGCCGGAGGCCGCGCGCGCCGACGCGGCCGGCGGCAAGGAGATCTTCGCCACCGCCTGCGCGCCGTGCCACGCGGCCAACGCCGGCGGCCACGTCGGTCCGAACCTCACCGACGAGTACTGGCTGCACGGCGGCCGCCCCGCGGACATCCTCGCGTCGGTGCGCTTCGGCTGGGTCGACAAGGGAATGCCCGCCTGGGGACCGGTGCTCGGCGAGGCAAACGTGCGCGCCGTCGTCGCCTACGTGGTGAGCCTGAAGAACACGCGCGTCGCGGGCGGCAAGGCGCCGCAGGGGACCACGGAGTGACGCGCGGTCACAGGATGCGCAGGAACGCGAGCGCCTGTTGCCCCTGCTTCGCGACGTAGTGGAGAAGGAACGAGGCGTCGCGCGCGCCGTGCGCCTGCAGGAGGTGCGTCCATCCGAGGGCGGTGCACAAGCCGACGACGAGAAGGCCGAGCCAGCGGCTCAACGCGGCGTTGGGCTGTGGATCGGTCATACCGCGTTCGTTTTCAGAAAGCATGCCAACGAGGGGCGGCACGTTTCGTGAATCGCTCGAATCGCACGAGCGACGAAGATGCGCGGAGGTCGGAAATGATGGATGACGGGAAACGAAAGCACCTGACCGACCGGAGCGGTGTCGCGGTCTGCGGCCTTCCGGCGAAGCAAGAGCAGCTGGTGGCCTGGGGGGACGCCGATTGCGCGCGCTGCATCTCGCTGTACCGGCAACGCGCGCAGCGCCGGTCGTAGTCCGACGACCTCTACGGCCTGGCGATGCTCAACGGCGCGGCGCTGCGCGCGGTCGGCTACACCAAGGACACGCCCGACCCGCCGGCCGGAGATCCAGCGCGACCGGCACGGAAAACCGACGGGCCTGCTCATCGCCAAGCCCAACGCGCAGCTCCTCTATGCGACGCTCGCCCGCGCCCCCAAGCTGTCCCACGACGATCAGCTGGGCTCGTCGCGTCATTTCATGCGCTCTGAGGCCTACATCAGCCGCCAGCACGCCCAGTACTCGTCGTGCGACTCCTCGCGGGCGGCGAATGGCGTCGGCCAGTGACCGAGCGCCCGTGCGGTCGCGTGCGCCTCGACGGTGAGGCGCTGCGCGATCTCGCCGAGGGTCGGCCAGCCCGTCACGGCGCAACCCCGAGCCGGCGGGCAAAGCGGCGCCACGCCGACCACTCGGGAGGCGTGAGGCACGCTCGGCTCAGGCGTACGTGCGGTGTCATGACTGCCCATCGATTGCACGATCGGGGCCACCACGCCGCGGGGCGCGTATCGCGCCCCGGTGGCCAAGAATCGAGCACGGCCCGTGCGGGCGCTGCCGCGGCCCCGGAGGCTGTCGCTTGGCACGATCCGTGAACCTCACGACGTGGCGCCCCATGGTCACGCAAAGCCCCACGATCGAGGCCGCCCCGGCGGCGGCGAGCAGGCCCACGCTGAGCCTGGAGTCGGGGCCGGACCGCGCGCTGCACGTGGTGCTCGCGGGCGCATGGCGCCTGCAGGCCGGGGTGCCCGATTCATCGACGGCCGTGCGCGCGGTCGCCGAGCGATCGCCGCAGCGCGTGGTGCTCGACGCCGCCGCGCTGTCGGCCTGGGATGGGAGCGTACTCGCGCTCGCCGCACGCCTCGCCGAGGCGTGCGCCGCGCGCGGGATCCCGCTCGACCGCAGCGGGCTGCCGACCGGAGCGCTGCACCTCCTCGACCGCGCCGAGCGACCGCCCGAGCGAGTCGCGCCGGCGCCGGCCCCGCGCGCGGGCCTGGTGGCCCGCATCGGCGCGCGTGCCATGCGGGCCGGCCGCGCGGCGGCCGACTACCTGGCCTTCATCGGCGACCTGGTCCTCGCCCTCGGTCGCGTGGTCTCCGGCCGCGGCTACACGCGGCGGCAGGACGTGCTGCTGCAGCTCCAGATCTGCGGCGCGCAGTCCCTCGGCATCGTCACGCTGGTCAGCTTCCTCGTCGGGGCGATCCTCGCGTTCGTGGGCGCGGTGGAGCTCCGGGTCTTCGGCGCCGAAATCTACGTCGCCAACCTCGTCGGGGTCGGGGTGGTGCGCGAGCTGGGCGCGCTCATGACGGCGTTCGTGATCGCGGGCCGCACCGGCGCCGCGTTCGCCGCCGAGCTCGGCAGCATGCGCGTCTCGCAGGAGCTGGACGCGCTGGCGACGCTGGGCATCCCCGCGACCGAGCTCCTGGTCGCCCCGAGGGTCCTGGCGCTCACGCTCATGCTGCCGCTCCTCACCGTTTACGCCGACTTCGTCGGCGTCTTCGGCGGCGGGCTCGTCGCCGTCGGCATGCTCGACATGTCGCCGCAGCTCTACGCGGCGCAGACGATCGGGGCGGTGACCGCGGTGCACCTGGGGGGCGGGCTGGCCAAGGCCGCCGTCTACGGCCTCCTGGTCGCCGCCGCCGGCTGCCGGCACGGGCTGCGCTCGGGCAAGAGCGCGGCGGCGGTCGGCGAGGCGGCGACCCGCGCGGTCGTGAGCGGCCTCGTCGAGGTCATCGCTGCGTGCGGCCTGTTCGCGGTCATCTTCTTCGAGCTGGGGTGGTGACGTGAGCGACGCGCCGGTCGAGATCGCCGTCGACAACCTCACGATCGGGTACGGGTCGTACGTCGTGCTGGGCGGCCTCAGCTTCGAGGTCCGTCACGGCGACGTGTTCGTGATCATGGGCGGCAGCGGCTCCGGGAAAAGCACGCTGCTGCGGCAGCTCATGGGGCTCGAGGAGCCGCTCGGCGGCGACATTCGCCATCGCGGGCTGAGCCTCACCCACGGCACCCCCGAGGAGCGACTTCAGATCACCCGTCGGTTCGGTGTGCTGTTCCAGTCGGGCGCCCTGTGGAGCTCGATGACGCTGGAGGAAAATGTGATGTTACCCATCGTAGAGCTGGGCGGACTCCCGGCAGGCGACGCGCGCACGTTGGCGCGCCTCAAGCTGGCGCTGGTGGGCCTCAAGGGCTTCGAGCACCTGTACCCGAGCGAGCTCAGCGGCGGCATGCAGAAGCGCGCCGCGCTGGCGCGGGCGATCGCGCTCGACCCCCAGTTGCTGTTTCTCGATGAGCCCTCGGCCGGGCTCGACCCGCCCACGTCGCGGCGGATCGACGATCTCATCCTGGAGCTGCGCGAGAGCCTCGACGTGACCGTCGTGATCGTCACCCACGAGCTGTCGAGCATCCTCCGCATCGGGACCAGCGGCATCCTCATCGACGCCGCGAGCCGCTCGATCGTCGCGCGCGGCAATCCGCGCGAGCTGCGCCGCCAGAGCCACGACGCGCGGGTGCTGGACTTCCTGGGCGGCGACGGCAAGGAGGCGGCATGAGCCGGCGCGCCTCGCCGACGGCCGTCGGCCTGTTCGTCATCGTCGCCGTCGCCCTCGCGCTCGCGGGGCTGGTGCTGGTGGGCAGCGGTAGCCTGTTCCACCGCACGTATCCCTTCGTGGTGTACTTCCGCGGATCGGTGGCGGGCCTCGGGGCCGGCGCGCCGGTCAAGCTCAGGGGCGTGGAGATCGGCCGGGTGCGCGCCGTGTACGTCACGGTGTCGCACCCCTCGGGAACCACTCCCGACGTCCGCATCCCCGTCGTGATCGCCCTCGACCCGGACAAGCTCGGCGTCCCCGGCTCCCGCGCCCTCGGCGACCGGGCGCGCGTGGCGCAGCTCGTCGATGACGGCCTGCGCGCCCAGCTTGCGATGAGCAGCTTCGTGACCGGTGTGCGCTACGTCGCCCTCGACGTCTTCCGCGGCTCGACGAAAGACCTGATCGCGGATCCGTCGGTGCCGTATCCGGAGATCCCGTCCCTGCCGACCGATCTCGAGAACGCCGAGAAACAGGTCGGCGACGTGCTGGCGCGGTTGTCGCGCGTCGACTTCGAGGGCGTGGTCCGGAGCGCGCAGCGCGCCCTCGACGGGGTGGCGGGGCTCACGACCTCGCCCGAGATCGCCGAGACGTTGCGGTCGATCCAGCGCAGCGCGAAGAGCTTCGACGAAGCCGTGCACAACGTGAACGCCGCCGTGGTGTCCCTGCGCCGGCTGACGGACGAGATCGCGCCGGACGTCGTCGCCACCGGCAAGAACGTTCGGCGTGCGTCGGAGAACGCGGTGCGGGTGGCGGAGCGCGCGGATGCGCTTCTGGCCGCGGCGCGCGACCTGGTCGAGCCCGCCGGGCCGGCGGTGTTCCGCATCCAGGAGAGCTTGAGCGAGGTGGCCGCCACCGCGCGATCGCTGCGGCACCTCATCGATACCGTCGACCGCGACCCCGCGATCCTCGTCCGAGGTGGAAACCCATGATGCGTCTCGTCCTGACCGGTATGCTGATCCTCGACGCCTGTTCGATCCTGCCCGAGCCCAAGCCGGTGCGCTACCGCACCGTCGTGCTCGACGCGACCAAGGCCGGTCCCGCGCCGTCGCGCGGTCCCGTCGCGACGATGGCGCTGCGCGCCGTCGAGCTGCCGAGGTATCTCGACGCCGACGCGGTCGTGATGCGCACCTCCGCGAACGAGATCCACTACTCGCGGGACGAGCGCTGGGGCGAGCCGCTCACCGAGGCGGTGCCGCGCGTCCTGGCGGCCGATCTCGGAATGGATCTCGCCGCCGCCGGCGTCGAGCTACTGCCGCCGGGCAGCCGCGCGGACAGTTACGTGGACGTGACGATCCAGCGCTTCGAGATCCGGGCCGACGGCAAGGCCGAGCTACGCGCCCGGTGGTCCCTCCATGACCGCGAGCACCGCGCCGAGCCTCGCGCCGGCGACGTGTATTTCGTCGACGAACAGGGGGGGCCGCCGGCGGCCGGCCTGTCGCGACTCCTCGGGCGGTTCGGCGAGGCGATCGCGGCCGACGCGCGCAGCGTGTCGGCGGCCAATCCGTAGGCGACGGACGAGGCGCAGGCGAGAAACTGACGCCCGGCCGCTACGCCGCCCCACCCCACTCCACCGAACCTCTCATCGCACCGACATCGTCACGTCCCCGCCGGCCCACGGCCTGCAGGCGCCGGGTCTCGATCGGGATCCGCGCGGCCAGCTCCTCGGCGTCGAGGGGGTCGGCGACCGTCGTGACCAGCAACACCGGCGGCGACGCGGCGAGGAGCCGGCGCAACAGGTCCATGGAGTCGCGGTCGGCTCGCTGCCGTGTCCGAGACAGCGGACGATCTCGAACCGCCTCGGCGCCACCGGCGCGGGCAGCGCGGTCGGGGCGGAATGGCGGCTGTTGTCCGTCGATCGGGTCGGGGCGCTCGGCAGGTCGTGCCGACCATCGTCGACGGTGAGGGCGGGCTCGAGCAATGGGCGGCAAGCGGCGCAGCGGGCCACGTGCGCATGGGGATGAGCCGATCTGGCGCGTCGGGTGATGCTGCGTCCCTCCACGCGTGGCAGCAGCTTCACGCCGCGTGCCAAATCGGCGGCGGGCTTACTTGCCTTCGTACTTGAAGGAGACCTTGACCTTGGCCCGGTACGCGACCGGCTTGCCGTCTTCGATCTGCAGGTCGAGCTTCTCGACCTCCGCGATGCGGAGATCGCGGAGCGTGCTCCCGGCGCGCAGGACCGCGGCGGATGCCGCCTTCTCCCACGACTCCGTGCTGGTGCCGACCAACTCGATGACTTTGTACACGCTCTCGGCCATGGTGGGCCTCCTCTCTCGACGCGACGACGGATCGCCGCCGCCCATCAACTATTGCGCAATTTCCTGGGCCTGCAGCGGAACCAGACCGCGGCGCCGGCGATGGGCGCGCGCGCGAAACGGCGCACCGCCACGGTCGCCGCTTCGTAGCAGTCCACGCAGCGCGCCATGTGGATGTTGCCCGGCCTGGCGAGCCAATCGGTCATGCGGTGGCCCAGACGGAGGGCCATGTTGCGCGCTTGCTCCCTGAGGGACGCGCCGACGTCGGCGCCGTCGATCCACGCGGCGCCCATGTCAATGATTCGTGCCCGCCGGCGCCGGCGGTTCCAGCTGCGGGTGGTGGGTCACGATCAGCCGCGAGCCGCGCTGCCCCGTCAGATAGGTCCACAGCCACTGGACGAACACGCTCAGCCGATTGGCCGCGAGCGCGAGGTAGGACACGTGGATCATCGCCCATGCCAGGAATCCCAGGAAGCCCTTGATGTGGACGCGGCCCGACTGCACGACCGCGTAGCCCTGGCCGACCACGGCCATGGTGCCCTTGTCGAAATAGCTGAACGGAGGCGGCGCAGGCTTTCCCTCGACGCGCCGGGCGATGAGCCGCCCGGCGTATCGCCCTTGCTGCATCGCCACCTGCGCCACGCCCGGCAGCGGCTTGCCGTCCCGATCGAGCGACGCGGTGTCGCCGACGACGAAGATCTCCGGGTGCCCCGGCACGCTGAGGTCCGGCAGGACCCGGGCGCGGCCGGCCCGGTCGGTCGGGGCGCCCACCCACTTGCCCGCCGGAGATGGCGCCACGCCCGCGGTCCAGATCACGGTCTTGCTCGCGATCCTTTCGCCGCCGACGATGACGCCGTCCTCGTCGACCGTCTCGACGGGATGGCCCAGCCGGACCTCCACGCCGAGACTCTCGAGGCGCCGCTTCGCGGCCTCGGAGATGTCCGGCGCGAACGGAGGCAGGACGCGATCGACCGCGTCGATCAGCACGACTCGCGCCGACATCGGATCGATCCGCCGGAACTCCGTGCGCAGGGAGTTGCGGACGAGGACCGCGATCGCTCCGGCCATCTCCACGCCGGTCGGGCCGGCGCCGACGAGCACGAACGTCAGGAGGTCGCGGTGCGCGTTGGGGTCTTCTTCCGCTTCCGCCCGCTCGAACGCCTCGAGGATCTTGTTCCGGACCGCCACCGCGTCCGCCAGGCTCTTCAGGCCCGGCGCATGGCGCTCGAACTCGGCGTGGCCGAAGTAGCTGTGGCGCGCGCCGGTGGCCAGGATGAGGTAGTCATATGCGACGGAAACGTCGCGGCGATCCGCATCGCTGACGACGACGTGTTTCTCCTTCACGTCGACGCCGGAGACCTCGCCGAGGATGGTCGTGGTGTTTTTCTGCCCCCGCAGGACCGCCCGGAGCGGCGATGCGATCTGCCCCGGCGCCAGCGCCGAGGTCGCGACCTGATAGAGCAGCGGCTGGAACAGATGGTGATTCGTGCGGTCGATCAGGACGACCTGGACGGGCGCGTGCCGCAGCGCCTTCGCGGCGGCGAGGCCCGCCATTCCGCCGCCCACGATCACGACCCTCGGTGTACTTGCCACGGCCGGAATGGATTCACGATCCGTGCCGGGCGGTTTCGGCTCGTGAATGTCATCCGCGCGCGGCTCCGCCTGGCCAGCCCGTGGGCGGTGTGACCACGCCTTGGCCACGTCGCGACGGATGGCCACGGCGGATGTGCGGGACTTCCCCTGGCTTTCCGCTGGTACCGATCGTGCAACAGGGGGGCCGAACGGAGGAAGACATCAATCATGGCATTCAACAAGCCCGTGAAACGAGTCGCGATCGTCGGTACCGGCGTCATCGGCGCGAGCTGGGCGACGCATTATCTGGCGCGCGGCTTCGATGTGGTCGCAACCGATCCGGCCCCCGGCGCGGAGGAGCGGCTGCGCAAGTACGTCGACGACGCCTGGGCCACGGCCACGGCGATCGGCGTCGCGCCCGGGGCGTCGCGCGACCGCCTGACCTTCACGACCGATCTGAAGGAGGCGGTGTCGAAGGCCGACTTCGTCCAGGAGAACGGCCCCGAGCGCCCCGATTTCAAGATCAAGCTCTTCGCCGACATGGACGCGGCCGCGGCGCCCGATACGATCATCGCGTCGAGCTCGTCGGGCTTGACGATGAGCGTCATTCAGTCCGGTTGCAAGCGGCCCGAGCGCTGCGTCATCGGCCACCCGTTCAACCCGCCGCACATCATTCCGCTCGTCGAGGTCGTGGGCGGGAAGCAGACCGCGCCGGAGGTCGTCGAGCAGGCGATGAAGTTCTACGCGTCGATCGGAAAGAAGGCGATCCGCCTGAACAAGGAGCTCCCCGGCCACGTCGCGAACCGGCTCCAGGCCGCGCTCTATCGCGAGGTCGCGTACCTCATCGAGCAGGACGTGCTGAACGTCGCCGACGCCGATGACGCCGTGTCGTGGGGCCCCGGGCTGCGCTGGGGCGTCATGGGCCCGAGCCTGCAGTGGCACGTCGGCGGTGGCGCGGGCGGGATCCAGCACTTCATGGACCACCTCATGGATCCGATGATGGGAATGTGGAAGTCCCTCGGAACCCCGGACATGAGTCCCTCGCTCAAGAAGAAGATCAGCGAGGGCGTCCTGCGCGAGGACAACCGTCCGGTCGAGCAGATCGCCAATGAGGAAAACCAGGCTCTGGTCGGGCTCATCGGCCTGCGCGCGCGGAGGGCCGGCTGATGACGGAGAAGGAAGTCCTCGAGGCGGTCACGACGCCGCTGAACGGCCCCGCGTACCACAAGGGCGCGCTGCACTTCGTGAACCGTGAGTTCTTCATCATCACTTACCGGACGGATCCGGCCGCGATCGCCAAGGTGGTCCCGGCGCCGCTCAAGCCGGCCGCGCCCATCGTCAGGTACGAGTTCATCCGCATGCCGGACTCGACCGGCCTCGGCGACTACAACGAGTCCGGGCAGATCATCCCGGTGACGCTCGACGGCGAGCCGGGCGGCTACACCCACGCGATGTACGTCGACGACTTCCCCGCCATCGCGTCGGGGCGCGAGATCATGGGCTATCCGAAGATGCTCGCCAGCCCGCGCGTCGAGGTCCGCCGCGACGCGATCGTCGGCACGCTGGACTACTACGGCGTGCGGGTCGCGACCGCGACGATGGGCTACAAGTACGAAGAGCTCGACAAGGCTGCGGTCGCGAAGTCGATGTCGGGGCCCGGGTTCCTGTTGAAGAAGATCCCGCACGTAGACTTCTCGCCGCGCGTCTGCGAGATCGTCAAGTTCTGGGTAAGCGACCTCGTGGTCAAGGGCGCCTGGAGCGGCCCGGCCACGCTCGAGCTCCATCCCCACGTGAACGCGCCGGTCGCCGCGCTCCCGGTCCTCGAGATCCTGTCGGCCCAGCACATCATCGCCGACCTGAGCCTCGGCCGCGCCGAGGTTGCGTACGATTACCTCGCCGCCCAGCGGGTCGCCGAGGCCGGCTAGAAGAAAGGCTTCAGGCTTCAGGCTTCAGGCTTCGGGTCCGGATTCCCCCTGAGGTCTGAAGTCTGAGGTCTGAGGTCTGAGAGTTTGTGAACATGTTGCAGCGCGAGGATAGTTCCGGGTCGGCCGGACGCGCGGGATAAGCGGGGGCGCAGGCGGCGTCGCTCCGATATGGGGGGCGAACGGGGGGAGGGACCGCTCACGCCGTGTCGTCGTCGCTGCTACCGACCGAATGGGTGAGCGAAAGCCCGAGCGCGCGGAAGCGGGTGCGCATCGTCTGGCGCGAGATCCCCAGCATGCGAGCCGCGTCGCGATGGTTTCCGTTCGTGTACTCCAGGGCAAGGGTCAGAAGCAGGCGATCGACGAAGCGGTGGGTCTCGCCGTAGAGGTCCGTGACGTCCGGCGAGAGGTGCCGGCGAATGAACCCCTCGAGGTCGACGCCGGGCCGCGACGCCGCGGCGGCGGACGCCTCGTCGGCCGCTTCAAACATGGGGGGCAGGAACGCCGGGAGCAGCACCGTGCCGCTGGCGTTGAGCAGCGCCTGCTTCAGCACGCCTTGCAGCTCGCGCACGTTGCCGGGCCACCGCGACGCGCGCAGCCGCTCGAGCGTCTCCGGCGCGATCTCGCGGACGTCGCGCCCCAGCTCGCGGCTGAAGCGGCGCACGAAGTGGCGCGCAAGCATGGCCAGGTCGTCGCCGCGCTCGCGCAGCGCCGGCAGGTGGACGGTGAACACGCCGAGCCGGTAGTAGAGGTCGCTGCGGAACTTCTCCTCGGCGGCGAGCGCCCGCAGGTTCCTGTGCGTCGACGCGATCAGGCGCACGTTGGTATGCACGCTTTCGTTGCCGCCGACGCGCTCGAAGGTCTGCTCCTGGAGCACGCGCAGGATCTTGGCCTGCAGCGCGAGCGGCATGTCGCCGATCTCGTCGAGCAGGAGGGTGCCGCCGCTGCACTGCTCGAACTTGCCGATGCGCCGGCGATCGGCGCCGGTGAACGCGCCCTTCTCGTGTCCGAACAGCTCGCTCTCGAGCAGCTCCGCGGGAATCGCCGCACAATTGAGCGCGAGGAACGGCGCCTTGGCGCGGGCGCTGTGCTGGTAGATGGCTCGCGCCACGAGCTCCTTGCCGGTGCCGCTTTCGCCGGTGATCAGCACCGTCACGTCCTGCGCCGCCACCCGGCCGATGGCCTTGTAGATGTCGAGCATCGCCGGACAGCTGCCGAAGATCACACCGCCATCGTCGCCGTCGCCCTCGCCCTCGGCGAGCACCACCGGCGAGCGCATCCTCTGCGCGACCTGGATCGCCTCGTCCACGACGCGCCGCACGCGCATGAGATCCAGCGGCTTGTACAGGTAGTCGTACGCGCCCCGCTTCATCGCCTCGATCGCCGTGTCCGCGGTCTTGGCCATGGTCACGAAGATGACCGGGATGCGCGCGTCCCTCGCGCGGATCTCCTGGTACACCTCCAGACCGGATCGATCGGGAAGGCGAAGGTCGAGGAGGATCACGTCGGGCGGGTCGCGGCGCACCTCTGCGAGGCCCGCCGCGCCGCTCTCGGCGACGGTCACCTTGTACGCAGGGTCGGCGAACGCCCGGCGCACCTGCTCGGGGATCAGGCCCGGGTCATCGTCGATGAGGAGGATGTGGGCCACAACGCGGCGATGATAGCACCTCAGCTCGAGGGCTGCGCCGCCGGCCTCGCCGCGAAATACATCCGCATCGGTTTCACGCACGCGTAAAGGAGCATCATGCCCGCACAGGCGCACGCGATGAGCAGGAAGCCGTCCAAGTAGCTCAGCGTGAGCACCTGCCGGCTCACCTGTCGGCCGACGGTGGCTATCACGCGCGCCTGGACCTCGTCGGTGCCGGGTGTACCGGGAGCCAGGCCGCCGGACAGCGCGCGCAGATGGTCCTCGGTCACGAAGTGCCCCGCCTGCACGCCGGCGCCGAGCATGGCCGCGTGGAACCGCGAGCGGACGACGATGAAGTGCTGAATGATGGCGACGCCCAGCTGGCCGCCGAAGATGCGGATGCCCTGGAAGAACGCGCCATAGGTGAGGGCGTTGACCGGCTTCGCGAGCGCGCCGGAGTCGAGCCCCTGCTGGGCGATGAGGCCGATCTCGCCGACGAAGGCGGTGGCCAGACCCGCCGCGATCACCAGCTGCGGCCCGAAGAACTCGCCCCGGGCCCAGTCGCTGGTGAGGTGCGCGTCCATGATGCACGCGACGGCGATCACGGCGAACCCGAGCGCGGCAACCAGACGATTCTCGACGCGGCGCATGAGCCGCGCCGCGAGGAAACCGAACAGCAGCACCGGGGGCGCCAGGTACAGGAGGACGGCCCCCGTCTGAAGCGGGCGAAAGCCCTGGACCGCGCCGAGGTATCCCGGCACGAGCACGAGGATGGCGAGCAGCACGAAGCGGAGGGAGAACAGGCCGGTGCCGAGGATGAGGGTGTTCCGTTTCGCGAGGAACCCGAGGTTCACGAACGGGTTCGGCGACCGCCAGCGATGGACGGCGCCGGCGAGGAGCAGGAGCGCCCCCACCACCAGCAGGGCGACGATGGTTCCGGAATCGAGCCAGTTCAAGCGCTCGCCCTGCTCCAGCGCGGCGTAGATCGAGGAGATGCCCAGGCTGATGAGGAGAAACCCGCGCCAGCTCGCCGCCGGCCGCGGCCCCTGGCTCGGCGGCGGGCCCGGCATGGCGAGGTAGATGCAAAGCATCATGATCGGGACGAGCACGGCGCTCGTCCAGAAGATCCAGTGCCACGACCAGTGCTCGACGAACCACGCCTGCAGCGGGGTGCCGAGGCTCAGCGACGACAGCAGCTCCATCGAGTAGGCGCCGATGCCGTAGATCACGTACTTCAGCGGCAGGCTTTGCAGCGCGAAGCTCAGCGCCAGCGGATAGAACGTGCCCGACGCCAGCCCGGCGATCGTCTGCAGGGCGAGCATCGTGGTCAGGTTGGGCGAGAACGGCAGCGCGATCGACACCAGGGTGAAGATCGTGCCGGCCGCGAGCAGCACCTTGCGCCGTCCGAGGAGGGCGCCGAGGTATACCGAGAACGGGCCCATGAACATGAGCGCGGTGTTGTAGGCGGTCGGGATCCACGCGGCCTCGTCGAAGCCGTAGCCGAGCGCGCCGCGCAGGTCGGGGAGGCCGGCGCTCAGCAGGCGCTGGCCCAGGCTCACGATGCCGGCGCCGAGGAACACGCCGAGGGTGGCGACGTAGGGTCTCGCGGGGGCGGCCGGGGCCGCGGGCGCGCTCATCTTCCCGTGTCGGCCATGTGGGCCGCGGGGGCGGTGTGGATGGTCGCGACGACCGACATGCCGGAGCGGAGACGATCGAGCTGGGGCTGATCGGCGTCGAGGGCGATCTTCACCGGGATCCGCTGCGCGATCTTGGTGAAGTTCCCGGTCGCGTTGTCGGGCGGAAGCAGGCTGAATTGCGACCCGGTGGCCGGCGAGATGGTCTCGACCCGTCCCTTGTAGACGACGCCCGGGACCCCGTCGACCGCGACCTCGGCCTCGTCGCCGAGACGGACGTTGGCCGTCTGCGTCTCCTTGTAGTTGGCGATCACCCAGACGTTGCGACCGACCAGCGACACGACGTGGGTGCCCGCGCTCACGAACTGGCCCGGACGAACCCGCTTCTCGCCCAGGAAGCCGTCCTCGGGTGCGACGATCCTCGTGTAGTCGAGGTTGACCTGGGCGACCTTGAGCGCGGCCTTCTTCGCGCTGAGATCCGCGACGAGCTGGGCCTCCTGGGCGTCGAGGATCGATACCTGCTTGCGCTGGATCTCGATCTCGGCCTCGCGCCCGACCATCGTCGCCTGGAAGCGGTCGTGGTCCGCGACGGCGAGCTCCACCTTCTGGTTCGTGGTGGCGCCCTCCACCAACAGCTGCTCTTCGCGTTTCCGCTCGAGCTTCGCGCGCAGCAGATCCGCCGCCGTCGCCGCGAGGTTGGCGCGGGCCCCGGTGATCCGGCTGGTCTGGAGCTCCTTCTGCCGGCGCAGGCTGGCGAGCGCGGCCTCCGCGGCGCGCACGCTCGCCTCGGCCAGCTCGACCTGCGCGCGGAAGTCTTCGTCGCGGAGCTGGACCAGGAGATCGCCGGCTTTCACCGACTGGAAGTCCTCCGCCCGCACCTCGGCGACGAGGCCGGCGCTCTTGGTGCTGAGCGGGGTGACGTCGGACCGCAGCACCGCATCGTCGGTGGTTTGCGCGGAGCGCGAGCCGACGAACGCGTTCCATTTCCCGCTGATCGTGAGGCCGATCGCGGCGGCGGCGAGGATGATGGCGACGGTAACCAGCGCCGGTCGCCATCGGGCCGGGCCGTGGGGCACGGAAGACGCAATCGGTGCCGCCGGTGCAGTGGCGTCAGCAGACATTGGCGAGACGTACAAGCACGCGACGTGCCAGCGCATCGACGGCGGGCGGAGAAACGAAATCGACGAGTTGGCACGCGCGACGCCCTGGGCCCTCCGGTGAGCCGCGCGCGCAGGACGATTCCCTGGTCACGGTGGCCATCTCCTGCGCCGGCACGAAACTGAGCACGTTGGTCACCCGCGCCCGGAGCCGGCGGTGGAACTCGGCCCAAACACTCGATCGCGCTCGGCGGCACGCGCGATGCACCCCGCGTCGCCGAGGAGAATTCATCATGGGTCGGACGGGCGCAGCTCCCATCACCTTTGCAACCACCTCTGAAGGCGTATCGCCGGTGCTCCTGCGCAACTGGCTCGGGCGCGTGCAGCAGGCGCTGCTGCGCGGCGTGCGTCTGCGCGACGCGGTCCAGCCCCAGGTGACGACGCAACTCGAGCTGCTTGCGAACGAGCTCGACTCGGTGGCCGAGCAGATTCGTTGCGCGCTCCGGACTGCGGCGAAGGCGCGGTGAACAGACATCAGGCTTCACGGTCCCTGAGGCCTGATCTCTAGAATCCCTCGTCGGCGACCAACGACGTCACGGAGAGCCCGAGCGACCGCATCTTCACGCGCATGGTCTGCCGGGAGATACCGAGCACCTTGGCGGCGTCCCGCTGATTTCCTCGCGTGTGCTCGAGCGCGAGCGTGAACAGGATCCGGTCGACCTGACGGTGGGTGTCTCCGTACACGCCGCCCGCCCCGCGTGCCAGACCCCGGCTGATGAGGTCCTCGAGGTCGAGACGCTCCTTCGTCGCGGCCAGCGGGCTCGCAGCCGCGCCGATTGCCAGCGACGGCAGAAAAGCCGGAAGGAGGACATGACCTCCGGCTTTCAGCAGCGCCTGCTTGAGGACGCTCTCGAGCTCCCTCACGTTCCCCGGCCAGGGGTACCCCCGCAGAGTGTCGAGCGCTTCGGGGGCGATGTCGCGGACCTGCCGGCCCAGCTCCCGGCTGAAGCGCCGGAGGTAGTGGTGCACGAGAATCGACAGATCCTCGCCGCGTTCGCGCAGCGGAGGCAGGTGGATGCTGAACACCCCAAGCCGGTAGTAGAGATCCGAGCGGAACTTCTCCTCGGCCGCGCGGGCCTTGAGGTCGCGGTGGGTGGACGCGATCACCCGCACGTCGACGCGCACCGTCTCGTTGCCGCCCACGCGCTCGAACGACTGTTCTTGCAGCACGCGCAGGATCTTCGCCTGCAGCGCGAGCGGCATGTCGCCGATTTCGTCGAGGAGGATGGTGCCGCCGCTGGCCTGCTCGAACTTGCCGATGCGGCGGCGATCGGCTCCGGTGAAGGCGCCCTTTTCGTGCCCGAAGAGCTCGCTCTCGAGCAGGTTCTCCGGGATCGCGGCGCAGTTGAGGGCGAGGAACGGCTGTTTGCTGCGCGTGCTGTGCTGATAGATCGCCCGCGCGACCAGCTCCTTGCCGGTGCCGCTCTCGCCGGTGATGAGAACCGTGACGTCCTTGTCGGCCACCCGGCCGATCGCCTTGTAGACCTCGAGCATCGCGGGGCTGCCGCCGAACATGGCGCCTTCGACGGCCGAATCCGAGCTGCCGGCGGCGAGCATGACCGGCGAGCGCATCCGGCGCCCCACCTCGACGGCCTCGAGCACCGTCTTCTTCAGCTGGTGCAGATCGACGGGCTTGTGCAGGTAGTTGAAGGCGCCGGATTTCATCGCCTCGATCGCCGCGCCCGCGTGCCTGGCCACGGTGACGAAAACCACCGGGAGGCGCGCGTCGATGGCCCGGAGGTCCTCGTAGATCTCGAGGCCCGACCTGTCGGGAAGGCGTAGATCGAGAAGGATCACATCGGGTGCGTCGGCGCGCACGAGTTCCAGGCCGGCGGCTCCATCCCGCGCGACGCTGACTCGGTGCGCCGGGGGCGGAAACGCGTGGCGGACCTGTTCGGAAATGATCGCGGGGTCGTCATCGATCAAGAGGACGTGCGCCATTTCATGCCTCGCGGAGCAATTCATGAGCCAGCGTCACCGATCGTGGCGCGGCTTACGTTGCCACACCGCCCCTCCCGCGTGCGCCGGCCCGATTACGCCCACGACGGAAAAAATCCGGGAGACGGCAGCGCCGTCGTGGCGCCCGCGTGGATCCGTGGCCACCGAAAGCCGTTTCCCTTCTCGAGTTCGGTCGCTCATGGCAACCTCGGACGCTACGGCGCCGTTCCCGTTCGTGACATCGCGGCCGCAGGGCTTGGTCCACGTCGACCACGGCGAACGGAGGATCCGGGACCCGGTCGGCAAAGACTTGGCCACCGTGACCAACGGCTGGCACGCGACCGTCGTACCACGCGGCGGGTGGCGGCCGAGCGCCGCGACGGGCGTCTGCGCCCCCCTGGCCTCGATCGTGCAGTCGACACGGCCACATGAAGAAGCAGCCCACCGGTGACGACCTGCCCTTTGGTCCCAGCGAGCGCAAACTGGTCCTGGGGGTCGCGGTGAAGGTCCTTCGCGACCCGGACGCGGCCGAGGACGCCGCCCAGGACGCGATGCTGCTGGCGTTCCGGCATCGCGCCAGCTTCCGTGGCGAGGCTCGGTTCACGACGTGGCTGTACCGCATCGCGGCGACCACCGCGATCATGCACCTGCGCAAGCGGCGTCGCCGAGACGCGCGCGCGGAGGTCGTGGACGTCGCGGTCGGCGAGAGCATCCTTGCGCCCGGCATGAACCCGGAGGAGCGGGTCATCGTCGAAGACACGGTCGCGCGGGCGGGACGGCGCCTGGCGAAGATGGGTCGCATCGTCGGCAAGATCGTCAGCATGTGCGTCGCCGAGGGCTACTCGAGCGTCGAGGCCGGCAGGGAGCTGGGACTGTCGACGGCCGCCGTGAAGTCACGCGTGTACCGCGGTCGCGCCGCGCTGCGCGCCGCTCTCGGTTGACGGAAGGCCATGAGCCGCCATCCCATCCATCGCGTGGAAACGAGGCGGGCCAAGCTCGTCGCGGTACCGTCGCGCGCGTCCGCCGCCAGGACCGCGAGGACCAATTCATTGCCAGGCCGGCCGGATCCGATACCGAGCTGTCGTTGGCGGACGTGGGTCACTGAGCTGCTCGGCGCCCGTCGCGCGCTTGACCCTCCAGCGCGACGGGGGGACGCTTGACGCCATGCCCATCCCCACCGAGCCCATCGGAAGCATTCCACGTCCGAAGAGCCTCATGGATGCCCAGCGGCGATTCGCCGCCGGCGACATCACCCGCGAGGAGCTCAGTGCTCAGCAGGAGGAGGCCCTCCGCGACACCATCCGCCGCTTCGAGGCGACCGGCTCGCCGGTCATCACCGACGGCGAGCAGACCAAACCGAGCTTCGCCACCTACCCGATCGCCGGTCTCGCCGAGCTCGCGCCCGACGGCGTGACGATCCCGTTCGCGGACGGCCACACGCGCCAGCTCCCGCGGCTCACCTCGGGCCCGTTTCGCTACGTGACGCACGCGGCCTCGTACACGGAGGCAGCGAAGCGCATCGCGACCCGTCCGGTGAAGCAGGCCGTGATCGCCGCGTCGGCCCTCAGCCTGCTCTACCCTCCGCAGGGGATCGCCGGATACTCGCGGGAGCGCTTCCTCGCCGACCTCGTCGCCGGCGCCGAGGCCGACATCCGCGGCGCGCTCGCCGCGGGCGCGCACAGCGTCCAGATCGACTTCACCGAAGGGCGCCTGTCCGTCAAGCTCGACCCGTCGAAGCAGCTGCTCCGCAGCTTCATCGACCTCAACAATCGCGTGCTCGAGCGTTTCTCGGAGGCGGACCGCGCCCGGATCGGGGTCCACACTTGCCCGGGCGGAGACCAGGACTCGACCCACAGCGCCGACGTGGACTATGCCGAGCTGCTGCCGAGCCTGTTCGACCTGGCCGTGCGAAATTTCTACGTCCAGATGGCGAGCGAGCGGGACCGGCCGCGCGTCCTCGCCGTCATCAAGAGGTGCATGAAGCCGGGGCACCGCGTCTTCGTCGGCGTGGTCGACCCTATCGACCCGCGCGTGGAGACCGCCGAGGAAGTTCGCGACAGAGTCCTCGAGGCCGCCGAGCTCCTTCCCCCCGCACAGCTCGGGACCTGCGACGACTGCGGCTTCTCGCCGTTCGGAGACGATGTGTCGACGTCGCGGGACGTGGCGTTCGCCAAGATCGTCGCCCGAGTCGAGGGCACGAGCCTCGCCGCGCGGGTCCTCGGGGCCGTGTAGGCCGTTTCGGTCGACGGCGACCTGTATGGCAGCGCGCAGGTCGACGCGAGTGCGAAATCGCCTGATCGCTCGTCGAGAAGCGGGGCGAAGAGTTCACTGAATTGTCGCTGCACCCCGAGCACGACGCTCTTAGGATTGCCCGCGATCTCTGAACGAGCTCCCAATGGAGGTGCGTCGATGATCCTGCGAGCGCATCGAATGGTTCGCCGTGCGCGCTGTGCATTCGTCGTGGCTGCCCTCTCGCTCCTGGCGCCTCTCGCGTCGGCCGAGGAGGCGGGCGAGCCCGACGTGCAGACACGCCAGACGGCCCGCGAGCCCGCGCCGGTCAACTTCATGGCGGTCACCGCGCCCGCCCGGCTGGCCGACGCGCTCGTCACGGCCACCACGTGGGCCGGCTACGACGGGGCGATCGAGAATCCGCGCGTCAGCGTCTCGGTCGAGGCGGGCCTGCTCCATGGGCTCGCCATCGCCGTCGGCGCGGAAAGCTCGACCGGCGGGAAGGGAGAGCTCACCCTGCGGCCCCTGATTGCGCTGCGCCTCCAGGTGCTCGAGCAGGAGGCCACCGGCGTCGATGCGACGGCCGCGGTGACGTACCGGCAGGATCGTTTCGAGCTCGACGGCGGCTTCCTCCAGGGCACGATCGCGCTCGGACGGAGGTTCGACCGGCTGTCGCTCGTGCTGAATCTCAGCTACGGGCTCGACCCCGAGGGAGACGATCGCGAGGGCGAAGTGTGCGCCGCCGCTCGGGTCGAGGTCGGCAGCGGCATCTACCTCGGCGTCGACGGGAGGTACCGGCACGATCTCGGGTCGACCGATCCGAATCGCGCGGAGCGCGGTCGTTCGGAATCCGAGACCCTCGCCGGCGCGACCGCCGCCTACGCCCACGGAAGCTGGGCCCTCATGCTCGAGGCGGGGATGTCCCGGGTCGTCACGACCTCTGTCCGCACGGGACCGGTCGCCCTGGCCGGCTACACCGCGACGTTTTGATTTGGGGTCCTAGAACGAAAGGAACTCTCATGCGAACAGCAGTCATTCCGGCATCGATGCTTCTTGGCTGGATGAGATTCGGCATTGCGACCCTTGCCGTGGGTCTCTCGCTCCAGGCGCATGCCGATCCGGCGGTACAGCGGGAGCACCGGAGGGTCGCGCCGCTCCAGCTCGCGACGGGCCAGCTCGTCACGCCGACCGCCCCGCGCGGCGCGGTGCAACAAGCTTTGAACCCGCGGCTGCCCGCATATCCGGACTTCGTCGCCGGCGAGGCGGTGCGTTCGCAGCTCAGCCCGGACGGGACGACCCTCGCGATCCTCTGCGCGGGTCAGAACTCGCTCGACAAGCCGGACGGAACCGTCGATACGGCAAACTCGACTCAATTCATTTTCTTGTATGACGTGAGCGGCAGGCACAAGGAAGCGCCCCTGCTCACCCAGGTGATCCAGCAGAAGAACGCCCACGTCGGTCTCGTCTTCTCGCCGGATGGTCAGCTCTACGCCACGGGCGGCAGGGACGACGTGGTCTACGCCTACGCGAAGGCGGGGAATTCCTGGACATTGACGCGGACGATCGACCTTGGCCACGCGGGCAAGGGAGTCGGCATTGGTGTGGCGCCGAATGCCAGCGGCCTCGGCATCTCTGCCGACGGCCGAACGCTGGTGGTCGCCAACAACTACAACGATTCGATCAGCGTGATCGACACCGCGAGCGGCACCGTCCGTTTCGAGCACGACCTGCGCCCCTACTTTGCCAACAACGAGGGCGCGAGCGGCGGCGTGGGCGGCACGTTCCCCTTCGGTGTCGTCGTGGCGGGCAACGGCACCGCGTACGTGTCGTCTGACCGCAATCGTGAGGTCGTCGCGATC
>DATFWE010000033.1:0-3065 GCA_035259575.1 Haliangiales bacterium
GGACGCTGCTCGGGACGGTCGTCGTCGCCTCCGGCGTCCTGTCGGCGTTCTTCGTCAACGACGTGGTGTGCCTGGTCCTGGCCCCGGTGGTGCTCGAGGCCACGCGCCAGCTGGCGCTGCCGCCCGTGCCGTACCTGATTGCGCTCGTGACCGCGGCGAACGTGGGCAGTGTGGCGACCTTGACTGGTAACCCGCAGAACATGCTCGTCGGGAGCTTCTCCGGGATCAGCTATCGGACCTTCCTCGCCCGCGAGGCGCCGGTCGCCGTCGTCGGCCTGGTCTGCGTGTTCGCGACCATCGCCCTCGTCTACCGGCGCCAGCTGCCGAACGCGACGCTGGAGATCGCGCCCGACACGCGGCTGGCCGTGCACTATCCGCTCATGTTCAAGACGATCAACGCCACCCTGGTGATGCTGATCGCGTTCCTGGCCGGCGTGCCGATCGCGATCGTCGCGATCGCGGGTGCTGCGTGGACGCTTTTCACGCGGCGGGTGAATCCGGAGAAGGTCTACCGCGAGGTCAACTGGAGCTTGCTGGTCCTGTTCGCCGGTCTCTTCGTGGTGACGGCGGGGCTCGAGCACTCGGGGCTGATCGACGTCCTCTTGCACTGGGCGGCGGTGGCGAACCTCCAGAGCCCCGCCGTCCTGACCGTCGTCACCGCGGTGCTGTCGAACCTCGTCTCCAACGTGCCGGCCGTTCTGCTGTTCAAGCCGGTCGTGACCACGTTCGACGAGCCGCGGCGCGCGTGGCTCGTGCTGGCGATGGCCTCGACCCTCGCGGGCAACCTGACGATCCTCGGCAGCGTGGCGAACCTGATCGTCGTCGAGGCCGCGCGCGCGGCGCGAGTCGAGATCGGGTTCGTCGAGTACTGCAAGGTCGGGGTCCCGGTGACCCTGGTCACCCTGTTCCTCGGCTGGCTCTTGCTGGCGTGGCTCTAGCGTCCTCGGAGCGGGCGAGCCTTCCAGAAGTAGTTGTGCACCCCGCCCGCGGTGAAGAGCCGGCGGAACGTCATCTCGACGCGGTCGCCGATCTTGACGGCGGCCGGATCGACGTCGGTCAGCTCGCACTGGAAGCGCCCCCCGCCCTCGAAGTCGATGACCGCCGCGACGACGGGCGGCGAGAGCGAGTACGCGAGCCGGTCCACCGTGAAGGTCGCGATCGTCGCGGGCCTGTCGGCGAGCCGCTCGGGCGCCATGCGATCGACGGCGTGACACTTCACGCACACGCGCTGCGGCGGCACGTGCACGGCGCCGCACGCCTGGCAGCGGCTGCCGGTGAAGGCGAACTTCCACGACTCCGCGCGAAACGACGGCGGCGCCGCCGGGCGCTCGGGATCGGGCCGGCGCGGCGGCTCGCGCGGCAGGAAGCCGCGCCAGGTCAGGAACGTGGCGTAGGTGACGCGGCCGCCCGCGGCGAGCTGCGCGGCGACCGGCGCGGTCGGCCGCCGGGCGGCGATCGTGGCCGTCGTCCGCCAGATCGTCACGTCGCAGCCGTCGGCCAGCGAGACCACCGCAATCAGCTCGTCGGGCTTCGCGCGGTCGAGCGCGTCGGCCAGCATGAGCCCCGCGTGCGCCGTTCCGGTGTTGCCGAGGCTCGCGGCCAGGTCGTCGGCGACGGTGCCCTTGGCGGCGCCCACCGCCGAGGCGACGCGGCGGCTGGCGCGGCTGTGAGGGCCCGTGACGATCCAGGCCTTGACGGCCGCCGCGCTCACCCCGGCTCGCTTGAGCGCGTCGGCCACCGCGGCTTCGCCGAGCGGCGCGTAGGCGTGCTCGCCGAAGCGCTCCTCCCACTGGCGCGAGACGAGGTCGCCCGGCAGGCGCCAGCGCTCGAGGAACTCGGCGGTGGTCGAGGCGCGCGCCACCGGCTCGGCCAGCACCGAACGCTCGCGTGCGTCGGCCAGGAGAAACGCGACCGCACCGTCGCCGCCTTCGCGCTCGTCGCCGCCCCCCGGCAACCCTGTGCGGATGTCCGCGAGGGCCGCGAGCGTCGGCCGCGACGCGTCGATCGCCGCCGACAGGGCCCCGGCGCCCGAGCGCACTGAGCCCAGCATGTCGAAGGCGGGGGCCTGCGCGTCGAGGGCGAGTGCAGCGTGGATGGCGCTCGCGTTGGTCTTGTCCAGGTACGCCGGGGCCGCGGTCGCGAAGTACAGGGCGCCCGGCCGCACGGCGGGCGCGGCCCGCAGCGCCGCGCGCGCGGCCTCGACCGCCATCGACGTGGTGTCTTCGTCGTAGGAGGCCACCGAGCGCGTGCCGGCGCCGGCGGATGCGCCCAGCGACTCGCCGATCGCCTTGCGATCGAGGCGGAAGTAGGGCAGGTAGGCGCCGTACGCGACGATCCCGTTCACAGGTGGACGATTCTACCCGAGATCGACGCGCTCGGCCGATCGCTCCCGGCGCCTAGCGCCGCGCGGCGGCCTTGCGGACGGCGACCACGGGCGTCGCCTCGAGCGGCTCGAGCGCGGCCAGGCGGTCTTCGAGATCGGGCTCGCGCGCGAGGATGCGCTGCTCGATGAAGGGCGAGGCGGGCGGATTCGCGGCCGCGGCCGCGCGCAGCGCGCCGGCGAGCGCCTGCCGCGGCGCCGCGTGGCCCATGTCTCGCAGGATCTCGATCGTCCGCTGATCGGCGTCAAGCTCCTGCTCGCGCGAATAGGCGCGGACGACGAGGGGGTTCACGACGAAATCGGCCAGGCCGGCGCCGGGCACGAAGAGACCCAGCATGGCGAACCCCGCGGTGATGGAAAGCGACACGATCTTGCGTCGGGGCGTGTGTCCGAGGACGTCGTGCGCCACTTTCTGGGCGACGAGCGCGTCGACGTGGCGCTGGGGCAGGCGCGCGAGCCCATCCGAGAAGTAGAACGTCGCGTTCTCGGCGGCGAACGACGTGACCATCGGCGTCTCGATCATCGCGAACGAGTAGTACTCCGGATCGTCGCCTACGGCCTGCGCGGCGCGGTGAAGCGTGCGCGAGATCTTGACGGCCGCCGGATCGCCCGGCGCCGGGTAGTAGGCCAGGTCGGGATGCGATGGCGGGATCAGCGCGCATCCGGTCGCGAAGACGAGCACCGC
>DATFWE010000034.1:0-2221 GCA_035259575.1 Haliangiales bacterium
CTTGCGGGTCTGGCTGCGCAGGTTGCTCGCCAGCGCGGCGTCGATCGGCGCCACGGCGCGCTCGTCCTCGATGAAGTCGCCGAGATGGCTGTCGTCCTCCTCGCCGACCGGCGTCTCCAGCGAGATCGGCTCGCGGGTGACACGGAGCACGCGGCGCACCTTGTCCGCCGAGAGCTCCATGCGCGCGCCGATCTCCTCCGGTGCGGGCTCGCGGCCGAGCTCCTGCACCAGCGTGCGCGACACCCGCATCAGCTTGTTGATGGTCTCGACCATGTGCACCGGGATGCGAATCGTGCGCGCCTGGTCGGCGATCGCGCGGGTGATCGCCTGGCGGATCCACCACGTGGCGTAGGTCGAGAACTTGTACCCGCGCCGGTACTCGAACTTCTCCACGGCGCGCATGAGGCCCATGTTCCCCTCCTGGATCAGGTCGAGGAACTGGAGTCCGCGATGGAGGTAGCGCTTCGCGATCGACACCACGAGGCGGAGGTTGGCCTCGACGAGCTCCTGCTTGGCGACATGCGCGCGTGTGCGCGCCGCGGCGATCTCCTCGACGACGCGGCCCAGGACCGCCGACCGCATCCCGATGTCGCGCTCGAGCTCGCGCGACTCGCGCTCGGCGGCGCGGCGCTCGGCCGCAGCGTCGAGGGTGCGCTCGCGGCTGCGCGGGCGGTCGAGCGCGAGCCGGCGTGCACACTCCTTGAGCTGCGCGAGGCGCTCGGCCGCGCGCGCCAGCTCGTCCATCACCGGCAGCACCTGGCGCCGGCACAGGCCGAGCCCGAGCAGGCTCGCGACCAGACGCTCCTCGACGCGCGCGAGGCTCGCGGCGCGCCGGGCCCGCGCCTCGCGGCCGAGCTTGCCCCCGCGACGGCCGAGCGCCTCGCGCTCCGCGACCAGCGCGCGCACGCGTCCGAGCTGGGCGAGGAACCGGCGGCGCTGGCGCACGTCGTCTTCGCCCTGCTCGCCCTCCTCGTCGGGCTCGTCGCGCACCAGATCGCGTAGCCGCAGCTCGCCTGCGCGTAGGCGCGCGGCGAAGCCGAGCACGTGGCGCAGCCCCACCGGCGTCATCAGGGCGGCGCGCACGGCAGCGTGCTCGCCTTCCTCGATCCGCTTGGCGATCGCGACCTCGCCCTCGCGGGTGAGCAGGGTGGCCTGCCCCATCTGGCGAAGGTAAAGACGGACCGGATCGCCGCCGACCGGGGTCTCCTCGACGGCGTCGGAGGGCGCATCCTCCTCCTCGGCACCGTCGGCGGCGTCGGCTTCGAGCTCGTCGGCATCCTCGAGCGGGACCAGGAGTTCGGCGGCGTCGTCCTGGGCGTCGGCGGCGACATCGGCGTGCAAGCGAAGGGACTCGTGGGCGAGGACGTCCTGCGTTGCGGTAGTCGTTCTCACGGTCATGCTCCTCACGTGCGGGGTTTCTCCGTCAGATACTCGTGCAGCTGGCGCTGGGCCGCCTCGGCCGCGAGCACGTCACCACGTGCCTCGGCCGCGCGCAGCTCGGCCAGCAGGTGACCGCGCGCGCGGCGCTTCCGGCGCCGCCGGATCGCCGCGATGCAGTCGGCGAGCATGCGCTCGCGCTCCTCGTCCGCGTCCTCCTCGAGCAATCGCCGCGCAACCCGATCGCGCAGCTCGCGCGGCAGCGCCTGCAGCACCGCGCTGCGGTCCTCCTCCGACTGGGAGACGAGGCGCTCGGCCGTCGCGCGCCAGGTGGGATGCTCGAACGCGCCGAGCACGTCGGCTTGCTCGACGCGCCGGGCGACGTCGGCGTCGGCGGCCATCAGCTCGACCAGGAGCTCCTCCGGGCCCGGGGCGAGCGCGGCGGACCGCGACGGCGCGGCGGGCGCCGCCGGGGCGGCGAGCCCCTCGGGGCGGAGGAGCTCCTCGGGCACGCCGAGCGTCTGGGCGGCCACGGTGGCGAGGACGTTGAACTCGTAGGGATCGCGCAGGCGCTTCAGCAGGCGCGCGACCTCGCGGGCCGCGTCCGCGCGCCGCCTGACGGCGTCGCGGTCGGGACCGGCGACCTCCCGCAGCCATGCCTCGACGAGCGGCTCGGCGCCGTCCAGCAGGCGCTCGACCGCGTCGACGCCGCCGGCGCGCACGAAGGTGTCGGGATCCTCGCCCGCGGGCAGGAAGACGCCGCGACCCCAGAGCCCGGCCTCGATGAAGACCGGGAAGCTCCGCGCGGCGGCGCGCCGACCGGCGGTGTCGCCGTCGAAGCAGG
>DATFWE010000035.1:0-14014 GCA_035259575.1 Haliangiales bacterium
GCTGGAAACCCGGTCGCATCCCGCCGCGACACCTGGCACGGGCGCATCGGTCGTCCCGGGCTGCGGCTCACGCCGCCCAGCCAGACGACCATCACCGAGGGACAGCCCGTCAGCTTCGACGTCACCGGCGTGAACCTCACGAACAACGGGATGATCACGCTGTCCTGCTCCATCAACCCCGTCCCGCCGAGCGGCAATCCGTGCGGCCCGAACCAGACCAGCGCTACGCAGGTCATGGCGACGTTCTCGTGGACGCCGGGCTTCAGCGACTCCAGCGCCACGCCCTACGTCGTCACGTACACGCTCACCGACGGCACGGACAGTGTCTCGTCCAGCGTGAGCCTCACGGTGACCAACAACGACCGGCCGCCCGTGTTCGACCCGGGCACGCCCTCGGCGGCCACCTTTAAGGTCGGCCACGCGGCGAGCTTCAACGTGGTCGCGACCGACCCCGATGGAGACGCCATCACGCTCACCCTCGACCCCATCACGCAGCCGCGCGTCCCCGTGGCCACGCCGAGCTTCCAGGCCAACGGCGGCAACGGCGTGTTCTCGTGGACCCCCGCCGCGCCCGACGTGGGCGGCCCGTTCCAAGCCAATTTCCATGCCACCGCCAACGGCCAGACGACCAACAAGACGATCGCCCTTACCGTGACCCCTAACAACCCGCCCGCCATCGTTGCGCCGGCGACGGCGAGCTTCGCCGAGGGCACGCAGGGCACGTTCGGCGTCTCCGCCACCGACGCCGACAACGACCCCATCACGCTCATCCTCACCGCGTTCGTCGGCACCGGCATGACGCCCAATCCGTCCGATCCGCCCACGTTCTCGGCGAGCGGCACCGGCAGCGCGAGCGGCACGCTGACGTGGACCCCGGGCTTCCTCGACGCGGGCACCTACCGCGCCACGTTCACCGCATCCGACGGGATCGACAGCGCGACCCGGAACGTCGACATCACGGTCGCCAACACGAACCGCCCCCCGACGGTCGCTTTCAATCCCAACCAGAACGCCATCACCATCAGCGAGGGGCAGGCGCTCACGTTCTCGGCCACCGTCCAGGACCCGGACACCGACGACACCCTCACCATCGACGCCAGCGGCACGCCGACCGGCGCCAACGTCGCGATCGTCGGCACCACCGCCACGCTCACCTGGACGCCGGACTTCACCCAGGGGAGCCGGGGCGCGGGCACGAACTACACGATCACGTTCACCGGCCACGACAACCGCGGCGCGTCGACGCCGCGCACGCTCACCATCACGGTGCTCAACACCAACCGGCCGCCCGTCTTCGACGCCGTCCCCGCCCAGACCGTCGCTGAGGGCACGGTCCTCACGTTCGTCGTGCACGCGACCGATCCCGACAACGACGCGCTCACCTACAGCGCGACGGTGCCGGCCGGCGCCTCGTTCGACGCGGCCACGCGCACGTTCAACTGGCTCACCAGCTGCCAGGCCGCCGACACGGGGGGCGGCGCCTACTCCGCGACCTTCCAGGTCACCGACGGCGAGGCCACCGCCTCGATCGCCGTCGGCATCACCGTCACCGGCGAAGTGATCGCCATCACCCCGTCGCCCATCGACTTCCCGCCGACGCGCGTGGGCGAGTCGGCGACGCCCATCACGATCACGATCGCGAACGGGTCGGCCGGCACGCCGTTCACCATCCAGCGCGTCAGCGCGACGCAGAGCGTGTTCCCGGTCACCGCGGCCGGCCTCCCCGCGACGGTCCAGCCCGGAACCAGCTACACCGCGACGATCGGCTTCGTGCCGACCTCGTCGGCGGGCTATCTCGACACGCTCTCGGTCATGACCAACGCCGGCCCGTGCGGCATCACCACCGCGTCGATCGTCGGCGTGGGCCAGACCCCGGGCGTGCAGGTGTCGCGCGGCGGCGCCGATTTCGGCCTGGTCCGCGTCGGCCAGACGAGCGCCACCGTGAGCTTCACCCTCACGAACGTGGGCGACGGCCCGTTCATCGTCAGCACCGTCATGCTCTCCAATCCGACGGACTTCACGCTGACGCTCGACACGCCCGGCCCGACGGGTTACCCGATCACGCTCCAGCCCACCCAGTCCATCGCCTTCTCCGCCGCGGCCGCGCCGATGACCGCGGGCCTGAAGGCGGGGTCGATCCTCGTCACGACCGACATCCCGGGCGCCGGCCCGACCACGCTGTCGTTGCAGGTCGTGGGCGTGGCGCCCGGCGTCAAGCTGTCCGACACCAGCGTCGCCTTCGGTCCCGTCGACATCCGCGGCCCCGGCGCCAGCCACACGATCTCGGTCACCAACGACGGCACCGCGGTCCTCACCGTGGGGTCGGCGACGATCGGCGGCGTCGACGCCGCGAAGTTCACCATCACCACCGGCCCGCCGACGCCGTTCACCGTGCCGCCGTCGGGCACGGCGAGCTTCATCGTCACCTACCAACCCACGACCGAGAACTCCGGGGAGTCCGCGTCTCTGCGCATCGACAGCGACGCCCCGGGCAAGATGATGGCGGACATCCCGCTCACCGGCAGCGGCGTCGATCGCCATCTCATGCTGTCGGCGACGCGCATCGATTTCGGCAACACCTACCAGGGCCGCACCGTCCAGAAGACGCTCACCCTCAAGAACCTGGGCGGCGCGCCGCTCGGCCTGGGCAGCCCGGCGTACGTGCTCGACGGCACGGGCGCGACCGCGTTCTCCGTCCCCAACGCCTTCCCCGCCTCGGTCGCGCCGAACGCGCAGGCCGACGTCGCGGTCGCGTTCTCGCCGGCCGCGTCGGGCTCGTTCACCGCCAACCTCACCATCCGCTCCGACGACGGCGCCATGCCCATGGCGGTGGTCGCGCTCGTCGGCAGCGCGACGGCGGCGCCGGTCACCGTCGCCCCGCTCATGCTGTCCGGGGACCTCGTTCCCGTCGGCACCACGCGCCGGCTCAGCCAGCCCGTAGAGATCGTGAACCTCAGCACCACCGACACGATCGCCATCATGCGGATCTGCGGCGGCGCCGGCGTCGCCTGCGACGAGACGTTCTTCCGCGCCGACCCCGGCGGCCCGCTGTCCCTCTCGCCGGGCGCCAAGCTCGACGTGGGCGTCGACTTCTCCCCCAAGGAGGCCAAGGTCTACACCGGGCGCCTGCTCGTCTTCGTCGACGCCGGCGATCCGGCGTTCATCGTCGAGCTCCGCGCCGAGGGCGTCGGCGATGTGAGCCTCCACGGCGGCGGCTGCGCCACCGCAGACGGCGGCGGCGCTCTGGCGATCCTCCTCGTCGCCGCGATCATCGTACGGGTCAGGCGGCGCGCGGCGCTCGTCGTCCTCCTCTGGGTCGCGCTCGCCGCCGCCGAGGCGCGGGCGCAGTCGCCGACGGCATTCGACCTGCGCGTGTTCCGCCCGCGCAACGCCGCGCCCGGCTCGTTCGTCACCGTCGAGCAGCCCGGCATCCTGCCCGCGAACTCGTTCGGCGTCGGCCTCTACCTCAACTACGCCAAGAACCCGCTCCTCGCCGAGCGCTCCGGCGGCTTCAGCGGCGCCGCCGTCGGCGGACGCACCGAGATGGCGCTGATTGGCACCTACGGCCTCCTCGGCCGCGCCGAGCTCGGGCTCACCCTCCCCGTGGTGGTCCAGTCGGGAAGCCCGGGCATGACCGGCGTGAGCGGCGCGTCCGGGACGGCGCTCGGCGACATCGGCGTCGACGGTCGCGTCCCCTTCCTCCGCGGCGACCGCTTCGGCCTGGCGGCGTCCGCGGGCTTCACGCTGCCCACCGGCAACTCCGACCAGTACGCCGGCGCGGGCTCGATCACCGCGCGGGCCGGGCTCGTCGCCGGCGCCGCCCTCGATCGCGTGCGCCTCGCCGCCAACGCCGGCGTGCGCATCCGCGGCAAGGCGGCCGAGGTCGCGTCCGTCCGCCAGTCGGCGGAGCTCGCGTTCGGCGCGGGCGTGGGCGTGCGCCTCGTCGCCGCGCTCGACGCCATCGGCGAGCTCTACGGCGCGCTCGGCTTCGTCGACAACTCCGGCCCCGCGTCGCCGCTCGAGGGGATCGTCGGGCTGCGCTGGTGGGCGCGCCGCGACCTCGCCCTGACCGCCGGCGGCGGCGCCGGCCTCCACAGCGGCGTGGGCGCCTCCGATTTCCGCCTGTTCGCCGGCGTCACCTTCGCGCCGGGCACGGTCGCCGAGCCGTTGCGCGCCGCCCCGCCCGAGGAGGCGCTCGTGGACAGCGACGGCGACGGCATCCCCGACATCCGCGACAAGTGCCCCAACGAGCCGGAGGACTTCGACCACTTTCAGGACGAGGACGGTTGCCCCGAGCCCGACAACGATCAGGACGGCATCACCGACGAGCGCGACCGCTGCCCCAACGATCCCGAGGACAAGGACGGCTTCCAGGACGACGACGGCTGCCCCGACCCGGACAACGACGGCGACGGCATCCCCGACGTTCGCGACAAGTGCCCGAACGAGGCCGAGGACTACGACGGCTTCGAGGACGCGGACGGCTGCTTCGACCCCGACAACGACGGCGACGGCATCCCCGACATCATCGATCAGTGCGTGATGGAGCCGGAGACGATCAACGGCTACCAGGACGAGGACGGCTGCCCCGACGCGGGCGAGCCCGGCGTGGTGGTGCTCCCCGATCGCCTGGAGCTCAAGAAGAAGCTCGAGTTCCGCGACGACCGCCTCAAACCGTCGGCGCAGAACCTCATCGGGCAGATCTTCGCCCACCTCCGCGCCCACCCGGAAATCACGCTGGTGCGGATCGCGCCGGCCGTGCCCCGCGGCGGCAACGCCCAGTCCGACTACCGCCTCACCGAGCGGCGCGGCCAAGCCGTGCGCAAGGCGCTCATCGCGCGAGGCGTCGACGCCAAGCGCCTCGAGGTCAAGCCCCTGGGCTCGTCCAAGGCGACCGGCGTCAAGGCCACCGACGACCGGGTGGAGTTTCTGATCATCGAAAGAAAGAAATGAACGTTCGCTGTCACTCCCGCCCCGCCCGCGCCGTCTAACTCGCTGAATGACCCCCGCGCTTCGCGCCGTGGACCCCGCGCTCGTGGCCTTGGCCGCCGACGGCGACGCCCGCGCGGTCGCCGACATCGTCCGCGCGCTCGAGAAGCCGATCTACAACGTCGCGCGGCGCATGCTCCTCGATCGCCACGACGCCGAGGACGCGACGCAGGAGGCGCTCGTCCGCATCGTCACGCGCCTGGCGCAGTTCCGCGGCGAGTCGGCGTTCTCGACCTGGGCGTACCGCATCGCGGTGCGGCGCATCCTCGACTTCCGCGAGCAGCGCGCCGCCGCCGCCCGTGTGACCGGCGACGCGTTCGCCGCCGATCTCGCCGACGGGCTCGACCGGGACGCGGTCGAACGCACCGAGGACGCGATCCTCCACCACCAGCTCAAGGTCGTCTGCAGCCGCGCCATGCTGCACTGCCTCGACGGCGATCACCGGATCGCGTTCGTCCTGGGCGACATCGTGGGCCTGTCGTCGACGGAGGCCGCCGAGATCCTCGACGTCGAGCCGCCGACGTTCCGCAAGCGCCTGTCCCGCGCGCGCGCGACCCTGACCGAGTTCGTCGGCCGCCACTGCGGCGTGGTGAACGAGGCGGCGGCGTGCCGGTGCCACCGCCGGCTCGACCGCGCGCTCGCGCTCGGCCGGGTCGTGCCGGGCGACCTCGAGGTCGATCGCGGCGGCCTGGTCCAGCTGCGCGCCCACCTTTCGACCATCGCGGAGATGAAACGCGTCGCCGCGTTCTATCGCGACGAGCCCGAGCTCGTGAGCAGGCGCGACTTCGTCGCGAACGTCCGCGCGCTGCTCGCGCCCTACAAGGAGAACCCATGACCCCGCAGATTTCCCCCGACGATCCGTTTCCCCGACGCACGATCGAGGTCCTCGGCGCGCGCATGGCCTACATCGACGAGGGCCAGGGCGACCCCATCGTCTTCCTCCACGGCAACCCGACGTCGTCGTACCTGTGGCGGAACGTGATCCCCCACGTACGCGGCCTCGGGCGGTGCATCGCGCCCGATCTGATCGGCATGGGCCGCTCGGACAAGCCGGACATCGGCTACCGCTTCGTCGATCACGCGCGCTACCTGGCCGCGTTCTTCGACGCGCTCGCCCTCGACCGCATCACGTTCGTCGTGCACGACTGGGGCTCGGCGCTCGGCTTCGACTGGGCGATGCGCCGGCCCGAGCGCGTGCGCGCGCTCGCGTGCGCCGAGGCGATCCTCCGGCCGATCGACTCGTGGGCGCAGTTCCCCGCGCAGGTGCGCGAGGTCTTCCAGGGCTTCCGCACGCCCGGCGTGGGCGAGAAGATGGTCCTCGACGACAACGTGTTCATCGAGAAGGTCCTGCCCAGTGGGGTCGTGCGCGGCCTCACCGAGGCCGAGATGGCGCGCTACCGCGCGCCGTTCGTCGCGCGCGCCGCGCGCAAGCCGGTGCTGGCCTGGCCGCGCGAGATCCCGATCGAGGGCCAGCCCGCCGACGTCACGGCGATCGTCAGCGCGTACCGCGACGCGCTGTGCCGCTCGCCGCTGCCCAAGCTACTGTTCACCGTCGACCCGGGCGGGCTCGTGCCCGCCCCCGTCGTGGAGTGGTGCCGCGCGAGCCTGCCGAACCTGGAGATCGTCCCGCTCGGCCCCGGCCGGCACTACGTGCAGGAGGACTACCCGCACGAGATGGGACGCGCGATCGCGGCGTGGCTGGAACGAGTCCGACGGAGCTAGGAGCGTGAAGAGGTAGCGGGGTTCCCGCCCCTTCGGGGCGGTCCCCGCTAACGGGGGGGCGGGGGAGGCGGGCCGGCGCCGCCGCCGCCGGGCGGGGGCGCGTAGCCGCACACGTAGGTCACGCGCCACTCGGTCTCGTTCTGCGTGACGGTGCGCGAGCTGGCCTGCGTGGACTCGCCGCGGTTGTCGCGATGCTCGCGCGTGTCCGCCGCGGCCGACGTCGTCGTGGACTGCCCGATCACCGCCTCGCCCTCCTGCGTCACCGTGTACTGGCCATTGCAGTGCTGCGCCATGGCCTCGCGCGCCTTCTCCATCGCCTTCTCGGGGTCCCCCTGAAGCGCGATGGTTCCGCCGGTTTGCGTACGTTGCACGTATCGAATGCCGCCGCAGGCGGACAACGCCAGGGCCAAGAATAGCAATCGCTTGCGCATGCGGGTCCTCCTCCTTGAAGCGGATGATAGGGCAAAGCGCCGCCCGGGCGCTACTTGGAGGTGGCGGCGCCGGGGAGGAAGATGGACACGCCGATGCCGACGAACAGGTGCGACAGGAAACGCCGGTCGCTGTTGTCGACGCGGAAGTCGCCGTTGAAGTCGAGCCCGGCGGGGTTGTCGGCGAACATGTAGTCGCGGATGTAGAGGTCGAGCGCGGCGAACTCCGAGAAGTAGAAGTGGAAGCCGCCGCCGAACTGCACCCCGGGGTTGAAGCCGGCGTTGTGCGGCCCGTCGTTGCGCGGATCGTCGAAGATGCGCTTCGAGGGGTCGGGGTCGGTGCAGTTCCGGTCGCAGACCGTGTCCTTGTCGCCGCCGGGGAAGTCGTTCTTGGTCTGCGCGAAGCCGAAGCCGCCCGAGAAGTAGATGTCGAAATGCGCGAAGATCTTGCCGAACAGCGACAGCTTGCCGGCCCACGGCGTCAACGTCGCCCCGATGCCGCCGTGGAGGGGCATGGTGTTGGCGTGCTGCTGCGCGGTCGTCTGCGACGGCGTGGGGTACGTCTCCGATCCCGCAGGGGGCAGCGAGCTCACCACCTGATCGAACAGACCCGAGTTGATCGCCCCGCCGAAGAACGCCATCCCGCCGACCGACAGCCAGTCGTTGACGTGGTATTCGACCTTGAGGCCGCCCGACAGGGTGTACTTGAAGTCCGCCGAGATCGAGCCCTCGAACGTGGGTGCGATCTCGATCCGCCCGTCGCGCAGCTCCAGCTTGTGGCGGATCGCGGGTTGATCGGCGAGCGGGCTCACCCGGTCGGCGTGGGCGGCGACGGGGAGGGACAGGGCGCAAACGAGTACGAGTCGTCGCATGGGCCTCACCGGAACGTCGTGTAGGAGAACGAGGGCGGGATCCAGAAGCTAACCCCGGCGGTGAACATGATGTGGTTGATGAGCTGGCTGGTGGCGTTCGCCTTGGCGGCCTCCACGTCGGCGGTCATGCGGTTCACGCTCTCGAACTTGTCGACGAAGATGTAGTCGCGCACGCCGAGATCGATCGTGAGCCAGCTGAACAGGAAGAAGCGCGTGGTGAAGCCGACGTTCGGGGTGATGAGCGTGTTCTTCCAGCCGGGGAACTGCGGATCGCGCGGGATGACCTCGGACTGCGTCACCCCGACCCCGGCGGTGATCATGCCCTCCCAGTGGACGATGGCGGTGTTGAACACCGCGAACTTGGCGTAGAACGGCACGTAGTGGAAGTTCAGCGACGCGCCGAAGTTGTACTGGTTCAGCGTGGGCAGCCGGCGGTACGCGGTCGCGACGAGGTCGTAGGGCTCGAGGAACTGGTGGCGTAAGAGCTGCCCCTCCACGCCGACGGCGAGCACGTCGGTCAGCCAATAGTTGAGCTGCCCGGCGAGCCCGTAGTGCCGGATCATGTTGTCGTTGAGCGTGATCTGCGTCATCGGCACCAGCTCGAGACGGTTCATCTTGAGAAACGTCTTGCGGGTGACGACGACGATGTCCTGCCAGGAGACCGCGGCCTCGGGCTTCTCGCCCGGCTTGGCGCCCTCCACCTTGCCCTCGGCGGGCTCGGCCTCGGCGGCCGCCGGCGCGCCGGCGGGCGGCGCTGCGGGCGCAGCCGTCGGCGGCGTCGCGGGCGGGACGGCCGGCGCCTCCGGCTGGACCTCGATCTCGACCTCCGGCTGGGTCGCGGGCTTAGGCGCGGGCGCCGGCTTGGTGGGCGCGGGCTTCTTGGCGGGTTTCTTCTTTTTCTTGGCTTGCGCGAACGCGGCGTCCGAACTGAGGGCCAGCGTCGCGGAGACGATTACGAGAAGCAAGCTCAGTCGCTTGGGCATTCGCGGCTCCGTGCGTCTGATTCCTGAGGTAAATCAATCCCTTAACGACAACCCCGAACGGCGCGACAATAACACGTTTTCGACGGCCGCGGCAAGAGATCGTTTCTTTTAGGCCGCGCGACTTCCCTCGTCTCTTTCGAACAGCGCGTCGATGAAGTCGTCGGCGTCGAAGTCGCGGAGGTCGTCCACCTTCTCGCCTACGCCGACATAGCGCACCGGCACCTTCAGCTCGTCGCAGATGCCGAGGATGACTCCGCCCTTCGCCGTGCCGTCGAGCTTGGTGAGGATGATCCCGCTGAGCTGCATCGTCTGCTGGAACAGTTGGGCCTGGGCGATCGCGTTCTGTCCGGTCGTGGCGTCGACGACGAGGAACGTCTCGTGCGGCGCGCCCTCCATCGCCTTGGCCGTCACGCGCCGCACCTTCTGCAGCTCCTCCATGAGGTTCGTCTTGGTGTGGAGCCGGCCGGCGGTGTCGCCGACGACGACGTCGTAGCCCTCGGCCTGCGCCTGCTTGACCGCCTCGAAGATGACCGAGGAGGGATCGCCGCCCTCCCTTCCTTTCACCACCGGGCTTCCCGTCCGCTTGCCCCAGATGTCGAGCTGCTCGGTGGCCGCCGCGCGGAACGTGTCCCCGGCGGCGAGCAGCACCTTCTTCCCGACAGCCTTGTACTTGGAGGCGAGCTTGCCGATGGTCGTCGTCTTGCCCACGCCGTTCACGCCGATGACGAGGACGACGAGGGGTCGCGCGCGATCGAGGTCGAGCGGCGGCGCGCCGGTGTCGAGGATCTCGCGCGATTTCCGGCGGAACTCGGACCACAGCGCGTCGGGGTCGGCGAGCGCCTCACGCGACAGGCTCGCCTTGACCGTCTCGAACAGCTTCTGCGACGTCTTGACGCCGATGTCGGCCGTGAGGAGCACCTCCTCGAGCTTGGCCAGCGTGGCGTCGTCGACGGTCTTCTTGCCGCGGACGAGATCGGCCAGGCGCGAGACGAACCCGCCGCGCGTCTTGGCGAGCCCGAGGACGAGCGCGCCGTCCTTCTTGTGGACTTTCTTCGGGGCGGGCTTGTTCTCGGCCTCCTCCGCCTCGAGTACTTCCTCCGGCTCCTGGTCTTCTTCATGTGCTTGGGGTGCTTGGGGCGCTCGGGGCGCTCGGGGCGCCGCGCGATCCTCCTTTTTGGCCTTGGGCGCGGGCGGAGCGGGCAGCTCCTCGCGCCGCGGCGGCGCGGCGATCTCGGCGCGTTGCGCCCGCCGCACGGCCAGGCCGATGCCGACAGCCAGCAGCGCGAGCACGACGAGGAGCGCGATCGTCCCCGGATCCATGGGAGGGCAACGTACGTCGCGCCCCGCGTGCGGTCAACCGTCTGGGCGGCCGCGTCGGCGGCGTCAGGGCCGCGCCTCGCGCTCGCGCCGCGCCGCGAACGCGCCCTCCATCGCCGCGCCGATCGCCGACTCGTCGGGGAGCGCCGCCGAGAAGTACGTCTCCTCGACGAAGGCGGTGAACGCCGCCAGGGCCCCGACCGCGCCGCCCTCACGCACGTGGTCGAGGATCTCGCGCGGCGTCCACACGCCCCACAGCTCGATCGACGGCAAGAGCGGCGCCACGACCTCGCGATAGATGGCGAACACGCGCTCGCGCACGGGGACGAGATCCACGCGCGCCCCGCGCAGCTCGCCGCGGTGGGGGATCGGCGCGCTCACCTGCTCGCGCAGGTAGCCGGGCGCGCGGACCTCGACGCGCCACATGCCCGCGCCCAGCGTGAGCTCGAAGTGGCCGGCGCCGTCCGCCTCGCCGACGACCTCCTCGGCGCCGCACGTCGCCGTGAGGCGCGCGGCCGGGACCGCGTGCCCGCGCACGGCGTCGCTGACGCGCCCGGTGAAGCCGAAGTCGGTCGGGCGACGCAGCGTGGAGATGAGGCCGGGGCGCGCGAGCTTGAGCCCCGGCGCGACCGATTCGTCGGCGGCCAGCTCCGGCGGCGGCGCGGCCTCGGGCTTGCGCCGGCGGCGACGCCAGCGCACGAGCAGGCGCTCCCACGGGCGGGTGCGCAGCAGCACGTAGGCGACGACCGCGAGGCAGGCGGCGGCCAGCGCGCCCACCGGATAGATGAGGGGGATGGGGCGGGGCGCGAGCACCACCACCGACAGCGGCCCGACGCGCGTCCCCCGGCGCCAGGGCACGCGCGACACGTGCTCGACGGTGAGCGCGGCCGGCCCCGGCCCGAGCGTGCTGCCGGCGAGGCGCAGGTCGAAGCGCCCGCGGTCGTCGGTGGTCGTCTCGACGATGGTGGCGCCGCGGGCCAGCGAGACCAGCGCGCCGGCGACCGCGCCGCCGCCGTCGCCCTCGCCGTTCGCGCCGTCGTCTTCGAGGAGGCGCCCGCGCACCGTCACGTCGCGCTCGAACGGCACGGGCCGGTCGGGCGCCTCGAGGTCGGCGATCCGCGTCGACGTCGTGAGGAGCGCGGTGGCCGAGGCCTCGGCCGGGTTGAGCTGGGAGCTGCCGGCGAAGCGCGCGACGATGAGCTTCTCGCCGGGCCGCCCCAGGACGGCGCGGGGCAGGATCGCTTGCGCCTCGCCGTCGGGGCCGGTCTCGAGCTCGCCGGCCGGACGGTCGTCGACGCGCAGCGCGACGCGCACGGACTCGGGGACGCCGGCCGCGGAGGCCTCGACGGCGATCGCGATCCCCTCGCCGGTGGACTCGCCGCCCTGGGCGGTGAGCTCCAGCCGGAGCGTGCCGCGCCCGACGCCGTAGCTTCCCTCGGCCTGCGCGGCGCCGAACGTGTCGTCGCCGGCGAAGCGGGCCGCGATCCGGTGCTCGCCCGCGGGCAGGGCGAGCACCGCGTCGTAGCGGCCGGACACGGCGGTGGTCGCGAGCGCGCGGACCGCGTCGGTGCGGATCTCGACGGTGCGGCCGGCGATCCCCTCGCCGGTGCCGGCGTCCAGGAGCGCGCCGCGCACGTGCACGCCCGCGCCGCCGCGCGCGACCTCGTCGATGGTGAGGCGCGTCTTCGCCGACACGGTCACCGTCGGCGCGGCGAACGCCGCGCGGGCCAGAAGGCAAACGATGACCGCTCTTCTCACTTTCATCGTTCGTTCGCTCGCGTCGGCTCGGCGCTCCCACTCGCTCGGCTGCGCCTCGCTCGAAGTCGCGTGCTCCCTCGCCTCCGCTCGCTCACTTTTGAAAGTATACGACGAGGTCGCTGGAGAAACCGTCGGCCACGACGATGTCGGTCCGCCCGTCGCCGTCGAGATCGGCGAACGCGAACGGCGTCGGACCGTCGCCGGTGGGGAGGATCGCGGCGACGGCGTAGTCTCCTGCGGACGTTTGCGCGAGGACGTAGAGCGTGTTCTCGAGCTTGTTGGTGATGCCGATCTCGGCGACGCCGTCGCCGTCGAGGTCGGCCGCGTGCGCGGCGATCGGCCCCGCGCCGGCGGGGAGCGGGCGGAGCCCGCCCGGCCCGCCCAGATCGATGAGGAACGCCGCGCCGCCCAGGTTGTCGACGCCGAGGATCTCGGTCCGGCCGCGCGACGCCACCGTCGCGAGCCCCGTGGGCCAGTCGCCGGTCGGGACGATCCTCGGCGGCGCCGCGCCGCCGGGATAGACGGCGACCATGTTCGACCTGGCGCAGGCGACGGCGACGTCGTCGGCGCCGTCGCCGTCGAAGTCGCCGACGGCGAGCGAGCCGGCCCCCGGCGGCGCCGGGATGGCGTCGCCGGCGGCGAAGGCGCCGTGGCCGTCGCCGCGGAGCAGCCACAGCCCGCCGGGGTCGAAGCGCGTGACGGCGAGATCGACGTGGCGGCCGCCGGGGAGGCGCGCCGCCGCGACCTCGTTCGGGGTGTCGAGCGGGACCGAGCTCGTCTCGGCGAACGTGAGGTCGCCGGTGCCGCGGAGAATCGCGACGCGCCGCGACGAGGGCAGGGTGACCGCCACGTCGAGGATCCCGTCCTCGTCGAAGTCGGCGGCGACCGCCGCGAGCGGACCGCCGTCGAGCGGCACGCGCGGGCGCGGGACGAGGCGCCCGCGCACGTTCTCGAACACCTGGTAGTCGAACGACACCGCGCCGAACGCGATCACGTCGATGTCGCCGTCGCCGTCGAAATCGGCCGCCACGATCGCGTTGGGGTGGGTCGGCAGGGGGATCGCGGGCTCGGCCGCGAATGTCGGAAAACTTGCCCCGCTCCCGCAGCCGGTCTGGAATAGGACGATCCCTGCCACCCACGCACACCCATGGTGGGCCTGGGGGGCAGATCCCCCTATCCATGGTAGTCTAAGCATGTTATAAGGATACCATGCGTTGCCCTACATGTATGGTCACGCCGGGGGCAGTCTGAAATGCGGATCAAGCGCATCGAGATCATTGGCTTCAAGTCGTTCAACGACAAGACCCTTCTGCACATCGATGAGCCGGTGACGGCCGTGGTGGGGCCCAACGGCTGCGGCAAGTCGAACATCGTGGACGCGATCCGCTGGTGCATGGGCGAGCAGTCGGCGAAGCACCTGCGCGGCAAGGCGATGGAGGACGTGATCTTCGGCGGCTCCGAATCGCGCGGCGCGGCGGGCATGGCCGAGGTGTCGCTCACGTTCGAGGACGTGGGCGCGCTCGGCCCGGTCGAGCGCGACAAAGCGGGGCACGACGACGCGCACCCAGACAACGACGAGGAGCCTTTCGAGGCCCCGGCGATCGACTACTCGCAGTACGGCGAGGTCACCGTCACCCGGCGCCTGTTCCGCGACGGGCAGAGCGAGTACTTCCTCAACAAGAGCCCGTGCCGGCTGCGCGACATCATCGACTTCTTCCTCGGCACCGGCGTGGGGACCAAGGCCTACTCGATCATCGAGCAGGGGCGCGTCGGCATGATCGTGTCGGCCAAGGCCGACGAGCGCCGCCTGCTCATCGAGGAGGCGGCGGGGATCACCAAGTTCAAGAAGAAGAAGCAGGCGGCGGAGAAGAAGATGGAGCAGACGCGGCAGAACCTGCTCCGCGTCTCCGATGTGCTGGGCGAGATCGAGAAGCAGCTCGGCAGC
>DATFWE010000036.1:0-5605 GCA_035259575.1 Haliangiales bacterium
GAGGTAGTTGTAGGACGCGAAGTTGATGAACTCGCGCCCGCCGATCACCGACGTGTCGTTGGTGACCCGCTCGTGCACGTTGAAATATGGGTTGGCGATGCCCATCGCCGCCGCCATGGCCAGGCGCTGCTTGAGCGCCTCCACCTCGGGGAACTTGTCGATCTGGTACCAGGCCGGGTCGATCGCCGGCGCGGGCGCCGAAGCGCGGCCGTTGCCGCTGGCGCGCGCGCCGACGCTCATGAGCTCCCCGCGGACGCCGCGCAGCTGCGCCACGAGCTTGCCGTCCTCGGCGCGGAGGTCGACGTGCCCCGCGAACAGGTCGCCCTGCGACATCTCGACGGTGGCCAGCACCTTCACGAGCGCGCCGGGCGGGATGGGCGCGAGCACGCGCACCTCGTCGATCCCGAGCGGCATACCCGCCCGCCCGTGCTTGACGATCGCCCAGAACGCGGCGAGCTGGAGCGCCGAATCGAACAGCACCGTGTCGACGGTATCGCCGCCGTCGGAGGCGCGCACCGCGCCCTCGACGTGGGTGTCGGAGACGGCGTCCACCGACACGATCCCCTGCAGGCGCGGACCGTGGAACGTGTGCTGGGCGTAGAAGTCGGTCACGCTCAGCGACGGGCGCTCGCCCCCGCGCGGGGCGGCGAGCTCGGCGAGAGCGCCGGCGGCACGCTCGGCCTCGGCGCGATAGGCCAGGCCGCGCTTGCCCCCGGCCGGCTGGGCGTGGATCTCGATCGCGACCGGGCCGCGCGACTTCTCGGCCCGCACCCATACCGTGGTCTCGGCGTCCACGACGACGCCGGTGCCGAGGTCGAGCTTGGTGAGCCGCGCCGGCGCGCCGAGCGCCCGCTGCGCCGCCTCGATCGCCAGGTTGGCCGCCGCGACGAGCGGCAGCACGGGGTGGCCGTTGACGCGGTGGTCCTCGAGGAGCGGCAGGCTCGCGGTGGTGAGGCGAAGGACGGCGCGGTCGACGCGCTCCGCCGCCGGGACGTCGCGGCCGAGGAGCGCTTCGCCCGACGGGCCCTCGGCGGCGAGCTCGTCGGCGATTGCCGGCAGGCCGGCGGCGTCGTCGAGGAACGTCACGCCTGCCTCGCGCATGGCCGCGCGCACCGGCTCGGGAATGGACGCGACCATGTCGGTCCCCTCCCACGGGGGGAGGTCGAGCGCGACGACGCGCGCCCCCCGGCGCGCGCCCCAGGCGGGCGCGTGGGCGGCGACCCAGTGGTTCGCCGCGGCGTATTCGGTCTGGGCGGCGTTGCCGAACCGGCCCGCCCACGACGTGAGGACGAGGAACGTGCGCAGCGGATCGCCGGCGGTGGCGGCGAGGAGCGCCTCGGCGCCGCCCGCCTTGACGTCGACCACCCGGGCGGCCGCGCCGAGATCCTTCTGCGCGACCGGGGCGTCGGCGAGGACGCCCGCGGCGTGCACGCACACCTCGATGGGCCCCAGGCGGCGGCGGACCTCGGCGACGGCGGCCGCGACCGCCGCCGCGTCGGTGACGTCGGCGCGCACGAACAGGGCCTCGCCGCCGGCGGCACGAACCGCCGCGACCGCGTCGTCGCCGTCGCCGCGCCCGAGGAGCGCGACCTTGGCCCGGTGGCGGCGCGCCAGGTCCACGGCGATCTTGAGGCCGAGGCCGCGCGTCCCGCCGGCGACGAGCGCGACCAGACCGTCGCGCAGGCTGCCCCCGGCGGCCGGAGCCGGCTCGAGCGCGACGACGCGGCGGACGCCGCCGGTCCACGACACCTCGACGGTGGCGTCGGTGGTCGTGAGCTCGGCGACGATCGGGTCGATCGGGTCGCCGTCGACGGCGATCGCCTTGACGAACGCGTCGGGGCGCTCGCGCCCGAGCGCCTTGGCGAAGCCGGCGAGGGCCGCGCCGGGCGGGTGGGCCACGACGTAGGTCTGCACGCGCCCGGCCGACTGCAGCACCGCCAGGGACGCGAGGACCTCGTCGCGGGGCGAGCCGTCGCTGTGGAGCGGGCGGAGATCGATGATCGTGCGCGCCTCCGGCACGCCGTTGTGCTCGGCGACCTTGCGGCCGAGCTCGTTGAGGCGGCGCACCAGCGCCGCGCGCGCCGTGCCGCCGCCGAGGATGGCCACCGGTCCGGCGAAGGGCGGGTCGGCACCGGGCGGCAGCGCCGGGGCGCGCCGCGCCTCCCACACCGGCACGTAGCGGGTGAGCGGGGCCTCGGGGCGCGCCTGGGCGGCGACCGGCTTGCCGGCGAGCGCCTGCTCGATGTGCTGGGCGACCGCGCGCACCGACGGGTCGTTCACGAACAGCGACTTGGGCAGCGTTCCCAGGCCGGGGAACGCCTCGCTGGCCTTGCCGACGAGCTCCACCACCATGAGCGAATCGAAGCCGAGGTCGCCGATGAGGCGCTTGTCCGGGTCGATGCCGCTGCGCGGGAACGCCGAGACCGCGGCGACGAGATCGGTGAGGCGATCGTGGACGCCGGAGGGAGGCGGGGCCGGAACCGGAGCCGGAACCGGAGCCGCAACCGGCGCCGGATCCGCGACCGGAGTCGGGGCCGGAACCGGAACCGCGGCCGGAAGCGCGGCCGCGACGGGCAGCGGCTTGCCGGAGAGCACCTCGGTCTGGCGACGGATGATCTCGGTCTGCGCCTTGAGCACATCCATCTGGTCCTGGAACAGCTTCACCAGCGCGTCGCTGGGAGCCGCCGCCGCGGACGGCGCGATGTCGAGCTTGAGCTCGGGACGAGGCTCTCGGGTCACGGAACGATACTCCTCGGTGACGAGCGGCGTGGGCGGCAGCCACGCGGGCCGCGCCTCGCCGTGAAGCAGCGAGGACAGCGACACCGGCACCCCCAGCACCGCCAGCTCCGCCAGAGCCTCGCACAGCTTCGTCGTGTCGTCGGCCTCGGTCTGCGCCAACGACACCAGCGCCGCCGGCCGCGCGCCTCGCGCCGCCAGCGTGCTCCGCGCCATGGTGAGGAGCGCGGTGCCCGCGCCGACCTGCACCCACACCCTGGCACCCAGCGCCGCGCACGCCTCCACGCCGGCCATGAAGTTGACCGGCGCGGTCGCGTGCGCCGCGAACGTCTTCCGCGCGGTGTCCACCGCGTACGGCCCGGGCTCGATGCAGCTCACCGCCGGGTAGCGCGGCGCCTGGATCTCGAGCCGGGCGATGCGCTCGGCCAGGGGCTCGGTCGCCCCGGCCAGGAGCGGCGAGTGGAACGCGTGCGACACGGTGAGCCGCGTCGCCTGGATCCCGGCGGCCTTGAGCTTGTCCACCAGCGCGACGACGCCGGCGGTGGCGCCCGACGCGACGATCTGCGTCGGGTGGTTGAGGTTGGCCAGGACGACGCCGTCGACGCCGGCGACGAACGGCTCGACGTCCTTGCGCTCGGCGGCGATGGCCGCCATCGCGCCCGCGTCGGCGAGGCGCAGGCCGGCCATGATCCGGCCGCGGTCGGCGACGAAGCCGAGCGCCGCCTCGGGCGAGAGCAGCCCCGCCGCGCCCGCGGCGACGAACTCGCCCAGGCTGTGCCCCGCCGCGGCCACGGGGGCCACGCCCAGCGACTCGAGGAAGTCGGCGAGCGCGAGTCCCAGCGCGGCCATCGCCGGCTGGCACACCTCGGTCGCGGTCAGCTCGCGCGTGGCGAGATCCACGTCGAACGGCGGCGCCGGATAGAGATACGACAGGAGCGGCCGCGGCAGCGCACCGTCGATGCCGGTCGCCAGCTCGTCGAGGCGCGCGCGAAAGCGCGGGAACCGCTCGTAGAGCGCGCGGCACAGCCCCACCGCCTGCGCGCCCTGTCCCGGGAACAGGAACGCCACCTGGCGATCCTTCTCCTCCAGCGGCGCGGCGGCGTAGAAGACGCCCTTTTCGCCCTTGCCGGCGGCGACGGCGCGCGCGGCGTCGTCGAGCCGTGCCAGCAGCTCGTCGCGATCGCGCGCCACGAACCCGACGCGCGCGGCCTCGCGCGTGCGCGTCGCCGCGGCGTAGGCCACGTCGGCCGCGCCGGCGCGGGCGGCGAGCCCGCCGCGCAGCGCGACCCGCACCTCGTCGAGGTGCCGCGCGAGGAGCTCCGGCGTCGGGGCGCTGAGCACCACCGGCACCGGGCGCGCCTCGACGCGCGGCTCGGCGGCCGGCGCCTCCTCGAGGACGAGGTGGCAGTTCGTGCCGCCGAACCCGAACGAGCTCACCGCGGCGCGCTTCGGGCCCGCCTGGCGCCAGTCTTCCTCCGCCTGCGCCACGCGGAAGCCGCCCTCCTCGAGCTCGAGCGCCGGGTTGGGCGTCGCGTAGGCGGCCTGCGGCGGGATCTTCGCCTCGTGCACGACCAGCGCCGCCTTGATCAGCCCGGCGACGCCGGCCGCGCTCATCGTGTGGCCGATGTTCGCCTTCACCGACGAGATCACCGCGCGCACCGGGCCGGCGGCGTGCTTGCCGTAGTATTCCTTCAGCGCCGCGACCTCGGTCGGATCGCCCACGCCCGTCGCCGTCCCGTGCGCCTCGATGAACCCCACCGTGTCGGGGGTGATCTCGGCGTCGGCGTACGCGCGCGCCAGGACGTCGATCTGGCCGCCCTTGCGCGGCGTCATCGGCCCCTCGCTGCGCCCGTCGTTGTTGATGCCGGCGCCGCGGATGACCGCGTACACGTGGTCGCCGTCGCGCAGCGCGTCGTCGAGGCGCTTGAGCACGACCGACCCCACGCCCTCGCCCAGCACGAACCCGTCGGCGTCCGCGTCGAACGGACGACAGGCGTCCGCCTTGGACACCGCGCCGATGCGCGAGAACGCGATCAGGTTGTCGGGCGTCAGGTTGAGGTACACCCCGCCGACGAGCGCGAGATCGCACTGCCCCATGCGCAGGTACTGCACCGCCTCATAGGCGGCCACCAGCGACGACGAGCAGGCGGCGTCGATGGTGAACGCCGGGCCGCCCAGATCGAACGTCTGGGCCACCGTCGCCGCCATCATGTTGAGCAGATTCCCCGCCATCGAGAACGCCCGGATGGGCGTCACGTCCTCGACGATCGCCTCCTTGACCTCCTGCGGCAGCGCGGCCGGAACGCGCCCGAACTGCCCGTTCATCAGGGCGGGCGCGCGCAGCCGCGCCGTCACGATGTCCTTGTGCTCGGACACCGACGCGCCGATGAACACGCCGGTCGTCTGCTTGGGATAGGGGCGCTCCTCGTAGCCGGCGTCGGCGAGCGCGTTCTTCATCGCGTCGAGGAGGATGCGGTGCTGCGGATCGGTGACCTTCACCCGCAGCGGGGCCATGTTGTAGTGCAGCGCCGCGAACTGGTAGACATCGCCCAGGAGCCCGACCTTGCGCGCGTACGTCTTGTCGGTCTCGCGCGAGCTCGGGTGGTAGTACAGGCTGTGATCCCAGCGATCCTTGGGGATCTCGGAGAAGCAGACGCGCGCCCCGCGGATGTTCCGCCAGTAGGCGTCGACGTCGTCGGCCTGGGGGAATCGACAGGCCAATCCAATGATTGCGATGTCTTTGGCAGCCACTTGCGCCTCTCTACGCGGCGGGCGGAGTCGTCGTCGCGTTCACTCTCTTGGCCGGCGGGAGGTCGTGGCGGGTGAGCCTCAGCCGCTTCAGCATCGTGAACCAGACCTCACGGATGAA
>DATFWE010000037.1:0-48430 GCA_035259575.1 Haliangiales bacterium
TGTCGGGCGGCAGCGACGCGGCGTAGATCGTCACCGCCACGCCGCGCTGCTGGAGGAGGCGCGCGGTCGCCAGGCCCACCGCGCCGCAGCCGAGGACGGCGGCGCGCCGCGCCCCGCTCTCGAGCGCCAGGCGCGCCGCCAGGTCGGCGGTGCCCCACGACAGGGTGACGCCGCCGCCGCCGTGGCCGTAGTTCTGCACGACGAGCTTGTCGCCGAGCTTGTCCGCGCGCACGACGAAGCCCGCCGGGCGGAACGGGCGCAGGCCGACGATGGTGCGGATCTCGCGCGCGGCCGACACGCGCACCGGGGCGAGGCTCGGGCGCGCCGCCGGGCGCGGCGCCCGCCCGGTGAAGCAGCCGGCGCCGAGGCCGGCGGCGCCGATCGCGATCGTGCGTAGGACCTCGCGGCGCGTCGGGGGTGCCACGTCGATGTTGTCGCATCGCGCGGCGGAGGGGGCAAGAAAGGGGATCAGCTCTTGGCGAGCATCTGGCGCGCCTTCGCGCGCACGTAGCCGTAGTTGCCGTTCAGGCCGTTGAAGTTGGCGGCCTTCTCCGCCATCTCGCGCGCCTTCTTGGCGTCGCCCTTGCCCTGCAGCGCCACCGCGTGCAGGTAGAGGACCCGCGGATCCTGGCTGTTGGCCTGCTCGAGCTCCTTCACCGCGACGGGGAAGTTCTTCTCGCCGATGGCGATCATCCCGCGCAGCTGGTGCGTCTGCCATTTCTCGAACGCGTTCTGAGACGTCGAGGCCGCGACCGCCTTGTCGTAGGCGTCGGCGCGGGCCTTGGCCGTGGCGACATCGTTCTTGGCCAGGGCGATGCGACCCTCGTCGAAGAGCTTGTTGCGCAGCGCCTGCTCCTTCACGCCGGCCGGCGCGTCGGAAGCCGCGATCGTCTCCTGCTGCAGCTTGAACTTCGCCGCCGCGTCGTCGGTCCGGCCCGCCTCGAGGAGGATGTTGCCCATGACGTTGTAGTCCCCCGACAGCGCGACCATGTCCTTCGCCGCCGTCGCCACCTCGCTCTGCTTCGCGATCTCGGCGAGCGCCTTGTCGGTCGCGCTCTCGTGCACGTACGACATCGCCGTCCAGAACAGGGCCTGGCGCTTCTCCCCGTTGTTGCGGGCGTTGGCCAGGAGCTTGCCGAAGCTCTTCCGCGCGTCCTCGCCGCGCCCCATGAACATGTAGTTGTTGCCGATGCCGATGTATGACGCGACGAAGTTGGGATCCACCGACAGCGCCTTCTCGTAGCTCTTGATCGACTCGTCGAACCGGCCGAGCTTCATGAGTAGCTCCGCGTACGAGTCGTAGGGGTTGGGATCGTTGGGGATGAGCTGGATGTACTTCTTGAACGTCTTCTCCGCGTCGTCGAACTTGCCCATGAAGCGGTAGGCGTAGCCGAGCTGGTTGTAGGGCTGGGAGAACTCGGGGTTGATCTTCACCGCCTTCTGGTATGCTGCGATCGCGTTGGCCCAGTCCTGCTGCCCGAAGTAGTACCCCCCGAGGAGATTTTGGGCGCGCTCGTCGTTGGGGAACGCCTTGGTCAGCTTGAGATACGCCTCCTTCTGCCCGGCCAGGTTCCCCTTGCCGCCGGCCTCCGCGCCCTGGATCAGCAGGCGCTCGCCCTCCGAGACCTTGCCGGACAGCGCCACGGCCTGATCGATCCCGGCGAAGAGCTCTTTCGCGCTGCCCGACGACTGCGCCATCCCTAGGTAGGCGAGGGCGAAGTCCTTGTCCTTCGCGACCGCCGCCTCGAACTGCGCATGCGCGTCGGTCGCGCGCAGCTTCTCGTTGAGATCGCGTCCTTTGAGGTAGAGCTCGCGCGCCTCGTTCGAGGATGTGGTGATGGGGATCTTGCCCGCGGCTTCCTTCGCCCCTTTGGCGTCGGCGCCGGTGCCGACGGCGAGGACGCTGAAAGCGCACACCACGGCAACCTTGCTCGATCGAATGATCTGCATGATGGCCTCCTGACCCGGTGAGGGTACTCTCGTCGGGCTGGCGGCGCGCGTTGTCAAGCGCTAACTGCGGCTTGCCCGCCGATGGGCGCGCGCGAGCCGAAACTGCCCGGAAATGGGACGCGCGCGGAAAGGCGAGACGCTACCGCTCGAATTCCTTCCGCGCCAGCGCCCGCCACAGATCGATCTTCGACGCGACGCCGGCCTGGGCGAGAAACTCGAGGTCGAGCTCGGCCGGCTCCTCAGGGTTCGTCGCTTCCTTCACCAGCCGGTCGGCCGCGTGCAGGACCGCGATCGTGCCCCAGCGGGAGGGATCGGCCCGCGACGGCTCGTCCACGTGGCGCACGTCCTCGACGATCCCGGCGGGAAGCCACCACAGCCCCAGCAGGTAGGCCCCGATATCGGCGTGGGTCGCACCCGCGATCCGCCGCTCCGACTGGACGCTCGGCTTGCCGGCGCGCCGCGCCGCCTCGACGGCGATGAACGCCTCGGGCTGGGTCACGGCGACCACCACGAGGCCGATGTCGTGCAGGAGCCCCGCGGTGAACGCCTCCTCCCCGCGCTCCGCGCCCTGGGCGAGCACGCGCGCCACGCGCGCGACCATGAACGAATGATCGCGGATGCGGGTCAAGGCCGCCGCCACCGAGCCCGGCAGCCCGTCGCCGAGCTGGAACACGTGCGCCGCGAGCGTCAGCGTGCGCACCAGCTCGAGCCCGAGCATCACGACCGCCGGCTCGATCCCCGACACGCGCCGGCCCGACCCGAAGTACGCCGAGTTGGCGATCTGCAGCAGCTTCGCCGCCATCGCGGGGTCGCCCTCGATGATGCGCACCACGGCGGCGACGGTGCACTCCGGGTCGTCGAGCGCGTGCGTGAGCGCCCAGTAGCTCTTGGGCGGCGACGGCAGGCGGTTCACCTTGCCCACCATCCGCACCAGCCGATCTTCGCGCAGGATCTCGCGCTGGCGTGACGCGCGCTCGACGGCGCCGATCACTTCCTCGACGGGGCAGGGCTTGGCGAGGACGATCTGCGCCACGCCCAGCGAGCGCATCACCGCGCCCCGATCGGCGCGCCCCGCCAGGACGATGCGCGTCGTGGCCGGGTGCTGATTCTTCACCACCTGGAGCACGGCGTCGCCGTCGAGCCCCGGCATGCGCATGTCCGTCACGACGACGTCGAACGGACGCTGCCGGACCTCCTCCAGCGCGCGCTCGCCGCCCAGCGCGAACGACGCCTCCCACCCGACCCGCCGCGCCCGCAGCTGTCCTTCGAGCTCTCGAAGAGCTCCGGGCTCGTCATCCACGAACAGCACGCGCGGCACGCTCTGCACATCTCTAGCCTCGACCGGCCCGGCCGGTCCTTGAGAGGCCACGTCGCGCGCGCCAACCTGCCAGAATCACGACGATTCTCAGCGTCCTCCGCGCGCCTTCCGGCACTCTATCCGCTTGCCGGCCCGCGGTTCTGGGGGATGATAGGGGTAGGTCCCGTGAATAAGGATGGCCCGTCCGCCGTCCCAGGGATCGAGGCAGATACCATGAAGATGCTCACGTTCGTGACCATGCTCGCGGGCTTGGGAATCACGGCAGGTCGGGCGGCCGCGCAGGAGATGCCGCCCTACGACGACTATCAGGACGAGGACGAACAGCAACCGGTCGACCCCTACCAGAACGGCCAGGGCCAGGTGTATGACGACGACGACGGCTCGTCGCAGTACGACGAAGGCTACGACCCCGGCGCCTATCGGCAGTTCGATTCGACGCTGGCCCCCTACGGCGACTGGTACGACGACGTCAGCTACGGGCGCGTCTGGATCCCGTCGGTGACGGTGGTCGGCTACGGCTTCTCGCCCTACGCCACAGGCGGGCACTGGGTGTTCAGCGAGTTCGGCTGGACCTGGGTCTCCGACTGGGATTGGGGCTGGGCGCCGTTCCACTACGGGCGCTGGGTCATCCTGCGCAGCCACGGCTGGTGCTGGATCCCCGGGACGGTCTGGGGCCCCGGCTGGGTGAGCTGGCGCTCCGGCCACGGCTACGTGGGGTGGGCGCCGCTTGCGCCGGGGGGCGTGCGCGTGCACGACTACCGCCGCCCGGGCTGGCATTTCACCGGCGCCGGCGAGCTCGGCAGCCCGCGGATGCGCTTCTTCGACCAGCGCAGGAACGCGACGGTGTTCGCGAGCACGCGGGTGATCCGCAACGATCGGGCGATGCCTCTCGCGAGCGGGACGTCGGTGCGCTACAACGCCGGTCCGGTCGTGCACGTGCCGTCGCAGCGGCTCGCCGACGTGGCGCCGCGCGCGCTGCCGCGGTTCAACGTGGAGCCTCGCCTGGGCGCGGCGCCGGGACCGGCGGGGCGGACGTGGGATCAGCGCGGCCAGCCGCAGTACCGCGTGCCGTCGCAGCCTCAGTACCGTGCGCCGCAGCAGCAACCGGTGTACCGGGCGCCGCAGCAGCAGCCGCAGCCGCAGTTCCGCGGCCCGCAGCCGCAGCAGCAGCCCCAGCCGCAGCCGCAGTTCCGCGGCCCGCAACCGCAGCAGCAGCCGCAGGAGCAGCCGCGCTTCCACGATCAGCGCATGCAGCCGCGCACGTTCTACCGGCCGAACGTGGCGCCGCGACCGCAGTACGCGACGCCGCGGTTCAACGAGGCGAGGATGCAAGCGCCGCCGATGCGGATGCAGGCGCCGCCGATGCGGATGCAGGCGCCCACGTACCACTCGCAGACGTTCAGCCGGCCGAGCTACTCGGCGCCGCGCGTGCACGACGGTAGACGCCACTAACCACCTACCAAAGCCCTCGCGATCGCCGCCTGCGCCGCGCGCAGCTCGTCGCCGGCGTTGCCGAAAACGACCAGCGCGATGCCGTCAGGGCGGCGCGCCAGCGTGACCATGCCTGCCGGCGTCTTGAGCCGCGCCTCCCGCCACCCGTCGGGCACGGGGCGGCCCGGGGGCCACAGCGCGCCGTCGATCATGAGCACCGTGCAGGGGCAGCCGGCCGCGGCCAGGCGGTCCAGCACCGGGGCGAGGGGCACGGGACCTTGCACCGGTACGATCTGCTCCACGCCCATCAGCGCCTCCGCCCGATCACGACATACTGCTCGGACAGCGTCTCGGTGACGATCTCGGCGTCGAGGCCGCCGGCGCGGAGCTCCGCGACGACGTCCTCCGGCGCCACGCGCGCCGCCGGCGGCGGGCCGAGGCGGCTCTCCTTGGTGAAGTCCACCACCACGACCATGCCGCCCGGTTTGAGCCCCGCCGCCAGCTTGGCGCTGTAGGCGGCGCGATCGGGCAAGTGGTGCCACGTATCGACGATGAGCACGCGGTCCACGCCGGCGCGAGGGAGCCGCGGATCGTCGGGCGGGACCGCGCTGGCGACGACGTTGGTGAGGCCCTGGCGCGCCGCGCGGTCGCGCATGTAGCGCACCATCGCGGGCTCGACGTCGAGCGCCAGGACGCGCCCCGTGGGACCGACGGCCGGGCTCAGGTGGGGCAGGAAATAGCCGGTGCCCGCGCCGAGGTCCGCCACGGTCATCCCCGGGGCCACGCGCAGGATCGCCACCACCTCTGCCGGCCGCTGCCAGGCGTCGCGGTCGGGATCGTCGAAGACCCTGACCCACCGCTCGACGTCATCGAAGCGGTGATGGACGTGGTCCGCCACGTGGTCGGTCGATGCGATCGGGGCGGGCGGGGCGGTCGGCGCGGGCGCGGGCGGCGGCGGGGTGGAGGCCCCGCAGGCGGCAAGCGCGAGCGCGAACGCGAGGGAGACAGCGCGCATCGACCGCAGCATACCAGCGGCCGTTGCCCGCGGCCCGCCCGCGTGGTGGAATCGACCCACGGTGACGCCGCCGGATGCGACGCCGCGGCTCGCCCGCAGGCTGAATCTCTTCGACGCGACGATGATCGTCGTGAGCGGGATCATCGGCTCGGGCATCTTCATCAACCCGTACGTGGTCGCGCAGAAGGTCGGCACGCCGTTCCTCATCCTGGCGGTGTGGGCGGCGGGCGGGCTGATCGCGCTGTGCGGTGCGTTCGTGTTCGCCGAGCTGTCCACGGTCATGCCGCGCGCGGGCGGCCAGTACGCGTTCTTCCGCGAGGCGTTCCACCCGCTGGTCGGGTTCCTCCACGGCTGGTCGCTGCTGTTCATCATCCAGTCGGGCGCGACCGCCGCCGTCGCCGTCGCGTGCGCCGAGTACGTCGTGCGCGTGGCGGGGCTCTCGCCCGCGGCGGTGACGCCGCTCGCCGTCGGCATCATGGTCTCGGTCGCGGCGTTCCACGCGCTGGGCATCAAGCCCGGCGCCGTGCTCGTCAACATCATCACCGTCGGCAAGACGCTGGCGCTGGGCGCGCTCGCCGCCGGCGCGCTCGCCCATGCCGGCGCCTCGGGCATCACGTTCCGCCCGCTCGTCCCGCCGGGCCTCGGCGGCGCCGGCCTGGCGTCGGCGTTCCTCGCCGCGCTCGTGCCCGCCATGTTCGCCTACGGCGGCTGGCAGAACGCGTGCTTCGTGGCCGAGGAGATCCGCGAGCCCGAGCGCAAGCTGCCCCGCGCGATCCTCGCCGGCGTCGCCATCGTGATCACCGTCTACGTCGGCGCCAACGTGGCCTACGTCCACGTGCTCGGCGCGCCGGCGCTGGCCGCGACGCGCACGCCGGCCGCCGACGTGGCGGCCCGGCTCGTCGGCGAGCGCGGCGCGGACGCGGTCGGCATCCTCGTCATCGTGTCCACGTTCGGCTTCCTCAACCTCGCGCTCATGACCGCGCCCCGCGTGTACTACGCCATGGCGCGCGACGGCCTGTTCTTCGCCCGCGTCGCCCGCGTGTCGCCGCGCACCCACGCCCCCGTCGCGGCGATCGTCACCCAGGGGATCCTCGCCGCCGCGTTCGCGCTGACGAACACCTACGACCAGCTCCTCGGCTACGCGGTCTTCGCCGATTGGATCTTCTTCGCGCTGGCGGGCGTGGCGCTCCTCGTGTTCCGCCGCAAGCTCCCCGGCGCGCCGCGGCCGTTTCCCACGCCGCTCTATCCCTACGTCCCCGTGGCGTTCGCGCTCGCCGGCGCGGGCATCGTGCTCAACACGTTCGTCGCCGACCCCCGCAACGCGCTCGTGGGCACGGGGATCATCGCCATCGGCGTGCCCGTCTACTTCCTATGGCGGCGGCGCGCGAGATAACCGCCCCCGTCGACGTGGCCGGCGCCGAACGTTCGTCCCCGCGTACCACCGCCGGCAGGGAGCCAACCACTGGTAAAAGATGCTAGGCTATCTCCAGGTCTTCCCGCGACGGCGCCAGTGTGGGCCCGCCCACCCCGGGGCGCTGGAGGAGGTCGTAGATGGCAAGCGTGGACAGCATGAGGCAGTGGATCGACGCCCACCGCGAAGACGCCCTGGACGTCCTCCGCATCTACGTCGGCCTGGCCCTGTTCGCCAAGGGAGTGGCGTTCATCGGTCACATGATGGCGCTCTCCGAGGAGGTGCGCGTCGCCGTCGGCTTCGCGCCCGCCATCGTCGCCCACTACGTGGTGGCGGCGCACCTCGCCGGCGGGCTGCTCATGGCCGTCGGCCTCGTCACGCGGCTGGCCGCCGCGGTCCAGATCCCCGTCCTCGCCGGCGCGATCGTGTTCGTGCACGCCAAGCAGGGGCTGTTCACCGACGCGATGACGCTCGAGCTCAGCGTGCTGGTGCTGTTCCTGCTGGTGGTCTACACCGTCGTCGGCGCCAAGCGCTGGTCGGTGGACAGCTACCTCGCGCGCACGTCCGGCGCGCAGGAAGGCGACCGCGTCGCCGCCCCACACCGCGACGAGCACGACGTCCACCCGCCCATCGGCTCGCCCGAGCCCCGCGGGTCGCGGCCGGACGCGCGGCCGTGACCTGGCTCCGCGCCTACGGCGCTTCGCCGCAGGTTCCGGACCGCCGCTTCGCGTCGGTCCTCAGTTCGGGGGGAGCCCCTTCGTGACGCGCGCCTGCGGCGTGCGAGAGCTCCCCCCGAGCCCCCCATTCCGGACGGCAACGGCACCGCTCGAAAACTTGACGCATTCGTCGTCATTGGGCGAGGGCATGGGTTAAAGCTTCCCCCGCGCCGCCGGCGCCTGCTACCTTTCACCGCCATATGCGCTCGCGGCGCTACGCCTACTACGTCGTCGGACTGCTGACGGTCATCAACTTCTTCAATTACGTCGATCGCCTGGTGCTCGTCACCATGTACGACGATCTGCGCGCCGCATTCCACTTCAGCGACGCCCAGATCGGCTCGTTTCTGGGCGCCTTCTTCATCGTGCATGCGGTCGCCACGCTGCCGCTGGGCTGGGCGGCGGACCACTTCGACCGGCGGAAGATCATCGGCGTCGGCGTGCTCATCTGGTCGGCGGCGACGTTCTTCTCGGCCTACGCGTGGGGGTTCGTGTCGATGCTGCTCCTGCGCGGCGCGGTCGGCGTGGGCGAGGCCGCCTACGGCCCGTCGGCCAATGCGATCCTGTGCGAGACGTTCCCCGACCACAAGGCGCGCGTGGTCGGCATCTTCAACGGCGGGATGTTCGCCGGCGCCTGCGTGGGCCTCGCGGTCGGCGGCATCCTCGGCTTCCCCGCCGCGTTCGAGGTCGTCGCCGTCCCCGGCATGGTCCTCGGCTTCCTCGCGCTCATCCTCGACGTGCCGGCGCACCGCGCGCAGCTCACCTCGCGCCCGCGCTTCCGCGTCATGCTGCGCGACGGCTGGCGTACGCTGCAGACCCCGACGCTCCGCTGGATGCTGGTGTCCGGGATCCTCATCTCGTTCGCCGCCGGCGGCTACACGGCGTGGATCGTGGACTTCACGACGCGCTACAAGGGGCTGACCAAGGAGCAGGCGATCCCCATCTACTTCGTCATCACCGCCACCGCGGGCGTCCTGGGCGTGGTGGGCGGCGGCATGCTCGCCGACTGGCTGCAGCGGCGCAACCTCGCCGGCCGCACGCGCACCATCGCGCTCGGCTTCCTCGCGTCGGTCCCGTTCGCCCTCGGCGTGGTGGTGCTCGACACCGGCGTCCCGTACTTCACCTGCGGCTGGCTGCTGTTCTTCTTCATCGCGTTCTACAACGGCCCGATGGCGGCGACGATCGACGACGTCGTCGACGACGCCGACGCCTCGACCGCGCAGGCGACGTTCGTGTTCTTCCTGCACACGTTCGGGACCGGCCCGTCGAGCTTCGTCATGGGCCTGCTGTCGGACCGCTGGACGCTGCGCGGGGCGTTCCTGCTCCCCGCCGCGGCGGTGCTGAGCGCGGGCCTGGCCGCGCTGGCCGCGTCGCGCCACGTCGCCGCCGACATCCGGGCGCGCGAGCAGCGCGCGCGGACGCTGACCGTGGCGAGCGCGTGAGCGGCCACGCCGCGGCGCGTCGTGCAACTGCCCGGAGCTGCGTATATGCTTGCCGCGCTGCTCCCCGCCGCGGCTCTCCTACATCGCCTGGCACGTCACGCGTGTGACGATCGAGCCCCCGGCGGCATCGAATCTCGGCTAGGCGACTACCTCGGAGGCAGGGATGGATCGACGCTTGGTTCCGTTGTTGCTCCTGGGCCTTGCGGCATGCAACCAGCCGGCCAGTGCCGGCAAGGGCGGTCCGCCGCCGCCGGCGGCGGTCAAGCTGCAGACGCTCGTCGCCGGGTCGATCCAGGACGCCTCGGAGTACATCGGCACGCTCAAGTCGCGCCGCTCGATCACGGTCCAGCCCCAGGTCGAGGGGCAGCTCACCAAGATCTTCGTGAAGTCGGGCGACACCGTCGACGCGGGGACGCCGCTCATGCAGATCGACGCCAGCCGCCAGCAGGCGGCGGTCGCCAGCGCCCAGGCCACGCGGGCCGCTCGCCTGGCCTCGCTCGCCTACGCGAAGCAGCAGCTGGAGCGGATCCAGCGCCTCTACGACGAGGCGGCAGTGTCCAAGCAGGAGCTCGATCAGGCCAAGGCCAACCGCGACTCTGCGCAGGCCGACGTCGACGCGCTCGGCGCGCAGATCCGCCAGAACGAGGTCCAGCTCGACTACTACCGCATCGTGGCCCCGGCGCACGGCGTCGTCGGCGACATCCCGGTGCGCGTGGGCGATCGCGTGACGACGGCGACGGTGCTCACCACCGTCGACGACAACGGCGCGCTCGAGGCGTACGTGTCCATCCCCATCGAGCGGGCCGGCCAGCTCCGCCGCGACATGGAGGTCGAGGTCCTCGACAGCACCGGCGTCCCGCTCGGGACCGGGCACGTCTACTTCATCTCGCCCCAGGTGAACGCCGACACGCAGTCGATCCTGATCAAGACCGACGTCCAGAACGAGGGCGCCAAGCTGCGCGCCGAGCAGTTCGTGCGGGCGCGCGTGGTATGGAGCACGCACGAGGGCGTGTCCGTGCCGGCGCTGGCGGTGGTGCGGCTCAACGGGCAGACGTTCGTCTACGTGGCCGAGAGCCACGACGGCGCGCTCGTCGCCAAGCAGCGCGCGGTCGCGCTGGGCGAGCTCACCGCCAACGCGTACGTGGTGCTCTCCGGCCTCAAGGCCGGCGAGAAGGTGGTCGTCAGCGGCCTGCAGAAGCTCGGCGACGGCGCCCCCATCGCCGCCGAGAAGTAGGAGGCCCGATGTTCGTCGACTTCTTCATCCGGCGGCCGGTGTTCGCCAGCGTGTGCGCGATCCTCACCGTCATCGGCGGGGCGATCACCATCCCGTCGCTGCCGATCGCGCAGTACCCCCAGCTCGCCGACCCGCAGGTGACGGTGACGGCGGTATATACGGGCGCGAACGCGCAGGTGGTCGAGTCGGCGGTCACCACGCCCCTCGAGCAGAGCATCAACGGCGTCGAGGGGATGCGCTACATCCAGTCCGCCAGCGGCAACGACGGCACGTGCACCATCACCGTGACGTTCAACCTCGAGCGCGACATCGACCTCGCCGCCGTCGACGTGCAGAACCGCGTGTCGCAGGTCCTGGGGCGCCTGCCCAACGAGGTGAAGAACACCGGCGTCTCGGTCGCCAAGAACACCGGCTCGTTCGTGTTCGCCGCCGCCGTGTACGCGGAGCACGGCGAGTACTCCAACGCGTTCATCTCCAACTACATCGACGTCTACCTCAAGGACGCGATCAAGCGGGTCAAGGGAGTGGGGGACGTGCGCATCTTCGGCGAGCGCAAGTACGCCATGCGGCTGTGGCTCGACCCGGTGCGCCTGGCGGCGCGCAAGCTGACCGCGTCCGACGTGGTGAAGGCGCTGCGCGAGCAGAACGTGCAGGTGGCGGCGGGGCAAGTGGGGAAAGAGCCGGCGCCGCCGGGGCAGGCGATGCAGATCAGCGTGCGCGCGGCCGGTCACCTCGCCGACCCGGAGGCGTTCGGACGGCTCATCCTCAAGAACGTCGAGGACGGCACGCTGGTGCTGCTCAAGGACGTCGGGCGCACCGAGGTCGGCGCCGAGGACTACTCGACCGTCCTCCGCTACAACGGCAAGGACGCGCTGGGGTTCGGCGTGATCCAGCTCCCCAACGCCAACGCGCTCGACGTGCAGCGCGACGCCCGCGCGGTGGTCGTCGAGCTGGCCAAGGCGTTCCCGCCCGGGCTCACCTACCACATCGCGTTCGACCCGACGATCGCGGTGCGCGATTCGATCCGCGAGGTGCTCACCACGCTGATCGAGGCGATCGTGCTGGTGATCCTCGTCATCTTCATCTTCCTCCAGTCGTGGCGGTCGACGCTCATCCCGGCGATCACCATCCCGGTGTCCCTCGTCGGCACGTTCATCTTCATCAAGGCGTTCGGCTTCTCCATCAACACGCTGACGCTGTTCGGGTTGACGCTGGCGACGGGGCTCGTCGTCGACGACGCCATCGTCGTCATCGAGAACATCGAGCGGCACATTGCCGAGTACAACCAGCCGGCGCGGGTCGCCGCGTCCAAGGCCATGGGCGAGGTGGCCGGCGCGGTGATCGCCACCTCGCTCGTGCTGGTGGCCGTGTTCGTGCCGGTGGCGCTGTTCCCGGGCACGGCCGGCCGCATCTACAAGCAGTTCTCGCTCACCATCGCGTTCTCCGTCGCGCTGTCGGCGTTCAACGCGCTGACGCTCACGCCGGCGCTGTCGGCGCTGCTCATCCGCCACGACGCGCGCCCCCAGCGCTTTTTCTTCCGCGGCGTCAACCGCGCGATCGCCTGGTTCACCGACTCGTACCGGCGCATGCTCAAGTTCGCCCTGCGGCACAAGGTCGTGATGGGCGTCCTGTTCCTCGCCGGGCTCGGCGCGACCATGTCCGTCTACGGCCAGGTGCCGACGTCGTTCGTCCCCGACGAGGATCAGGGCTACATCATCATCAACGTCCAGGGCCCTCCCGGCGCGTCGCTGCAGAACACGATCGCGACGACTAAGAAGATCGAGGCGATGCTCAAGGACACGCCCGAGATGGAGGGGTTGTTCAACGTGAACGGCTTCTCGTTCACGGGTGCCGGCGGCAACAAGGCGACCATGTTCATCGCGCTCAAGCCGATCGGCGAGCGCAAGGGCGCCGAGCACACGGCCATGGCGGTGATCAACCGGATCCGCGGGCCGCTGTTCGGCGTGTCCGAGGCGTTCGTGATCCCGTTCCTGCCCCCGTCGATCCAGGGCGTCGGCACGTTCGGCGGATTCCAGATGGAGATCGAGGACCGCGGCGGGTCGACGATCGAGGCGCTCGCCGGCGCGACGTTCGGCATCATGGGCGAGGCCAACCGGCGGCCCGACCTGCGCGGCGTGTTCTCCGGCTTCACCGCCAACGATCCGCAGCTGGTGGTCGAGATCGACCGCGAGAAGGCCAAGAGCCTCGACGTGCCGTTCGATCAGATCACCGACACCCTGCAGGTCTACATGGGGTCGGCGTACGTCAACGACTTCGACTTCAACAACAGGTCGTACCGCGTGTACGCCCAGGCCGATCGCGAGTTCCGCGCCGAGCCCAAGGACATCCGCCAGTTCTACGTGCGGTCCAACAAGGGGGTGATGATCCCCCTCGACGCGGTGACGCGCGTGTCCCAGACCGTCGCGCCGCAGACGATCAACCACTTCAACCTGTTCCGCTCGGCGGAGATCAACGGATCGGCGGCGCCGGGCACGAGCTCCGGCGAGGCCCTGGACGCGATGGAGGAGGTCGCGCGCAAGGTCCTGCCCCAGGGCATGGCCTACGAGTGGGCGGGCATCTCGCTCCAGCAGCTGCAGTCGGGCGGACAGGCGCTGTACATCTTCTTCCTGGGCGTCCTGGTCGTGTTCCTCGTCCTCGCCGCGCAATACGAGAGCTTCGCGCTGCCGCTCATCATCTTGTTCGCGGTGCCCCTCGCCATCCTCGGGGCGCTGCTGCTGCAGTGGGCGCGCGGGCTGGCCAACGACGTGTTCTGCCAGATCGGTCTGGTGATGCTCGTCGGTCTGGCCAGCAAGAACGCCATCCTCATCGTGGAGTTCGCCGAGCAGCTTCGCCACCAGGGGCGCACCATCGCCGACGCGGCCGTCGAGGCGGCGCGCATCCGCCTCCGCCCGATCCTCATGACGTCGCTCGCGTTCATCCTGGGCGTCCTGCCGCTGGTGTTCGCCAGCGGCGCCGGGCAGAACGCGCGCCACTCGCTGGGGACCGCCGTGTTCGGCGGCATGGTGTTCTCGACGTTCCTGAACCTGTTCTTCATCCCGGTGCTCTACGTGCTCGTCGAGACCTGGCGCGAGCGGAGGCCCAAGATCGCCGCCGCGGTCGCCGGGCATCCGGCGGGGGAGGGCGGGTAAGGAGGGGTCGGATGTTCGCGCTCGCGCGCGCCGCGGCGTACGCGACGCTGTTCGTGGCGTTCTTCCTGGTGTTCCTGCCCGCCCGCGTGCTCGAGTGGTCGGGCCTGCGCGCGCCCCCGGCGGCGGGCGCGGCCCAGGTCGCGGGGATCGCGATCGTCGTCGCGGGCGGCGCGCTCTGCCTGTGGTGCATCCTGGCGTTCGCGACGATCGGCCGGGGGACGCCCGCCCCGTTCGATCCGCCGCGGCGGCTGGTCGTGCGCGGGCCATACCGGTTCGTGCGCAACCCGATGTACCTCGGGGCCGGCGTCGCGCTCGCCGGGGCCGCGCTCTACTACCGGTCGCCGTCGCTGCTCGCCTACGTCGGGGTTTTCCTCCTGGCGCTGCACCTCCTCGTCGTCCTCTACGAGGAGCCGACGCTCGCGCGCACGTTCGGCGAGGAGTACGACGCATACCGCGCCCGCGTGCGCCGGTGGCTGCCGAGGTGGCGCGCCGCGGCGCCCCGAAGCGGGTAGACTTGCCATTACATGAAGCCGCCGGACCTCGGGTCGGACCCGACCGCGCCGTTCGAGGGACAGTCGCCGTCCGTCGCCGCGGGCGACGCGGCGTTCGCGCCCGACGACGTGGTCGCGGAGCGCTACCGCGTCGTCCGCCTCCTCGGCCGCGGCGGCATGGGCGAGGTGTACGAGGCCCAGGACCAGCTCCTCGGCCAGCGCGTGGCGTTGAAGATCATCCGTCCCGAGGCCGCGGACGCCGCCGCCGGCGCGCGCTTCCGCCGCGAGCTGCAGCTCGCGCGCAAGGTCACGCACCCCAACGTGTGCCGCATCTTCGACGTGGTCATGCACGGGACGCGCAACCCGGTGCCCGTCCTGACGATGGAGCTCCTCGAGGGGGAGAATCTCGCCGAGCGGATCCACCGCGCGGGCCGTTTCGGCGAGGACGAGGCGCTCCCCATCGCCCGGCAGATGGCGGCGGCGCTCGACGCCGCGCACGCGGCCGGGGTCATCCACCGCGACTTCAAGGCCGCCAACGTGCTGCTCGTCCCCGGGCCCGGGCCTGGCGACGGCGGCGTCCGCGCGGTGGTCACCGATTTCGGTCTGGCGCGCGAATCGTCGTCGTCGTCCTCGCTCACCGCCGGCGCCCTCGTCGGCAGCCCCGCCTATGTCTCCCCCGAGCAGGTCGAGGGGACCGCGGTGACGCCCCGCTCGGACATCTATTCGTTCGGGATCGTCCTCTACGAGATGGTGACGGGCGAGCTGCCGTTCGTGGGCGCGAGCCCGATGGCCACGGCCATGATGCGGCTGCGCGAGACCCCGAGGTCGCCGCGCCGCCTGGCGCCGTCGCTGTCCCAGCGGTGGGAGCGCACGATCCTCGCCTGCCTCGAGCGCAACCCCGCCCACCGCCCGGCCGCCGCGGGCGACGCCGCCGCGGCGCTCGCCGGCACGCGCGCGCCGCCGCCGCGGCGCCGGCGCCGCGCGCCGTGGATCGCGGCGGCGGCGCTGGTGGTCGCGGCGGCGTCGGTCGCGGGCATCGTGGCGCTGACGCGTCCGGGCAAGGCGACGGTGGTCCTGTCCGGCCAGTCCGAGCGCGAGCGCCGCCTCGCCCTGGCGCTGCGCGTGCTGGCCACCGTCGACGACCCGCGGGCGCAGAAGCGCTACGACGAGGCCTCGCGCGCGCTCCTGCGCGGGGATCTCGACGAGGCCAACAGGCTGGCGCTGCTCGGTTTCAGCGAGCTGCGCCGCGCCGAGGGCACCGACGAGGACGAGCTGCCCGATCCCGACGAGATCGAGGCGCAGGTCGGCGCGGCCAAGGAAGCGTTCAAGAAGGCGACCGCGGCGTACGCCGAGGGGCGCCACGCCGCCGCGGCGGCGCTGTTCCTGCGCGCCCACGAGACCAAGGACCACCCCGTGTTCCTCTACGACGCCGCGGTCGCGCTGCAGAAGGCCGGCGACTGCGTGCGCGCGACCGAGATGTACGCGCGCTACCTGGCGACGGACCCCGACCCGGACGTCCGCGAGAAGGTCGGCCGCGCGATCGCGGAGTGCGCCACGAAGCTCAAATGATCTACCGCTTGCCCGTCAGCCAGGCCCGCGCGTCGGCGAGGTCGCGCGCGCCCGTCGGCCCCAGCGCGACGAGCTCGTCGTGCGCCGCCGCGGCGAGCGCCAGCGCGCGCGGCCGATCTCCCGCCGCCCACACCGCCTGCGCCAGACGGAAGCGCGCGCGCGCGTCCTTGCCGTCGAGCCTGGCCGCGCGCTCGAGCGTGGCGACCGCCGCCGGGGCCGCGCCGGCGGCGAGCTGGGCGCGCCCCAGCGCCACCAGCGTGTCGCACAGCGACGGGCTGTCCGGCCCGCTCGCCTTCTCGTACACCGCCAGCTCGATGCGGTGCCGCTCGATCGCGCCGGCGGCGTCGCCCTGCGCCAGGCGGGCCGCGCCGCTGGCGTGGAGCGCCTCGGCGCGCTCGACCGAATCGGGGCCGAGGCCCTTGTCGGCGATGGCCAGCGCGCGGTCGGACATCGCGCGCGCCGCGGCGACGTTGCCCTCGGCGAGCGCGAGCTCGGACAGGCTCGCGAGCGTGCCGACGAGGCGGACGTGATCCGGGCCGAACGCGCGGTCGAGGATCGCCCGCGCCCGCTCCAGCTCGGCGCGCGCCTCGGGGAGGCGGCCGGCGCGGAGGTAGGCGTCCCCCAGGTTGTGTCGTCCGATCGCGACCTTGGGGTTGTCGGCGCCGAGCTTGCGCTCCCAGATGTCGACCGCGCGCCGGTACTCGGCGACCGCGTCGTCGACGCGCCCCATGCGGATGTCCACCACGGCCAGGTTGTTGACCACGCTCGCCATCACCAGCGCGTCGGGATCGAGCGCGCGCTCGATGATGGCGATCGCGCGCAGGTAGTGCCCGCGCGCCTCCGCCCAGCGCCCCTCCGCCCAGGCGAGCGTGCCCAGCATCTTGTAGGTCCATGCCACGTCGGGGTGCTCCGGGCCGAGGTGGCTGAGCTGGATGGACAGCGCCCGCTGGTACGGCGCGCGCGCGTCTCGGTAGTGGCCGTCGGCGTTGAGCGCCTCGGCGAGATTGAGGAGCACGTCGGCGGTGGCGAGTGTGTCCGGTCCGCGCCGCTCCTGCAGCGCCAGGGCGCGCCGCTCCAGCTCCGCGGCGTCGGCGTAGCGGGCACGGTTGAACTCCAGTCGGCCGAGCGCCGCCAGGAGGCGCGCGTCGATCCCCTGGGCGCGCGGGCCCATCCGGTCGACGACCGCCTGCGCCATCCGACCCCAGCGCCGGCCCTCGTCGTAGCGCGGCGTGGCGAAGCTCACCACCCGCACGAGCTGGATCGCCGCGGCGGCCGCGGCGCGATCGTTCCGCGCCGCCTCGGCGGCGAACAGCGCGTCCTCGAGCGTGGCCTCGGCGCGGGCGGGATCGTCGTTGTCGAACTCGAGCGCGCCGAGCTGCGTCAGCGCCTCCGCCACCAGCGGGGCATGATTCGCCGCGCGCGCGGCCTCCACCACCTCGCGGGCCAGCGGCAGCGCCGCCTTGTATTTGCCCGCGGCGTCGAGCGCGGCGACGTGGGCCAGGCGCGCGCGGGCGGCCGTCACCTTCTGCCGCGCCGTTGGATCGTCGGGGAGCGCGGCCTCGTCGGCGTCGGCGCACGCGGCCACCGGCGGCAACGCCTCCACGGCGGCGGCGGCGCGCTCCACCACCTGCGCGTCGGCGCGGGCGAACACGTCGGCCAGCGCCCCGAGCTGGGCCTGCCGCCGATCGAGGCAATCCCGGCGCGGGTCGCGCTCGGCCGCGGTGCGGCAGGCGGCGGCGCGCGCGTCGCCGAGGACCGCCGCGTAGTCGTCGAGCGCGCGGATCGCCTCCTTGGCCGCGGTCTCGGCGAACGGCTTGCCGGTGGCGGCGAAGGCGGCCCGGACCGCGCCGCGGCGCGCATCGTCCCAGGCGGGCGCGACGGCGCAGGCGTCGGCGGCCGGGCGGCGGAGGGCGATCACCGCCAGCGCCCCGAGCCCCATCCCCGCCGCCACCGCCGCCACGACGAGCCCACGCCGGCGTCCCGCCGCGGGGTCGCGGGACAGCGCCGCCAGGAGCGCGCCCATCGACGGCCAGCGGTCGTCGGGCGCGGGGCTGAGGCCGCGCAGCAGCGCGACGCGCACCCAGCCCGGCACGCGCGGGCGCGGCGGGGCGGGAAGCACAGCGCCGGCCAGGACCGCGCGCGCGAGGTCGTCGAGCTTGCCGCGCCCGAACGGGTGCTGGCGGTAGAGCGCTTCGTAGAGCGCGATGCAGAAGCTGAACTGATCGCTGCGCGCGTCGGAGCGCTCGCGCCGGTGCTGCTCCGGCGCCATGTAGAACGGCGTGCCGACGAGCGCGCCGGTGCGCGTCAGCCGAGACGAGCCCGCGGGCGGGGACGCGGGCTTCTCGTCGGGCTCCTCCTCGGATGCCGCCGGCCGCGCCAGGCCGAAGTCGGCCACGCGCACCGTGCCGTCGTCGCCGACGAGCACGTTCTCGGGCTTGAAGTCGCGGTGCACGATCCCCGCGGCGTGGGCGGCCGCCAGCCCGCGCCCGGCCTGGAGGAACGCGTCGAGGATCTGCCGCCATGGCCGCCCGCGCTCGCCCAGCCAGGCGCGCAGCGGACGGCCCTCGACCAGCTCCATGGCGAGGAACACGCTGTCGCCGAACGTGCCCACGTCGTGGACCGCGACGACGTTGGGGTGATGGAGCTTGGCCATCGCCTGCGCCTCGCGCAAAAGGCGCGTGCCGCCCGTCGGACCCTGGACCTCGCGATGGAGCAGCTTGACCGCCACCTTCCGGCCCAGCTCGGGATCGTACGCGGCGTAGACCACCGCCATGCCGCCGGTCCCGAGCACGTCGAGGACGACGTAGCGGCCCAGGAACGTGCCGCGGGGCAGCTCCTCTCCGGCGGGCGGCCCGGGGCCGGATATGCTGCCGTCGACGGGGAGCGTGGCGGCGCTGGCCTCGTCCTGCGGCGACGGATCGTCTTTCATGGCGCGCGGGCCAGCGTACCACGGGGGCGCATGGACAAGCGCATGCCCTGCGGGTAGTCTCCGGGCGTGATCGACCGGAACGTCCTGCTCTCCGATTTCGACGAGACGGTGCGGCGCTACGCCCGACGCGACGTGCCGCTCGAGACCGTCGCCGAGGCGCGCGACGCCGCCGTCGCCCGCCGCCAGCTCATCCGCAAGGTCGAGGATCTGCGGGCCGATCTGCGGCGTCGCTCGGAGGAGATCGGCGCGGCGATGAAGGCGGGCCGCCGCGACGAGGCGGAGCGGGCCAAGGCCGCGCAGGCCGAGCTCAAGGCGCAGCTCGCGCAGGGCGAAGAGGATCTGCGCGCGGCCGAGGAGCGGGAGACGTACCTGCTGCTGCGCATCCCCAACCTGCCGTCGGACGACACGCCCGACGGGCTCACCGAGGATAAGAACGTGGTGCTCCGGACCCACGGCTGGGACGAGCGCTACGCCGCCGGCGGCTGGCGCCCCCACTGGGAAGTGGCCGCCGGCCTCGGCGTGTGGGACCAGGAGCGGGCGAGCAAGATCAGCGGCGCGATGTTCGCGGTGCTGCGCGGCGACGGGGCGCGCCTCCTGCGCGCGCTGGTGAGCTTCGGCCTCGACCTCAACCGCGAGCGCTACACCGAGGTGCTCGCGCCGCACTTCGTCAAGACCGACACGTTCGTCGGCACGGGCCATCTGCCCAAGTTCGAGGCGGAGGCCTACCGGCTGCGCGACGACGACCTGTGGGCCATCCCCACCGGCGAGGTCCCGCTCATGGGCCTTCACCGCGACGAGATCATCCCCGAGGAGGAGATGCCCCGGCGGTACATGACGTACACCGTGTGCTTCCGGCGCGAGGCGGGGAGCGCGGGGAAGGACACGCGCGGGATGCAGCGCCTGCACGAGTTCCACAAGGTGGAGCTGCTCAAGCTGTGCGCGCCCGAGACCGTGGCCGCCGAGTACGAGGGGCTGCTGGCGGACGCCGAGCGGCCGCTCCAGCTCCTGGGCCTCCCCTACCGCGTGGTCGACCTATGCTGCGGCGACCTCACGTTCTCGTCGGCGCGGGTGCTCGACCTCGAGGTCTACTGCCCGGGCGTCGCCCGATGGCTCGAGGTGTCGTCGGTGGGCATGTTCACCGACTTCCAGACGCGGCGGGGCAACATCCGCTTCCGCCGCAGCGGCCACAAGCCCGAGCTCGCGCACGCGCTCAACGGTTCGGGCCTGGCCACGCCGCGCATGTGGGCGGCGATCATCGAGCACGGCCAGCAAGCCGACGGGTCGGTGAAGGTGCCGGAGCCGCTCGTGCCGTATATGGGGGGGAAGACGGTGCTGACGCCCGGCTGACCGGAGCCCGGAAAGGGGCAACAGGCAACAGGCGCGCTCGTGGCCAACCCGCCTTCGCCGACGCGGAACCACGGCCAGCACGCGGTCGGGACGCGCATTCCCTAAGACCAGCTTCGGCGCGCTGGGCGCGTAAGCATCATTGGAAGGTGGGCACCGTCGAGAAACGACCGGACAACGCCGGACGTGTTGCCCCTGCCTATTTTCGTTCGGCGGGCGAGACGATGATCTCGACGCGCCGGTTGTTGGCGCGCCCTTCGGGGGTGCGGTTGTCGGCGACTGGACGGTCGGGGCCGATCCCCTGCGCGGTGATGATCTCGGGCGCGATGCCGCGCGACACGATGTAGGCGCGGACCGACTGGGCGCGGCGCAGCGACAGGTCCATGTTGTACTCGTGCGTACCTTGCGAATCGGTGTGTCCCTCGACGACGATGTTCCGGTCGGGCGTCGACTTCAGAGCAGTGACGACATTGTCGAGCGCCGATGTCGCCGCTGGCATGAGCGTCGACTGGTTCGACGCGAACAGGACCGCGCCCGACAAGGTGATGACCAAGCCGCGCGCTTCTTCCTTCACCGCCGCGAGCTTGGTCAGATCCTCGAGCGCCTTCTTCGCCCGCGCCTCGGCCTCGATGCGCGCCGCCTTTTCCTTCGCCAGCTGCTCCCTCGTCTGGTTGAGCTCGGCCTTCGCCCGCTCCCCTTCGGCGAGTCGCGACGCGGTCAACGCTCGCAGCATCTGGTCGCGCTCCTTCGTCGCCGTGATCGCGCTGGCCTCTGCCTCCGCCAGCTCGGCGCGTCGAAGAGCGATGTACGACCAGTCAATCGTCTCGCGCGAGTCGCCGTTCGCCGCGAACTCGGCCTCGGCGCGGTCGAGGGCCCGCTTGGCCTCGTGGACCTTCACGGGCGTGACCTCATTCGCCGGCCCGGCGTGCGCGCGTTCGTACTCGACGCGCGCCGCCACGAGCTCCTTCGGAGGCGGAAGGCTTCCGCCGCACGCCGCGAACATGCCCACCGCCATCACGAACCCACGCCCGATCATTTGCCACCTGCCTTGGCGCGGTCGGCCTCGGCCTGCGCCTGGCTGGCGCGCGCCAGCGCCAGAGCGACCTCGGCGTCGGCGGTCGCGCGCAGAAACAGCAGACTCGCGCGTCCGTCGTCCTGCCCCATCAACGATCTGGCCGTCCCGAGCTGCTCGGTGGCGTATCGGAGGTAGAGCTCCGCCTTCGGATAGTTCTTGGCGCCTACCTCCTCCGCGGCGCGCACCGCCGCTTGCGCCGCGGCAAATCGCTCCGCCGACGGCACCGTCTCGATATGGGCGGGACGGCTGCCGCCACAGCCGAAAGCCAATGTTGCGAGCAAAGCCAAGCGTTTCATGGTCCCTCCTGACACCGCGCCATATATGGTGACGCGCGCTCGAGGTGGTGTAAAGTGTGGAAAACTCACCGCGATCGACGTCGAGACCTGCGCGCGCTGCGGCGCGCTCGCCGGCCAGTTCCTGCTGAACCGGCACACCGGGTTCCCCGGCACGCCGCCGACGTGCACGCCCGGGATCACGCCGGTCGACGTCGCGACCTGCACCGCGACGCCGATCGACTGCCGCTGAGGCTCAGGTCCGACCGGCGCCTGCCCGGGCGTCGCCCGCTGGCTCGAGGTGTCGTCGGTGGGCATGTTCACCGACTTCCAGACGCGGCGCGGCAACATCCGCTTCCGCCGCAGCGGCCACAAGCCCGAGCTCGCGCACCCGGTCAACGGGTTTGGGTCTGGCCACGCCGCGCATGTGGGCGGCGATCATCGAGCACGGCCAGCAACCCGACGGGTCGGTGAAGGTGCCGGAACCGCTCGTGCCGTATATAGGCGGCAAGACCTTGATCGCGCGGCCCTGAGATGAAGGTGACGCCGTCGGCAACCTCGACCTCATGACTCTCTCGCAGGCATACCGCATCACATGCCCGCGTCGGAAGACGGACCGGCGTCGGGAGGCGAACACGACGACGTGTGGAGGACCCGGCACGTGTGGTCGAAGCAATCGACGCAGTCGAGCGCCGCCGGCCCCCGTCACTGCCCGATCAAATTGCCTGTTGCCTGTTGGTGTTGCCTGTGCGGCTTTTTCCGCGCCGCGCCAGCGCCAGCCCCCACGCCGCCGCGCGCGACATCGGTCGCTCCGTCCGCGCGGGCGGCGCGCCGGTCGCGAGCGCGTGCTCCAGCCGATCGAACAACGCCTCGACGGCCCAGTTGTGGATCGGCGCGATGGCCATCCAGCGCAGGCGTCCCGCGAGCGAGCCCTCGAGCTCGAGCGTGTGGGTCACGCGACAGCCGTCCCCGTCGGGCGCGAGGTCGAAGCCGTGCCAGCCGGCCGTGCCGCCGACGACGTCGACGCGCCACGTGCGGCCGTCCCACGCGCGCAGGCGGAAGCGGAACGGCCCGTGCCCCACCATCGTCTCGCCGGGGATGAGCGCCGACGGATCGGCGCCGGGCGGGTTCCGGCGCCAGGTGTGGATCACGTCGCGCGGGAAGCAGTCCCGGGCGCCCCCGCTCCAGCAGGCCTCGATCCACGGGCGGACGCGCTCGATGGGCGCGGCGACGCGGCGGGAGTGAACGTTCTGCATGGCGGTCACCTCCATACGCATGAGTATGGTGCGGCCCTCCCCTCTTGTCAATACGGTACCGTATGGTGCATGATCCCGGCGTGCCCCGCCCGAAATCCGCCACCCCCGACGCCCGCCTGTCGGCCGCCGACTGGGAGGCCGCCGCGCTCGACGCCCTGGCGGACGAGGGCCTCGCCGGCGTGGCGATCGAGCCGCTGGCGCGCCGGCTGGGGGTGACCAAGGGTAGCTTCTACTGGCACTTCGCCGACCGCGACGCGCTCCTCCGCGCCGCGCTCCGCCGGTGGGAGGACAGTTACACCGAGCGGGTCATCGCCCGGCTCGCCGCCGTGCGCGAGCCGCGCGAGCGGCTGCGGCGGCTCATCGGCAGCGTGCTCGCCGGCGGCCGCTCCGACCGCATCCACATCGCGCTTGCCGCTGCCAGGCACCCGCTCGTGCGCGAGGCGGTGGCGCGATCGACGCGCCGCCGGCTGGACTACCTGGAGTCGTGCTACGTGGACCTCGGGCGGGCGCGCCGCGAGGCCCGGCGGAGCGCGCTCCTGGCCTACACCGCCTACGTGGGGCTCGTGCACCTGCGCCTGGAAGCTCCGCGGGAGCTTCCCGGCGAGGACGCGTTCGCCGCCTACGTCGAGCACCTCATCGCGAAGCTCGTGCCGTGACGCCCGCGCCGCGGACCGCGAGGGTGAGATACTTCTCGCGCGCCCATTCGCGGAGGAACGTGTCGACCTCGTACTGCCGCCAGCCCCGCGCCGGATCGAGCGCCACGATCGTGCGCTCGCCGACGTTCAACGCGACGACGACGAGGTAGTGGGTGAGGGCGTCGTTGCCCCAGTCCATGGCCACGCCGACGATCGCGGGGCGGCCGGCGGCGAGCTCGCGGTACAGGTCGGTGACCGTGCCGTGGAATAGGTACGTCTCCAGCCCGCGCCGCTTGAGCTCGTCGCGCAGCCAGCCGGCGCGCACGCCGTGGCCGTCCTGGGGCGCGGCGGCGGCCCAGATGGTCTCTTCCGAGGTGGGCTTTCCCCAGTAGTCGAGGACCATCGCCGCCGCCGCCGCGCCGCAGTCGTACTCCCCGTGCTGGCGGATGTCGGGCACGCCTCGGACGACGGTCCAGTCGCTCCCTCGATCGAGGGTGGCGGGGGCGAACGAGCGCGATCCACCGGGGACGCACGCGACGAGCAGCGTCGTGAGCCAGGTCGTGAGCCACGTGGTGAGGACGAGGGCGCGCATGGCTAGAGGAGGATGATGAGGAGAATCAGGATCAGGATCAGCGTGCCGGTCGAGGTGACGATCACGACGGTCTGCCCCCCCTCGAACTTCTCGAGGTCCTTCGACTGGGCCTCGCGCTCGGCCAGCGTCGCCTCGCGCGGCGCCGTCTGCGGCGCGCGCGCCCGGTCGGACTTGTGGACCTGGGCGACCGGATCGCGCGGGGCGGCCGACGCCGCCACGGGCGCGGCGATCGCGAGGATCAAGGCGGTGATGAGGGCTCTCCATCGCATGATTTGCAACCTCCGTATGCGACAGGGGGTTGCAGCTCCCAGGCCAACGCGCGTTGTTGCGGGTTTGCGCGGGACGCAGGTGTGCGGATTCGCCCGGTGTGCAGGGCGCGCGCATCGGCCTACCTCGGGGAGACGCCGAGGAACAGCAACGCGACGCTGGTCGTGTCCACGACCCCGTGCACGACGATCGGCAGCCACAGGTTTCGCCCCGAAGCCACGTAGAGGGCCGAGAACAGGATCCCCGCGAGGACGTTGTCGAGCACGCCCGCCGCTCCCTGGGCCCCGTGCGCGAAGCCGAACAGGGCGCTCGCGACGACCGCGCTCGCCGCGTCGGCGATCCGCGTCCGCCCGAGCAGGTCGCCGATCCGATTGAGGACGTACCCGCGATAGGCCAGCTCCTCGGCGAGCGCGCCGAACGACCAGGTCAACGCGATCCAGAGCAGCAGGCCGCCGGGATTTCCGTGCAAGTCGCCCAGTTGATCCACGCGGACGGCCTGCCCGGTCAGCGGCCCCAGCACGGGAAGGATCGCAAACACATCCGCCGCGTCGTACACGATGCCGACGCCGATTCCGATGACGAGCGTTCGCCGCCAGCTCGCGGGGCGTCGCAGCCCGACGCCGCGCCAGCCCACCCGGCGCTTCCACAGGGACAGCCAGCCGATCGCGAGGATGAGGAGCGAGGGATTGCGGATGGCTCCGACCGCGCGGAGCGTCAGGCACAGGAGGACGAGACTCAGCTCGATCGCCGCCGGCCAGCGTCGCGCGTTCGTCCGCCCCTCATCGTTCATGTCTGCCACGTCTGTGCCTCCGGCCCGGAGCCAGGCCCGCGAACAGCACGTCGAGCTTGGCCGCGAGGCGGCGCTCGAGCGAGGTCCGCCGGCCCGAACGAACCCAGTCCTGCGCCGTCGCGCTCCACAGATCGGCCACCGCCTGGCCCGCCACGACGGGGTCCACCTGCGCGTCGACCGTGCCCCGCGCCTGGCACCTGCGGAAGTACGCGGCCAGCCGCTCGCGATCCCGCACCCCCGACGCCCGATCGACGCGACGGAGGGTCGCATCGACCGCGATCTCGCGGAGGATGGCGTCGACCAGCGCGCCTTCGCGACGCAGCAGCGACTCCGCTCGGCCGTAGAAGTCCGCCAGCGCGGCCCTGGGGTCGGCGGGGTCGAGCACGAGCATCGCCCGACCGAACTGGGCATCGAGGGACTCGTAGTGGGCCAAAAGGATCGCGCCCTTCGTGGCGAAGAAATTGAAGACCGTTCCCTTGGCGACGCCGGCCCGCCGCGCGATCGCGTCGACCGTGGTCGCGTCGTACCCGGCCTGCCGGAACAGCTCGATCGCTGCGACGAAGATCCGCTCGCGCAGCTGGTCGCGCGGCAGGGAGCGGTTGGCGCCGGACGGGGCAGTTGTGACCATGGTCATGACCACAGTCATGGTAGCGGCACGGCCCGACTCGGGTCAAGCGGGGACAGCTCGGGCTAGCTCGTCTGCTTCCCCTGCACGCGCTCGAGCATGTTCAGGCGGTGCAGGATCTCCTGCTGGCTGCGCAGGATCGCCTCGATGCCGAGCTCGTTCTTCAGGTTCACCTGGAAGTCGTTCTGCGCCAGGAGCTTGTCCTTCGCCGCCTGGCGGTTCTGGCTCATCATGATGACCGGGGCCTGGAGCGCCGCGATCGTCGACAGGCACAGGTTGAGCAGGATGTATGGGTAGATGTCCCAGGCGATCTTGTCGATCGCGTTCACGGACATCCAGAACGCCATCACCGCGCCGAACGCGAAGATGAAGCTCCACGAGCCGCCGAACGACGCCACCTTGTCGGCCACGCGCTGGCCGAGGGTGAGCTTCTCCTCCGCCTCCTCGAGAACGTTCTTCGACACCTGGCGCGACATCAGCTCGTTGGTGTGGCGCATGCGCTCGCCCATTTCCGCCAGGATGCTCAGCGCCGCGCGCGGCTTCGACGTCAGGAACTCGGTGAAGTCATGGCGGTCGAGCGCGAGAAGCAGCGTGGGCTTGAGCGTCCGCACGGTCGCCGAGCGAGCGCCCCCGTCGAGGAGCGAGATCTCCCCCACGTACTGCCCCTCGAACAGGTTGGCGAGGACGAGCTTCCGCTTGCCCTGCTCGAACGCGACCTCGACGGAGCCCTCCTGGATGACGAAGAGCGTGTCCCCGGGGTCACCCTGGCTGAACACGACGGCGTCGGCGGGGAACTGCCTTTCCTCCAGGCGCGCCTCCAGCGCAGAGAGGTCCTCGGGGGCCAGCGATTCGAACAGGGGGATGTTGGCCAGCAGTTTCTTCCGGTCCATGCGGGCCTATCCTACATGGATCGCTACTTGGCGGGCGTCGTGATGCGCTTGGCCGCCGCGACCAGGTCGACGCCCGTCGCGGCCCGGATCTGCTCGTTGGCGCCGATCGCCGCCGCGCCCAGCGAGCCGCCGTTCGCGCTCGTCCCCAGCACGGTCAGTCGATCGACCTTGATGTCGCGCATCGTGCTCGTGAGCTGGTCGAACACCGGGACGAGCTTCTGCAGCAGCAGCGCGTCGCGCGCGCCCGCGCCCGACCCCTTGTAGGCCTCGGCCAGGCTCGCCAGCGCGTCGGCGCCGGCCTTGCCGCGCGCCAGCACGACGGCGGCCTGCGCCTGGGCGACCGCCTCCAGCCGCTGCTTCTCCGCCGCGGCCGGCGCGACGGTGTCGGCCTCGAGCCGCCGCCGGATCTGCTCGATGCGCGCGTCCCAGGCGGTGACCTGCGCGCGCGACTCGGCGACCTGCGCCGCGACCTGGCCGCGCGCCTCGGCGATGAGCGCCTCGCGCTGGGTCCGCGCCTCGACGATGCGGCGCTCGTTCTCCTTCTTCGCGACCTGGCCGTCGGCCTCGATCTTGGCCAGCTCCGCCTCCATCATCGCCTTGGCTTTCTGCACGTAGGCGGCCGCCTTGGCGCGCACCTCGCCGATCTTGCCGTTCTTGACCACCTGGGCGACGCGCACCCGGCCCACCGACGTCAGGTAGCCGACCTCGTCGGAGATATTCTGGATCTGCAGGTTGTCGAGGACGAGGCCGAGCCGCTGCAGGTCGCGGTGCGCCTCCTCGATGAGCTTCTGCTGGAACATGTCCTTCTTCTGGTTGATCTCCTCCGGCGTGAGCTCCGCAATGACGCCGCGCAGGTTCCCCTCGAGCGTGTCCTTGGCCACGAAGATGATCTGCTGACGGGTGCAGCCGAGGAAGCGCTCGAGCGCGTTGTGGAGCAGCGGCTCCTCGCTGGGGATCTTGATGTTGGCGACGGCCACGACGTTGAGCGGCACGCCGCCGCGCGAGAACGCGTTCTGCACCGACAGCTCGATCGCCATGTTGGTGAGCTGCATGCGGTCGACCGCCTCGATGAGCGGCATGCGCATCGCGCGCCCGCCGCGCACGCAGCGGAAGCCGACGACCTTGCCGTCGGCCAGGGTCCACCGCCGCCCCGAGAAGATGAGCACCTCGCTGGGCGCGCACACGAAGGTGTTGCGCACGACGGTGATGAGGATGAACCCGAAGGCCACGACGAGCGCGGCCAGGACGACTGCGAGCGCCGCGCCGGTCATCGCGCACCTCCCAGCATCTGCTGCACATCCACGCCGGTGAGCTCGCGCAGCGCCCCCATCACCGCTGTCACCGTCTGGGGGAAGCTCGCCGACAGCGCGGGCAGCGCATGCCCGTCGCCGCCGTCGACGACCTGGACCTGGGCGATCTGCAGCCCCTGGACCTTCTGCGCCACCTGGGCCACCAGCGTGTCGAGCTGGCTGAGCACGAACAGCTCGCGCGCCTGCGGCCCGGCGGACTTGAGCGCCTCCGCCATCAGGCGGATCACCTGGGCGGCGGCCTCGCCCTGGGCGCGGCGGGGCGCGGCTTCTCCGTCGGCGATGAGCGCGGCGGCGGTCCGTTGCGCCTCGGCGGGGAGGACCACCTCGGCGTGGAGGCGCTTGGTCTCGAGCTCCTTGCGCAGGCTCTGCAGCTCCTGCTCCGCCTCGGCGCGCGCCTGCTCGCCCGCGACCTTGGCCTCGCGCTCGACGGACTGCGCCTGCCCCTCGAGCTGGCCCACCAGCGTGCGCAGCTGGTTGCGCTTCTGCGCGATGCCGATCTGCGCCTGCTTCTGCGCCACCTCGGCGAGCTGCCGCGCCGCCGCCTCCTCCTGCGCCACCTCCTGGTTGGCCACGCTCTCCGCGTTCTCGGCGTCGCGGATCGCGTTGGCGATCTGGGTGCGGGCGATGTTGACCAGGTACTGCGCCTCGTCCTCGACGCGCTGGATCTTGAGCGTGTCGAGGTGGAGGCCCATCTTGTTGAAGTCGTCGCTGGTGATTTCGAGGAGCTTGTTGGCGAACTCGATGCGGTCCTCGTTGACCTGCTCGGGCGTGAGCTGGGAGATGACGCCGCGGAGCACGCCTTCGAGCGTTTGCTTCGCCGACAGGCGGATGTTCTCGGGCGGCAGGTTGAGGAACCGCTCGACGGCGTTGTGGATGTACTGCGGGTCGCTCGTGATCTTGACGTTGGCGATGGCGTGCACGTCGAGCGGAATCCCGCCGTTGGACAGGACCTTGGTCACGACCAGCTCGATCGGAATGAGCCGGACGTCCATGCGGTTGACCGTCTGGACGAACGGGACGCGCCAGTGGCGCCCGGCCTGGATCACCGCGAAGTTGAGGGTCTCCCCGCCGGGGAGGACGGTGCGTTTGCCCGAGACGACGAGCACCTCGTTGGGGCGGCAGATGTAGAGGAACGCGCGCCACATGTAGATGAAGAACAGAAGGAAAAGCGCGAAGACGACGGCGAGAGCCGCCACCGCCCCGACGCCGCCCCCGTCGTCGACCGCGGCCAGGAGCGTGAGCACCGACATCATCTATTCTCCTTTTCGGCCAGCGGGCTGCGGGTGACCACCGCCGTGCCATCCTTGACCTCGACCACCAGGACCTCGTCGCGCGCCGCCAGGTCGGCATCGTCCTGGGTCGTGGCGATGAGGTCCACCGCCTGGTTGGCGACGAGGATGCGGACCGTGCCGGAGCTCGTCTTGCCGACGGGAAGCAGGAGCCGTCCCGTCCGGCCGACGAGCTGGTCGGTGCGGATCGTGCCGCCGATCTGTCCGGTCATGCGCTTCATCACCGTGTGCGCCACGCCGCCGGCGGTCGCCCCCACCCCCGCGGCCAGGATCGCGGTCAGGGGCTCGCTCGTGCCGAGGGCGAGCCGCAGGACCAATCCGGTCGCGCCGCCGAACGCGAGGAGGTACGTCCACAGGCGCAGCGAGAACAGGAGCGCGGCCGCCCCGCCCCCGCCGTGGTGGTCGCCCCCGTGCCCGTCGCCCGCGTCGTGGCCGGCGCCGCCGTCGTGCCCGTGCCCGGCGACCAGCGACGCGGCGAGCACCACGCCGCCCACGATTGCGCCGAACAGGTACACGTACAGCACGAACGAATTGTCCCACCCGGGGGAAGCGATGTCGACGTGCTCTCGGGTAGAATTCCCCGGATGTCCTCGTTCGATCGCCTGCTCGTCCGCCCGGTGCAGGAGGGCGCGCGCCTGCGCGCGCTGGCGCTGCTGGACGAGGTCGTCCGGGAGCGCGCGCGCCTCGCCGATGTCGAGGACGCCGAGGTGGTGCACGACTTCCGGGTGGCGCTGCGCCGGCTGCGCAGCCTGCTCAAGGCGCACCGCGCCCACCTCGGCGGCAAGGTCGCGAAGCTGCGCAAGCGGCTGGGCGACGTCGCCGCCCTCACCGCCGAGGCGCGCGACGCCGAGGTGCAGCTCGCCTGGCTGGAGTCGCGGCGCGGGGGGCGCGGCGCCGCCGGCCGCCCGGCGTTCGACTGGCTGTGCGCCCGCCTGCGCGACCACAAGGACCGGGGGTACACGGCCGTACGGACCGAGGCCGCCCAGGCGTTCGACGCCCTCCTGCCGCGGGCACGGCGCCGGCTGGCCCGCTTCGTGCGCGACGTCTCCGCCGATCGCGACGAGCCCACGCTGGCCGGGGCGCTCGCCGCCTTGCTCATCGAGCACGCCGAGGGGCTGCGCGCGAAGCTCGGCGAGGTCGCCTCGGCCGCCGACGTGACCAACGCGCACGAGGCGCGCATCCTGGGCAAGCAGCTCCGCTACCTGCTCGAGCCGCTGGCGGAGTCGACGCCGGTGGGCGAGGCGGCCCGCGTCGCCGTCAAGGCACTGAAGGGCCTGCAGGACGTCCTCGGCGAGCTTCACGACGCGCACGTCATGGCCCAGGTCGTCCAGCAGGCGATCGTCGACGCCGCGGCCGAGCGCGCGCGCCAGCTCGGCGAGGCCGTGTTCGACGGCCGGCGGGGGCGCCGGCCGCGCGACGTCCGCCCCGGCCTGGTGGCCATCGCCCGGCAGGTGCGCGCCCGCCGCGACGGCCTCTATCGCGAGCTCGTCGCCCGCCGCCCGGGCGTCGAGGAGCTCGTGGACGACGTGCGCGCCCTCGCCGCCGAGCTGGCCCGCGCCGTGCCCGAGCTCCGGATGGAGCGGAAATACCTGCTCCGGGCGATGCCGGGCGTCGCCGGGGCGGAGATGGTGGACATCGAGGAGGGCTACCTCCCCGGGGGTCGGCTCGAGGAGCGGCTGCGCCGCGTGCGAGACGCGGGCGGCGGCGTGCGGCTGACGCGCGCCCTCGAGCTCGCCGACGGGGTCCGGCGCACGGAGGTCGAAGAGGAATGCCCGCGGGAGCTGTTCGACCGGCTGTGGCCGCTCACCGAGGGCCGCCGCATCGCCAAGATCCGCTGGCGCGTGAAGGACGGCGACCTCGTGTGGAACATCGACCGTTTCGAGGGGCGCGATCTGATCGTCGCCGAGGTGGAGCTCTCCGGCGAGGGAACGCAGGTGACCCCCCCGGCGTGGCTGGCGGACGCGATCGTGAGGGACGTCACCGGCGAGCCGGAATTCGCCGATGCGGCCATTGCGGCGGCCTCGGCGGCGGCGCCAAAGCGACGGCGCCGTCGCGGTTGACTCGCGATTGTAACCAATCATTCACACACCTATTTCTTGCATTGCGGCAATCGCGCCCACGATACTGATAATCGTGGCATCGCGCCCGCCGTTGCTCGTCGTCGCCCCGGGGGGGAAATGGACCTCGGCGGGGGGGCTCGTGTTCGACCGCAAGGGGCGCGTGGCCCTGGTGCGGGAGCGCAAGCGATCCGGCGAGCGCCGGTGGACGCTCCCCAAGGGCAGGCTGGAGCGAGGCGAGACCCTGGAGCAGGCGGCCCTGCGCGAGGTCCACGAGGAGGCGGGCGTGCGCGCGCGCATCGTCGGCTACGTGGACGTCCACGAGGGCAAGCGCAGCGTCGTGCACTACTTCCGCATGGAGGTGGTGCGCATCGAGGCGCCGCTCGACGCGCGCGTCGAGGAGGTTCGCTTCGTCCCGCCGGCGCGGGCCACCGAGCTGGTGCGCTCGTCGCGCGATCGCAGGATCCTTGGAGACGGGGGAGACGGGGGGGACGGCCGCGCGGCGGCGCGGCGCTTCCGGGGGGCGGTGAAGTCGGGCTCATAGAGCCCGTCGCGCAGGCGGACGAAGTGCGCCCACGCCTCGCGGGCGATCGCCGCGAACTGGGACGCGCCGCGGTCGGGGAGCGCGGCCAGGCGGGGTACGACGTTCCGCTCGATGCCGTCGCCGAGGTACGTGAGCGTCTCGATCGCCTGGGCGAGCGTGACGCCCTTGCGCAGCCGCGACGCGTCGACGCCGGCGAGCATGCGCGGCCAGTGCTCGGCGCGCAGCGCGGCGAGGCGGGCGTCGATGCGGGCGCGCAGCCCCTCGGGCGCGTCGGTGAGGGCGACGGCGATGAACCGGTACCCGAGCGGATCGCGCTGGGCCGCGCGCAGCTTGCGCAGCGCCCACGCGTGCAGGCGCTCGAACAGGTCGGCGGGCAGGGGCTCCGCGCCGGCGTACAGGTCGTCGATCATGCGCGCCAGCACCGCGTCGAACACGGCCAGGAACAGGTCTTCCTTGCTGCGGAAGTGGTGGAACACGAGCCCCTTGGCCACGCCGGCCGCGCCGGCGATCGCGTTCGTCGACGCGACGCGGAAGCCGTGCGTCGCGAACTCCGCCAGCGCCGCGTCGAGGATGCGCGCCCGCGCCGGGTCGAGCGGCGTCACGCCAGGATGTCCCGGCGCCGGTAGCGCGCGATCCCGGCGGTCGCGAAGGCGACGCCCAGGAGCACCAGCGCGGCGGGCGCGACCGGGTCGAGCCCGCCGCGCGCGAGGATCGCGATGGGCTCGACGAGCTTGTAGGGCGACAGCCAGCGGAGCGGCGCGGCGGGCGCCGCGATCGCCGACAGCGCGCCGAGAAAGTAGGTCCCGAGCACGATCGCCAGCGCCCCGCCGGTCGCGGAGCGCGCGTCGCGCACCAGCGCCGCCACCAGCATGCCCGCGCCGGCGAAGCAGACGGCGAGCGCGGCGGCGCCGCCGAACAGCGCCGCGATCAGCCCGGGCTCGAGCGGGGCGGGGACGACCGCGGCGAGGATGGCGGCGGCGACGATGCCCACCCCGAGCGGGAGGGCGATCGCGTAGACCGCGGCCGCGGCCGCCTTGCCGGCGAGGACGTGGACGCGGCTCACCGGCTGGGCGTAGAGCATCTCCGCGGTGTGCATCGTCTCCTCCTTGGCGACGATGCGCGCGCCGAGGAGCCCGCCGAACAGGCTGGCGATGAGCGTCACCGCGAGGAAGTTCGTGGCCAGGTAGGCGGCCGGGCGCGAGAAGTCCACCATTCCCACGCCGAACGCCTTGCGCAGCCCCTCGGGTAGCGCCTGGATCTTGGCGGCCAGCGCCCCGCCGTCGCCCGCGAACGACGGCTGGAGCGCGCAGGTGAGCGCGACGAGGCCGGCCACGGGGAGGAGCCAGGCGACGAACGCGCGCAGGTTGGCGCCGAGCTCGTGGCGGGCGAGGATCGCGGCGCCCATCTCAGGCCGGGCCGACATGGTCGCCTCCTTTCGCGTAGTAATGGAGGAAGATCTCCTCGAGCGACGGTTCGACGATCTGGACGTCGGTCGGCCCCGCGGCGGCCAGCGCAGCGAGCAGCGCCGGCATCGGCCCGTCGTAGAGGAAGGTCGCGGTGTCGCCGTCGCGCAAGAGCCCCGCGACGCCGCGCAGGCCCGCCAGGTCGACGGGCGAACCGTCGAAGGTCGCGCGCACGCGCCGCGCCTGGCGCCCGCGCAGCTCGGCGACGTCGTCCACTGCGACCAGGCGCCCCTCGCTCAGCACGGCGACGGCGCGGCACTCGGCCTGGACCTCGGCGAGGGCATGGGAGGAGAAGAACACCGTCGTGCCGCCGGCGACCTCGCGGCGCAAGATCTCGAACAGGCGGGCCTTGATCACCGGGTCGAGGCCGCTCGTGGGCTCGTCGAGCACGACCAGCCGCGGGCGGTGCTGCAGCGCGGCGACGATCGCCACCTTCTTGCGGTTGCCGAGCGACAGCTCGCCGGCGCGGGCGGCGAGGTCGACGTCGAACGCCTCGGCGAGCTCCGCCCGCCGGCGCGCATGGTCGCCCGGGTGGAACCGCCCCGCGAACGCCAGCAGGTCGGCGACGCGCATCGCCGGGTAGAGGCTCGTCTCGCCCGGCACGTAGCCGACGCCGGCGCGCGCCGCCGGCCCGGCGGCGACGTCGCGGCCGAACAGGCGCGCCGCGCCCGAGGTGGGGAAGATCAGCCCCAGGAGCAGACGGATGGTCGTCGTCTTGCCCGCCCCGTTGGGCCCGATGAACCCGAACATGGTGCCGGCGGGGACGGAGAACGTGACGTTCTCGATGCCCCGCCGCGCGCCGTAGCGCTTGGTCAGCGCGTCGATCTCGATGGCATGCATGCATGGCTCCGACTGACCGGGTGGTCAACCACAGCATGGATCGGACTGACCGGGTGGTCAATGGGCGCGCGGAGTATGCTTCCCGCCATGCCGGCCACCAACGCCGCCGCCGAGCTCCTCGACCCCCACGTCGCCGCCGGTCGCGGCGACCGCATCGCCTACCACGACGACCGCGGCAGCCTGACCTACGCCGGGCTGCGCGAGCGCGCCCACCGTGCCGGAAACGCGCTGCGCGCGCTGGGCCTGGAGATGGAGCAGCGCGTCGCCATGGCGATGCTCGACACGGTCGACTTCCCCGCCGTGTTCCTGGGCGCCATCCGGGCGGGCATCGTGCCCGTGCCCCTCAACACGCTCCTGCCGGCCGCCGACTACACCTACCTCCTCGGCGACAGCCGCGCCCGCGCGCTCGTCGTGTCGGCCGCGCTCCTCGAGAAGCTCGCGCCGGCCATCGCGGCCTCCCCGTTCCTGCGCCACGTGGTGGTCGCGGGCGACGGCGGCGGCCGCCCGCGCCTCGACGATCTCCTCGCCGCGGCCGCCCCCGAGCTCGAGGCGGCGCCGACGTCGGCCGACGACGTCGCCTTCTGGCTGTACTCGTCGGGCTCGACGGGGAAGCCCAAGGGCGCGATGCACCTCCACGCCCACTTGGGGCACACGGCCAGGCTCTACGGGCAGGGCGTCCTGGGCATGACCCAGGACGACGTCGTGTTCTCCGCCGCCAAGCTGTTCTTCGCCTACGGGCTGGGCAACGCGCTCACGTTTCCGCTGTCGGTGGGGGCGACAGCGGTGCTGATGGCGGAGCGCGCCACCCCGGCCACGGTGATGCGCGTCCTCCGCGCCCGCCGGCCGACGATCTTCTGCGGCGTGCCGACGCTCTACGCCGCCATGCTCGCCGACCCCGCCGTCGGGCCCGAGGGGACCGCGCTGCGAGTCAGCGTCTCCGCCGGCGAGGCGCTCCCACGCCACGTCGGCGAGGCGTGGCGGCGGCGGTTCGGCACCGACATCCTCGACGGCATCGGCTCTACGGAGATGCTCCACATCTTCTTGAGCAACCACCACGGCGATGTGCGCTACGGCACGTCGGGGCGGCCCGTCGCCGGCTACGAGATGAAGATCATCGGCGACGACGGCCAGCCCGTGGCCGACGGCGAGGAGGGCTCGCTGTGGGTGCGCGGCCCGTCGGCGGCGATCGGCTACTGGAACCAGCGCGAGCGCAGCCTGCAGACGTTCCACGGCCCGTGGACGCGCACCGGCGACCGCTACGTGCGCGACGCCGACGGCTACTACACCTACAGCGGGCGGGCCGACGACATGATGAAGGTGGGCGGGCAGTGGGTGTCGCCGTTCGAGGTCGAGTCGGCGCTGTCGGCGCACGAGGCGGTGCTGGAGGCGGCGGTGGCCGGGCATCCCGATGCCGACGGGCTCACCAAGCCCAAGGCGTTCCTCGTCCTCAAGGACCCGGCGCGCGCGAGCGAGGCGCTCGCCGAGGAGCTGAAGGCGTTCGTCAAGGAGCGCCTGGCGCCGTTCAAGTACCCGCGGTGGATCGAGTTCGTGCGCGAGCTGCCCAAGACAGCGACCGGGAAGATCCAGCGCTTCCGGCTGCGGGGATGACCGATCACAAGGCGATCAGGCGCGCGCGACCTCGACCGGCACGCCCGACAGCGCGGCCGTGCCGGCGAGCTCGTCGAGGAGCCGGTCGTCGGTGAGGTCGTTGACGCTGACGCCCGCGTTCTCCGGGCGCGCCGCCACCGACAGACGCACGCCGGCGCGGCCGTGGCCGAAACCGTGCGGCAGGCTGACGACGCCGGGCATGATGTCGCCGGAGACCTCGACGGGGACGCGCACGCTCCCCACCCGCGACGTCACCAGCGCCTCGTCGGCGTCGCGCAGCCCCAGGCGCTCGGCGTCGGTCGGATGGAGCAGGAGCGTGCAGCGCGGCTTGCCCGCCACCAGCTTGGGCACGTTGTGCATCCACGAGTTGTTGCTGCGCAGGTGGCGCCGCCCGATGAGGAGCAGCTTGCCGTTCTTGTCGTTCGGGCCGGGGCCGGCGACGGCGGCGCGCAGGCGCGCCACGTCGGCGACGAGCTTGTCCGGCGCGACGTCGATGAACTTGTGGTCGCGCGGCAGGCGCCCGGGGAGGCGCGGCTCGAGCGGTCCGAGATCCACGCCGTGCGGCTCGCGCCGGAGGCGCGCCAGCGACAGGCCGCCCGGGCCCTTGCGCAGGCCGTAGGGGCCGAGGCGCAGGCTGAGGTTCACCAGCCCGTCGGGGCCGAGCCGCCGGAGGAGGGCGTTCACGGCGCGCTCGCGCAGCGACTGCCCGCGCAGCGCGTCGAGCCGGTCCTTGATGCCGAGGATGATCTCCCAGTCGGGCATCGTCCCGGGGGGCGCATCGAACAGCGCCGGCGACCATTTGGCGGTGTTGCGCACGGCCACCACGTGGAGCGCGGCGTCGTAGTGGCTGCGCTCGAGCGGCGACACCGGCGGCAGGATCAGGTGCGCGTGGCGCGTCGTCTCGTTGACGTAGGGATCGATCGACACGAGGAAGTCGAGCGACGCCAGCGCCCGGTCCATCTGCGCGCCGTTCGGCGTGGACAGGACGGGGTTGCCGGCGACGGTGACGAGCGCGCGGATCTGCCCGTCGCCGGGCGCGAGGATGTCCTCGGCGAGCGTGGCGACCGGAAGCTCGCCGCCCGCCTCGGGGAAGCCGCGCACGCGGCTCTTCCACCGCCCGTAGCTGCCCCGGCCGATGCCCAGGCCGGCCGCGGCGGCCAGCGCGTCCACCGCGGGGGTGGTGAACATCACGCCGCCGGGGTTGTCGAAGTTGCCGGTGACGATGTTGATCGTATTGATGAGCCACTGGCACAGCGCGCCGAACGCCTGCGTCGATGTGCCCACGCGGCCGTAGCACACCGCCGGCTGGACGTCGTAGAGCTCGAGGGCGAGGCGGCGGATGGTGTCGGCGGGGACGCCGGTCGGACCGGCCGCGCGCGCCGGCTCGTACTCGGCGGCGAGCGCGCGGACGCGGTCGAGCCCGCGGACGAGCGGGGCGAGCCGGCCCAGGCGGGGCGCGCGCTCGCTCAGGATGACGTGCAGCAGCGACAACAGCACCACGGCGTCGGTGCCGGGGCGCACGAACACGTGCTCGTCGGCCACGTCGGCCGTCTCGGTGCGGCGCGGGTCCACCACGACGACGCGGCCGCCGCGCGCCTGGATGGCCTGGAGGCGCGCCTTCACCCCGGGCGCGGTCATCAGGCTCCCCATCGACGCCAGCGGGTTCCCGCCGAAGATGATCATGTGGCGCGTGCGATCGATGTCGGGCACGGGGAACAGGAACTGGTGCCCCAGCATGAAGTACGCGGCCAGCTGGTGGGGGAGCTGATCGACCGACGTCGCGGAGTAGCGGTTCTTGGTGTGGAGCGCGCGCACCAGCATGGGCGCGAACAGGGCCGGGCCGTGGTTGTGCACCGACGGGTTGCCGAGGTAGGTCGCGACGGCGCTCCGCCCGTGGCGCGTCTGGACCTCGTGCAGGCGCGCGGCGGCCTCGTCGAGCGCCTCGTCCCAGCCGATCTCGACGAACCCGTCCCCCCGGCGGCGGAGCGGCCGGCGCAGCCGATCGGGGTCGTTGTGCACGTCGGCGAGCGCGGGCGCCTTGGGGCAGATGTGCCCGCGGCTGAACGGATCGGCGTCGTCGCCGCGGATGGAGACGATCCTGTCTCCCTCGACCTCGACGGCGATGCCGCACATCGCCTCGCACAGGTGACACGTACGGAAGTGGGTGCGTCGCTCGGCCATGCGCGGAGTGTAGCTTATCCGAACTGCACCGACCGGCGCGTCAACGACGCGGCGAAGAACCCGTCGATGGGAAACGTCACGGCGTTCGGCCCGTCGGCGGCGGCGCCCATCGCCACCACCACCGGGACGAAGTGCTCGTGCGTGGGCAGCGCGATGTCCACGCCCGGCGCCCGGCGGCGATAGTCGATCACGGCGTCCACGTCGCCGCGCGCGAGCGCGTCGGCGGCCCACGCGTCGAACTCCGCCGCCCACGCCGGCGTGGGCGCGCCCTCGCGCAGCGACATCCGCCGCAAGTTGTGCGTCAGGAAGCCGCTCCCGACGATGAGCACGCCCTCGTCGCGCAGCGGCGCGAGCGCTCGGCCGAGCGCGTACAGCTCGGGCGCGTCCATCGACGGCAGGGACACCTGCAGCACCGGCACGTCGGCCTCGGGGTACATCGCCACCAGGGGCACGTACGCGCCGTGGTCGAGGCCGCGCTCCGGCTCGTCGGCGACGCGGCGGACGAGCTCGCGCACCCGCCGCGCCAGCTCCGGCGCGCCCGGGGCGGGGTACTGCTGCCGGTAGTATTTGGGCGGGAAGCCGTAGAAGTCGTAGACGAGCGGCACGGTGCGCGTCGCGCCCAGCGTCGTCGGCCGCGCCTCCCAGTGCGCGGACACCATCAGCACCGAGCGCGGGCGGGGCATCCGGTCGGCCCAGCCCTTGAGCTCGGCGACCCAGCGCTCGTCGTCGAGGAGCGGCGGGTAGCCGTGGGCGAGGAAGATGACGGGCAGCACGACGGCTACGGTATGGGCGTGCGGACGCGCTGGGTCCACTGCGCGATGTGATTGGACGTGTCGAACCCCTGGTAGGGCAGGACGAACGGCGCGAACGACGAGTCCTGGTTGCGCAGCGCCGCGTCGGGGTCGATCCCCGCCATCCAGACGAGCTTGCCGGTCGTCGCGTCGCCGTCGCCCGTACCCTGCTGCGGCGGCGTGCCGTGCAGGCCGTAGGCGCGCCCCGACGAGAACGTGATCCACATCAGGCGCGAGCCCAGCTCGCCGGTGCGCTGGAAGATGAACGGGCACCACTTGGGGAAGCTGTTGGTGAGGTTCGTCTGGCCGCCGTCCTCTTTCCCCGGCGCGTTGAGGTTCGTCAGCTTGACCGGCGTGCCGCCGGCGGCGGGGACGGTGTAGACGGTGGCGGTCGGGTCTCCGTCGGCATTGCAGCTTCGGCTGGTCTCGTCTCCGCCCGGGCACACCGAGATGTCGAACGCCACGATCTTGCTGTCGGGCGAAAATGCCGGGTAGTAGCGGTTCTCGCCCATCTTGGCGGGGACCAGCGTGGACGGAGCCGACCAGCTGGTGCCGTTGTAGGTCACCACCTGGATGGCGCCGCGATGCATGCGTTGCAGCGTGCTGCTCGTCGTCCCGATCTTGGTGAACGCGATCATCGTGCCGTCGGGCGACCAGTCGGGGTGATCGGCGCCGTTGGACAGCTGCGTGCCCCCGATGTTGATCGACGCCGTCTTCATCCCGGTCGCGCCATTCACGAGCATCAGGTTGTAGTCGGTCGCGCCGGTGTCGCCGTAGACGGCGACGTACTGGGTCGCGTCGGGGTTCCACGATTCGAAGATGCTCTTCTGCCCGGTGCCGAACGGGACGATCGGCGACTTGTCGGCGACGTTGATGAGCAGCAGCCGCCCGTCGTTCTGCCCGTTGGCCTCGGCCACCATCTTGAAGCCGTCGCGCGACAGCGCGTGGCAGCCGATGCAGCCGCCCGGCACCGCGCTCCCGCCGAGGTATTTCTCGGCGGCGGTCTGGGTGCCGGCGAAGTCGTAGCGGAAGATGTTACCCGCGCCGGAGACGATGCCCCAGTAGTAGATGCCGCCGAAGATGTCGTCGCGCGAGAACGACATCGAGATCGCCGCCGACGTGCCGACCTTGCTGCCGTTGTCGTCGGTGCCGAGCACGGTCACGGCGACCGGCTCGCCGCCGCGGTTCGTCTCGGCGATGAACAGCCACACCGCCGAGGTGAGCGTGTAGATGCAGCCGCCGTTCGCGGGGTTGACGCAGCGGGTGAAGACCTTCACGTCGGTGACCGCGTTCTTGAACGCCACCTCGAACAGCGTGTTCCCGGTCGCCGGGCGGAAGTGCACCTCGAGGACGGCCATGTTGGGCGGCAGGAGCACGTTGTCGTTGGGATAGACGAGGTTCGGGTTGCGCGACGCGTCGGCCGGCCCGTTGAACAGCGGGCCCGGATTCGGCGGCAGGTTCTGCGCCTGCGGGTCGTTCACCTGTTTCCTCACGACGATGGTGAGCTGCGTCGACCCCGAGATCGCGCCGTTCGAGGCGATGATGAGCGTGCGCCCGCCGAACGCGGTGTAGCCGGTGAAGTGCGCGCCGGTCATGAATCCCAGTGCCGCCTTCTCGACCTGCCAGCCGACCCGGGACGTCACGTCCTCGTGGTGGCCGTCCATGAACGTGCCGTCGGCGGTGAAGTCTTGCTGCGGCGCGACGTCGCCGTCGATGACGACCGTCTGGTTCGCCGGCGACACGGTGATCGCGGTGAGGCCGGGGATGGGCTGCGGGCCGGGGGCGTCCGGCCGGTTGGTCGATGCGTCGGAGCTCGTGGTGATGCTGCTGTCGCCGCACGCCGTGGCGATAAGGAAGACGACGGGGCTGAGACGCGAGTACGACACGTACATACATTCCTCCGCGGGTCTCCCATCGTAGACCCTTCCCGGCGAGTGGGCACGTTTTCTCGACGGGGATCGGCCTCTGCTATGCTGCGCGTCACATGGGCGAAACCAAGCGGCGCCAGCTGCGCACGTTCCCCGGTCTGCGCGCGGCCGACTTCCAGCACCCGGCCGACGTCGCCGCCACCGAGGCGCTCCGCTCGGTGCCCGGCCTCGACACGGTGATGTCCAAGGTGATGGAGTACGGCTTCGAGCGGCTCTACTACCTCGACAACGTCGCGTCCAACGTGCGCGTCACCGAGCGGATGTTCCCTCGCCTGTACCGCAGCCTCCAGTGGGGCTGCCGCATCCTCGAGATCGAGGAGCCCGAGCTCTACGTCACCGTCGATCCGATCCCCAACGCCTACACCTACGGCCACACCCGGCCGTTCATCGTCCTCACGTCGGGGCTGCTCGACATGCTCGACGATGAGGAGCGGTTCTTCGTGGTCGGGCACGAGCTCGGCCACATCAAGGCCGACCACGTCCTCTACACCGTGCTCGCCAAGAACATCGCCGCCATCGTTGCCCTGCTCGGCCAGGCGACGCTCGGTCTGGGAGCGCTCCTGGGACAGGGGCTCGTGTTCGCGCTCAACGAGTGGTTCCGCACCGCCGAGCTGACGTGCGACCGCGCCGGCCTCCTGTGCGTGCAGGACGTCGATCCGTGCATCCGCGCGTTCATGAAGCTCGCCGGCGGCGCGAGCCGTCTGTACGCGGAGATGGATCAAGGCGAGTTCATGCGGCAGATCCGCGCCTACGAGGAGGCCGACCGGTCGGCGCTCAACAAGGCGTACAAGATCCTGCTCACGCTCCAGCGCTCGCACCCGTTCCCCATCCTGCGCGCCAAGGAGCTCGACGACTGGCACGGGTCCGGGTATCGCGCGATCGCCGGGCCGGCCGGACTCCTGGGTCAGTAGCGGTCCAGGATGTGGCATGGTTAGCGCCATGCGACGCTACCCGTTCGTCTCGCTCATTGCCGTGAGTCTCCTCGGCTTCGCCGCCGGCGCCGCCGAGCGCAAGGCCGACCCGCTGTGGACCATCGTCAACGCCCCCGACCGCACCGACGACGACAAGAAGGACGACCCGTCCCGCAAGCCGCTCGAGGTCCTGCGCTTCTCCGGCGTGAAACCGGGGATGCGCGTCGCCGACCTCGGCGCCGGCGGCGGCTACATGACCGAGCTCCTCGCCCGCGCCGTCGGCGAAAAGGGCGTCGTCTACGCCCAGAACCCCAAGATGTTCGTCGAGAAGTTCGTCGGTCCGGCGTGGGAGAAGCGGCTCGCCTCGCCGGCGGACAAGAACGTCAAGGGCGCGGTGCGCGAGTTCGACGATCCGCTGCCGCCCGAGGCGAAGGATCTTGACCTCGTCGTCAACGCGTTCACCTACCACGACACGGTGTGGCTCGGCGTGGACCGCGACAAGATGAACAAGGCGGTGTTCAACGCGCTCAAGAAGGGAGGCGTCTACCTCATCCTCGATCACGCCGGCCGCGACGGCACGGGGACGACGGAGACCAAGACGCTCCACCGCATCGAGGAGAAGGCGGTGGTGGACGAGCTGAAGAAGGCCGGGTTCAAGCTCGAGGCGTCGGCGGACTTCCTGCGCAACCCCGCCGACCCGAAGGACAAGGGCGTGTTCACCGAGATCCGCGGCAAGACCGATCGGTTCGTGCTCAAGTTCGTCAAGCCTTGATTTAGGATGGTGGAGGTTCGCCGTGAGCCTCCACGAGCTCCTCGACCTCGTCTTCCGCTGGGTCCACCTGATCGCCGGGATCATGTGGATCGGCAACTCGCTCCTGTTCAACTGGCTCGATCGCAACCTCGTCAAACCCGTCGACAAGGACCGGAAGGGCTTCGAGGGGGAGATCTGGCTGCTCCACAGCGGCGGTTTCTACCAGGTCGAGAAGAAGATGCTCGAGCCGAACCAGCTGCCGGCGCAGCTGCACTGGTTCAAGTGGCAGAACGCGTTCACGTGGGCGTCGGGCATCTGCCTGATCGTCATCGTCTACTGGATGAACGATGGGGCGTTCCTCCTCGACCCGTCGGTGTCGAAGATCGGGCGCGGCGCGGCGATCGGGCTCAGCATCGCGCTGATCGGCAGCGCGTGGCTCGCCTACGACGTCCTGTGGCGCGCGCTCGGGCGGCGCAAGTGGCTCGCGGGGACGCTGTCGATCGCGCTCCTCGTCGGGGTGTCCCTCGTCCTCACCCATACGCTCAGCGGGCGCGCCGCCTACATCCACGTGGGCGTGCTGCTCGGGACGCTCATGACCGGGAACGTGTGGCTGGTGATCCTGCCGTCGCAGCGCGAGCTGGTGGCGGCGACCAAGGCCGGGCGCGAGCAGGACCGCGCGCTGTCCCTGCGCGCCAAGGAGCGCTCCATCCACAACAACTACATGACGTTCCCGCTGCTGTTCATCATGCTGTCGAACCATTTCCCATCGACGTACGGCAGCGACAAGAAGCTGGCGATCCTGTTCGTGCTGATGATCGTGGGCGCGGCCGTCCGCCATTTCATGAACATCCGCTTCTGGCTCAAGCACTGGCTGCGCGCCCTGTGGGTGGTCGTGGGGTTGGGCGTGTTCTACGTCGTGCTGTTCACCGAGGGGGAGCTGCCGGCCGCGCCGGGACCGGTCACGTTCGCGGCGGTGACGCAGGTCATCACCCACCGCTGCCTGCCGTGCCACAGCCGCAAGCCCAGCGACCCGGCGTTTCCGGTCGCGCCGGCGAACGTCGTGTTCGACACGCCGGAGGACATCCGCAACATGGCGGCGCGCATCCGCGAGCGCGCGGTGGTGACCAAGACAATGCCGCTCGCCAACAAGACCGAGATCACCGACGGGGAGCGGGGGATCCTTGCGCGCTGGGTCAAGGACGGGGCGAGCCTCGAGTGAGCGAGCGGAGGCGAGGATGGGGCGACTTCGAGCGAGGGGCAGCCGAGCGAGGCGGAGCCCCGAGCCGGAGCAAGCGAACGTGCGACAATGACTGAATTCGTCTTGAGGAGCCGCCGCGTCGTCCTGCCCGACGGCGTTCGACCGGCGGCGATCCGCGTCGCCGGCGGCCGCATCGCCGCGGTAGTCGCGTGGGACGACGCGCCCGACGCGCGCGACGTCGGGGACGCGGCGATCCTCCCCGGGCTCGTCGACGCGCACGTCCACATGAACGAGCCGGGTCGCACGGAGTGGGAGGGGTTCGCCACCGCGACGGCGGCGGCCGCGGCCGGCGGGATCACGACGCTCGTGGACATGCCGCTCAACTCGATCCCGGCGACGACGAGCGCGGCGGCCCTGGCGGCGAAGCGCGCGGCGGCCGGCGGACAGTGCCGCGTCGACGTCGGCTTCTGGGGCGGCGTCGTGCCGGGGAACGCGGGCGAGCTTCCGGGGCTGGCGGCGGCGGGCGCGCGCGGGTTCAAGTGCTTCCTCGTGGACTCGGGCGTGGCGGAGTTCCCCGCCGTCGACGAGGCGGACCTGCGGCGCGCGCTGCCGATCCTCACCCGCCTCGGCCTGCCGCTGCTGGCGCACGCCGAGCTCGCCGGCCCGATCGACGCCGCGGCGCCGCCCGCCGGCGCGGATCCGCGCCGCTACGCCACGTACCTGGCGTCGCGTCCGGAGGCGGCCGAGGAGCAGGCGATCGCGCTCCTCGTCCGCCTGTGCCGGGACACCGGGGCGCGCGTGCACATCGTCCACCTGTCGGCGGCCTCGGCGCTGCCGGAGATCGCGGGCGCGCGGGCGGACGGGCTGCCGGTCACCGCGGAGACGTGCCCACACTACCTTCACCTGGCCGCCGAGGACATCGCCGACGGGGCGACGCCGTTCAAGTGCGCGCCGCCGATCCGTGGCCGCGCGAACCGCGAGCTGCTGTGGGGCGCGCTCGCCTCCGGGGTCGTCGACATGATCGTGTCCGACCACTCGCCGTGCGCGCCGGAGCTGAAGCGCCTCGAGCGCGGCGATTTCGCCGCCGCGTGGGGCGGCATCGCGGGGCTGCAGCTCGCCCTGCCGGTGGTGTGGACGGAGGCGTCGCGGCGCGGGCTCGGGCTCGCCGACGTGGCGCGCTGGATGTGCGACGGGCCGGCGCGACTGGCCGGCCTCGACGGCCGCAAGGGACGCATCGCGCCCGGGCACGATGCCGACCTGGTGGTGTTCCGGCCCGAGGCGCGCTTCCGCGTCGATCCGGCGCGGCTCCGCCACCGCCACCGCGTGACCCCCTACGCCGGGGAGGAGCTCGCCGGCGTGGTCGACGCGACGTTCGTCCGCGGCGTCCCCGCCGACGGCGAGCCGCGAGGGGTGTTGCTATGACCGTCGACTTCACCGATCTGCCCGACCTGGCCGGCGAGCGCGTGGGCGGCGCTGCCGTGGCCTGCAACGACGAGTTTTTCGCCGCCAAGGAGAACCTCCTCCGCGCGGGCCCGGCGGAGTGGCGCGAACACGAGCACACCGATCGCGGCAAGTGGATGGACGGATGGGAGACGCGCCGGCGGCGCGGGCCCGGGCATGACTGGTGCGTGGTGCGCCTGGGGCTCCCGGGGGTGATCCGTGGCGTGGTCGTCGATACCAAGTGGTTCCGCGGCAACTTCCCCGAGTCCGCCTCGCTCGACGCCGCCCACGGCGATGGGCCGTGGCACGAGATCCTCCCGCGCTCGCTCCTGCGCGGCGACGACCGCAATCTGTTCCCCATCGTCGACCCGCGTCGCTTCACCCGGGTGCGGCTCAACATCTACCCCGACGGGGGCGTGGCGCGGCTGCGCGTCCATGGCGAGGTCGCCCCCGACTGGCCGCGCCTCCTCGCGCTGGGCGGGCCGATCGACCTGGCGGCGCTGGAGAACGGCGGGCGCGTGCTGTCGGCGTCGGACATGTTCTTCGGCTCGCGCGGGAACCTCATCCTGCCCGGCCGGCCGCTCGACATGTCGGATGGGTGGGAGACCAAGCGCCGGCGCGGCCCAGGGGACGACCACGACTGGGCGATCGTGCGCCTCGGCGCGACGGGGACGGCGGAGCGGGTCGAGATCGACACCACGCACTTCAAGGGGAATGCGCCCGACCGCTGCACGCTCGAGGGCGCGAACGCCGCCGACGGGCCGTGGCGGCCGCTGCTCGCGGCGAAGCTCGCGCCGCACACGCGCCACGTCTTCGACGCGGAGCTGCGGCGGATCGGCGCGATCTCGCACGTGCGTCTCGCGGTGTTCCCCGACGGGGGCGTGGCGCGGCTGCGCGTGTGGGGCGAGGTCGAGCGCCCGCCGGTCGGGCGCCTGAACGCGCTCCCGCGGCCCGAGGCGGTCGCCGCGCTCGCCGGCTGCTGCGGCAGCCGGCGCTGGGCCGAGGCGATGGCCGACCGGCGCCCGTTCGAGGATCTCCCGGCGCTGCTCCACGCCGGCGAGCGCGTGTTCTTCGGGCTGGGCGAGGCCGACTGGCTGGAGGCGTTCGCGGCGCATCCGCGCATCGGCGAGCGGGGCGGGTCGTGCTGGTCGGCGGACGAGCAGGCGGGGACGGCGTCCGCGGGCGCGGAGGCGCTCGCCGACCTGGCGGCCAAGAACCGCGCCTACGAGGAGCGGTTCGGTTTCGTGTTTCTGGTGTGCGCGACCGGCAAGGGCGCGCCGGAGATGCTGGCGCTGCTGGAGGAGCGGCTGGGCGCGCCGCGCGAGGCGGAGATACGCACCGCCGCGGAGGAGCAGGCGCACATCCTGCGCCTGCGGCTCCGTCGCTGGGTCAAGGAGAACCCATGATCACGACGCACGTCCTCGACACGGCTCTGGGGAGGCCCGCGCGGGGGATGCCCATCCGGCTGGAGGTCGCCGACGGCGATGCCTGGCTGCTGGTGGGCGTGGGCGTCACCGACGGCGACGGGCGTCTGCGGACGCTCACCACCGCGCCGCCGCCGCCCGGCACCTACCGCATCCGCTTCGACACCGGCGCGTATTTCGCGGCGACCGGGCAGGTGACGTTCTATCCGTCGGTGGAGGTCACGTTCGTGGTCCGCGAGGGCGGAAACCACCACGTGCCGCTCCTGCTCAGCCCGTACGGCTATTCGACGTACCGCGGCAGCTAACTGGCCCTATCCGACCGCGGCGGGCTGGCCCTTTCGCGCGAGCCGGTTTCGGGGGCAACTTCGTCCCATGAGCTACCGCGCAATGGTCGCCCTCCTCGCCGCGGCGCCGGCGTTCGCCCAGACGACCGCGGGCGCGCTCGCCTCGCAGCGCGAAGCGCGCGCCCTCGTCGACGCCGCCCTGCGCGCCCACGGCGGGGACGCGGCGATCGCCGCCGCCGGGCCGATCGTCGTCACGTTCTCGGGCCGGCGCACGATGGTCGGGCAGAGTCAGTCGCCGCTGCCGCCGTACGGCACCGAGTCGTGGCCGATCAAGACGTGGTTCGATCTCGCGCGGAACCGCATCGTCCAGGAGCAGGACAACCACTTCCCCGGCGGGTACCTCCTGCGCTACCGGTTCGTCGTGACGGCGGAGACGGCGTTCAGCCTCAACCTGAACGGCTCGTTCGAGGGCGCAGTGGTCGATCGCTCGCCCGCCGCGGACCTGGAGGGGACGCGCGCCTGGCTCGCCCGCGAGCTGCCGATCACGCTGCTTCTCCACGCGCGCGAGCGCGCGGCGTCGCTGCGGCGCGCCGGCGGCGACGTGCTTCTCGCCGAGGCGGACGGCAGGATCGTCACGCTCCGCTTCGACCCGTCGTCGCGCCTCCTCGTCGGCTACGAGACGATCGGCGATCACGGCTTCGTCGGCGACGACCATTTCGTCGTCGAATGGTCGGGTTGGAAGACGCAGGCGGGGCTCGTCGTGCCGACGGTCTTCCGCGAGGTCCGCAACGGCCGGTCGTCGCGCGAGGGCACGCTGGCGGTGGCGTTCGCGCCGCCGGACGAGGCGGCGTTCGCGATCCCGCCCGGGTTCGTCGAGGCTCCGCTGGATCCGCCGCCGGTGCGTCCGCTCGCCGACGGCGTCGGGCTCGTCTACCTCCCCGACTCGACGCAAGTGATGTACGTCGACCTCGGCGAGGGGATCCTCGTCATCGAGGCGCCGTCGAGCTCGGCGATGTCCGAGCTGGCGATCGCGCGCATCGAGGGGGCGGTCCCGGGCAAGCCCATCCGCTGGGTGACGTTCACCCACGCCCACAACGACCACGCCGCCGGGCTGCGTCCGTACATCGCGCGCGGCGTGCGCATCGTGACGACGGAGGCCAACCGCGGCTACGTCGAGGCGCAGGCCGCGGCGCCGCACACGCTTCGGCCCGACCGGCTGTCGGCGGCGCCGCGCGCGCCCGTCCTCGCCCCGTTCGAGGGCGAGACGGCCCTCGGCGGCGGTCGCGTGCGGCTCTACAGCATCGGCAAGACCGCGCACGCGCTCGACACGCTCGTCGCCTACCTGCCGGCGGAGCGCATCGTCTACCAGGGCGACATGTTGATCCGGCCGCGCGCGGGGGGACGCGTCGCCCCCGGCGGCGAGCTCACGCGCGCGCTCGAGCGCCTGGTGCGCGACAAGGGCCTCGCGGTCGACCAGGTGGTGGGAACGCACGGCCCGCCGGGGACGATGACGGACGTGCGCGAGGCGATCGCGACGGCGCCGAAGCCCTAGAACATGATCTGCCCCTGCGTCCTGAACTGGTAGTCCGTCGCCGCGCCGTCGGTGGTGTCCTTCTGGATGCCGAAGTCGGTGAGCCACTTGAGGCCATGGCCGAAGAAGTACCAGTTGAGCCCGCCGCGGACCTCGAGCGTGTTCTCCTTGTTGCCGGCGACGGTGATGGGCAGCATGGCGAAGCGCGCGACGATCTGGCCGTGCCCGGGCACGGCGAACCAGCCGGCCTGGACGTGGAAGCCGACGCGGCTGTCGGCGCCCGGCTCCTTCACCCAGGTGAACGCGCCGTTGGCGTCGAACCCGGCGACCTTGACGATCGCGTCGGCCTCGAACGCCTGCGCCCACGCATCGGAGCTTTTGTTGCCGTTCATGTCGAGCTTGTAGGCGACGGCGACGCCGAGACGCAGGTCGCCGTCGTCGAAGTCGCCCTCGGAGTAGCCGTTGACCTTGCCCACGTT
>DATFWE010000038.1:0-4186 GCA_035259575.1 Haliangiales bacterium
CGTCCTGTCCGCGCCCGAGAGCTTCGCGCGGGCGGAGCGGTAGCCGCTGAGCTTGATCTCGAACGATCCCGTCGCCGAAACCTTGAGCGGCGTCACGCCGAGCCGCAAGCGGTCGGGCAAGGAGAGCACCTCCGCCCCGGGGGGCTCGGACGAAAGCAGCGCCTGCGGCTCCGCTTGCGGTTGCGGTTCCGGTTGCCGCTCCGGTTCCGGTTGCAGTTGCGGTTCCGGTTGCCGCTCCGGTTCCGGTTCCGGTTTCACCGTAGGCGTCGGCGTCGGCGTTGGCGTTGGCGTTGGCGTCGGCGTCTGCGTCTGCGTCGGCGTTTGCGTCGTCGTCGTGGTCGCGGCCCGCAACCCGAAAACCCCCGCCCCCACCCCCAGCCCCGCAACCACGACCACAACCCCGATCCACCTCCTTCGCCTCGGCGTCTTCGTCGGCGGCGGCAGGCTCGCCGGGCTGCTGATTTCCCCCGCCCCCCGCCGCACCGTCGAGATCGGCTGCACCACGGCGCCCTGGAGCTGCGGCGCGCCCGCCGAGCTCGGCCGCCTCCGCGCGCCCAGCGCCGCGGCCAGCTCCTCCATACTCTGAAACCGATCCTCCTGCCGCTTCGCCAGCGCTCGCAGGATGATCGCGTCGAGCCACGGCGGCACCGACGGCTCGATGCGCGACGGGACCGGCGGGAGCACATATTGATGGGCGCCGATGATCTCGCCCACGCCCTCGCCGGAGAACGGCCGCCGTCCGGTCGTCATCTCGAACAGGATGCATCCCAGCGAGTAGATGTCGCTCCGGCCGTCGACGCTGCGCGCGCCGCGACACTGTTCCGGGGACATGTATACGGGCGTACCGATGAAACTGCCGGTCTTCGTCTGCACGCGACTGTCCTGGAGCTCCGCCGACAGCTTGGCGATGCCGAAATCCATGACGCGCGCGCGCACGCCCACCGGAACCTCGTCGTCGGGGACGATGAACACGTTGTCGGGCTTGAGGTCGCGGTGCACGATCCCCTTCTGGTGCGCGGCGCCGACGGCGAGCGCGATCTGCCGCCCGATCGCGAGCGCCAGATCCAGGTGCAGGCGCCCGGCGCGCGCGAGCAGCGCCGACAGCGTCTCGCCGCTCAGATACTCCATGACGAGATACGCGCTTCCGTCGGTGAGCCGGCCGAAGTCGTACACGTCGACGAGCCCCGGATGCCGGATCAGCGCGGCGCTCCGCGCCTCGTTGAAGAAGCGCGCGACGATCTCCTTGTCCTGCGACAGCTCCGCGCGGAGGAGCTTCAGCGCCGCGTACCGGCCGATCACGGTGTGCTGGGCGAGGTACACGACGCCCATGCCGCCGGCGCCGAGCTGCCGAAGGACGCGATAGCTGCCGATCACCTCGCCAAGCACGGCGACGCTTAGAGCATGACGACGGTGCGCAGACCTGTCAACGCAGGATCTCGTCGAGCAGCGACGGCTGGATGTTCCCGCCGCTCGCGACCACGACCAGCCGATCGGTCGGGACGCATCGCTCGCGCACCCCCGCGATCGCCACCGCGGCGGACGGCTCCACGATCTGCCCCAGCTCCCGATACGCGAATGCGATCGCCGACCGGATCGCATCCTCGTCGACGAGAACGATCGTCACGCCGTGGCGCCGGCAGATCTCGAACGTCGACGTCGCGACCGCGCCCTCGCAGCCCTCGGCGAGCGTCGGCCGCCCTTCGTATTCGGTAAGCGCGCGTCCGAGTCTCAGCGACTCCGACATCGCGCAGTTCGCGGCCGGCTGGACGCCGATGAGCTGCACCCCGCGCGGCGCCAGCACCTGGGCCATGCCCGAGATCATCCCGCCCCCGCCGACGGGACACGCGACGCGCTTCACGTCGGGCGCCTGCTCGAGGATCTCCTCGGCGAGCGTGCCGCCGTTTCCCCACTGCACCCACGGGTCGTCGTAGGCCGACACAAACACGGCGCCGGTCACCGCCGCGCGCGCCCGCGCCGCGCGCTCCGCCTCGTCGTAACCGGCGCCGGCCTCGACAACGGTGGCGCCGAGCGCCGCGATGCCGCGCCGCTTCACCTCGGGTGCCGTGCGCGGCACGATGATCTCGACGCGGATCCCCAGCGCCCGGCCGGCCGCCGCCACGCCCAGCCCGTGGTTTCCCGCCGACGCCGCGACCACCCCGCGCGCCCGCTCGTCGTCGCGGAGCGCGCCGAGGCGAAGGGCGGCGCCGCGCACCTTGAACGACCCCGTGTTCTGCAGGTTCTCCAGCTTGACGCGCGCATCGCCCCAGCGGACGAGCGGCGTCCGCCGGATCAGGCCACCACGGGCAAGCGCCGCCGCGTCCATGGCATGCTCACGTCGACGATCGAGGCGGCGAGGTCGTAGTCGGCCGTGGTGGTGACGCGCGCGCGTACGAAGTCGCCGGCGCGAGCCTCCCCGTCGGCGAGATACACGCAACCGTCGATCTCCGGCGCCTGGCCGGCCCACCGCCCCTGCAGCAAGTATTCGCTCTCGTCGGACACGCCCTCGACGAGGACCTCGAGCTCGCGCCCGACCATCGCCTTCTGCTTCGCCTTGGAGATGCCGCGCTGGAGGCGGAGGAGCGCGGTGCGCCGCCGCCGGGCCTCCGCCGCCGGCACCGCTTCGGGCAGCCCGGCCGACACGGTCCCCTCCTCGGAGGAGAACGTGAACACGCCGACGCGGTCGAGCCCGGCCTCGCGCACGAAGTCGCCGAGGCGCCGAAACGACGCGTCGGTCTCGCCGGGGTGACCGACGAGGAACGTCGTGCGGATGACGATGTCGGGGATCGCGCGGCGCAGGCGCTCCACCAGCTCGTGGGCGCGCCGCGCGGTGTGCCCGCGGCGCATGAGCTTGAGCACGCGGTCGTCGATGTGCTGGAGCGGCACGTCGAGGTACTTCACCACCGCCGGCTCCTCGGCTATCACCTGGATCAGCTCGTCGGTGACTGCCGTGGGGTACGCGTAGTGGAGCCGCACCCACTTGAGCCCGCGCACGCGCGCGATGCGGCGGAGGAGGCCGGCCAGAGTCGGCCGCTCGGCGAGGTCGTCGCCGTACTTGGTGAGGTCCTGCGCGACGAGGTTCACCTCGCGGACGCCGCGGGCGACGAGCGCCTCCACCTCCGCCACGACGTCGTCGGGCCGGCGCGATCTCTGCGCCCCGCGCAGCTTGGGGATGATGCAGAACGCGCAGGGGCGGTCGCATCCCTCGGCGATCTTCACGTAGGCGGTGTAGGCGCCGCCGGACACCACCCGCGAGGTCGCCGCGTCGTAGAGGTAGCTCGGCTCGGCGGCCACGTCGATCCGCCGCTCCACCGCCCCCGGGCCGAGCGCCGCCGCGATCTTGCGCACGTCACCCGAGCCGAAGATCTGGTCGATCTCGGGGATTTCTTCCGCAATTTCGGTGGGATACCGTTGCGTTAGGCAGCCGGTCACGATGAGCTTCCGGCACGCGCCCTCGGTCTTGTACCGCGCCATGTCGAGGATCGCGTCGACCGACTCTTCCTTGGCCTCGCCGATGAATCCGCAGGTGTTGACGACGATGACCTCGGCCCCGTCGGGCTCGGCGACGAGCTCGTGGCCGGCGCCCAGGGCGTCGCCGAGCATGACCTCGGTATCGACGCGATTCTTGGGGCAGCCGAGGCTTACGCAGTGCACCTTCATGTGAAACCGCGGAAGTGTGCCCAAACCGCCGGGGGTTGTCAAACATCCTAGTCTCATGCTGCTTACCCTGGGCGCGATGAATTTCGGCCGCCGCACCCCCGAGGAGGAGTCGCGGCGCATCATCGACCGCGCGCTCGAGCGCGGCGTGACCTGGATCGACACCGCCAACGTCTACAACGAGGGCGAATCGGAGCGGGTCGTGGGGCGGGCCCTGCGCGGGCGGCGCGACGGCGTGCGCCTGGCGACCAAGGTCGGTTTCGGCGCGCGCGACGGCGTCCCCGAGGGGCTGGCCCCGGCGGTCATCGCCCGCGCCATCGACGAGAGCCTGGAGCGCCTCGGCACCGATCGCGTCGACCTCTACTACCTCCACGTGCCCGACGCGCGCGTCCCCATCGAGGAGAGCTACGCGGCGATGGTCGACCTCGTGCGCGCGGGGAAGGTGCGCGACATCGGCGTGTCCAACTTCGCGTCGTGGCAGATCCTCGAGATCCTCCACCTGTGCGCGGCGCGCGGCTGGCCCAAACCCGCC
>DATFWE010000039.1:0-40115 GCA_035259575.1 Haliangiales bacterium
TCGTGTCGTGGATGGCGAGCGCCCGCCGCAGGTACTCCTCGGCCTCGGTGCCGCGGCCCAGCTCGAGGTGGATGGCGCCGAGGAGCCCCAGCGCGTCGCCCTCGCGGGCGCGGTCGCCCAGGCGGCGGCACAGGTCGAGCGCGCGCTCGGCGCTGGCGAGCGCCGCCTCGAACGACCCGCGCAGGAGGTAGGCGATCGCCAGGTTGTTGCGCAGGATGCGCTCGATGCGTGGGTCGCCGAGCGCGACGGCGCGCTCCAGCGCGGGCAGATACTGGATCAGCGCCGCGTCGATGCGCAGGCGGGTGAGGTGGATCCGCCCGGCGAGGACGAGGCACTCGAGCTCGTCCGATTTCTCGCCCAGGCCACGGGCGATCTCGAGCGCGCGCCCCACCTCCGCCAGCGCCGGGTCGAGGTCCGCCTGCCGCTCGTACGCCTCGGCGCGCACGCGGTGGGACAGGCCGCGCACGCGCAGGTCCGCGCCGCGCGCGGCGAGCGTCGCCGAGCCGATCGCCGCCGTCAGGTCGCCGGTGCGGAGGTGCAGGACCGCCATGCGCCCCCACGCCTCGGCGAGCCGTCGCTCGTCGCCGCGCGACAGCTCGACCAACGTCTCGAGCTCGCGCCGCGCCGCATCGTGCTCGCCGAGCTCGGTCAGCGCCTGCGCGTTGCCGGCGCGGGCCTCGCGCTCGAGCTCGGGATCGTCGGCGCCGAGCGCGAGCGCCCGCGCGAACGCCTCGTGCGCCGCGCGCGCGTCGAACGCGGCCAGCGCGAGCCGGCCGGCGCGCAGCCAGAACCCCCCGGCGCGCGCGCCGTCGCCGCCGAGCTCGAGGTGGCGGGCCACGGTCGCCGGCGCATGCGCGCGCCCGGCGACGAAGTGATCGGCGAGCAGGCGGCCGATGCGGCGGTGGGCCTCGCGGCGCGCCGCCCCGGACAGGCTCTCGTACACCACCTCCTGCAGGATGCCGTGGCGGAACTCGAGGTCGCCCTCGGCGGCGTCGTCGTCGCTGCGCGCGCGCCGGACGAGCAGCCCCGCCTGCTCGAGCAGCGCCATGCCGCGCGCGATGCCGTGGCCGAGCAGCTCCTCGAGAAAGCGCCCCTTCACCAGCGCGCCGTACACCGCGGCGTACTGCAGCGCCGCCTTGGCGCCGCGCGGGAGGCGGTCGACGCGCGCGGCGATCACGCTGCGCGCGTTCTCGGGGAGCTCGCCGGGGACGAAGTCGTGGAGCGCCGCCGACAGCTCCTCGATGAACAGGGGGTTGCCCCCCGCGCGGCGGAGGACGAGCGCGACGTCCTCGGCGCGCGCGTCCCCGCCGAGGCGGGCGCGCGCGAGCGCCGCCGCGTCCTCGCCATGGAGCTCGCCCAGGCGGATCACCGGGGACACGGCGGGCGGCCACGCCGGCGCGCTGCCGTCGTCGCGCGGACGCGACGTGAGCACCAGCAGCTCGGCGCCGTGCCCGGGCGCGGCCAGGACCTGGCTGAGGACGTCGGCGCTGGGGGCGTCCAGCCAGTGCCAGTCCTCGACGACGACCAGGCGCGCGGGCGCGCGCAGCTTTTGCCCCCACACCGTGGCGAGCGCGAATGCGATGCGGTCGCGCAGCGACGACGGCGGATCGCCGCGCGGGGCGGCGCCGGCGCCGAGCTCCAGCGCGAGCGCGGCCGCCGCGGTCACCTCGGCCTGGTCGTCGGGTGGGACGCCGCCCTCCACCAGGAGCCGCGTCAGCTTCTCCAGCGTGCGCGCCCGCGCCGCGGGCGTGCGCGCCGGCGGCAGGTCGAGCTCCTGCACGAGGAGGTCGCACACCGCCGCGTAGGGCGTGTCGCCCCCGCCGGGGCGCGCCGCGGCCAGCCGCGCCTCGCCGTGCTCGTCGGCGACCCTGCCGTAGAGCTCCGCGATGAGGCGGCTCTTGCCGATGCCGGCCTCGCCCACCAGCCCGACGGCGACGCGGGCGTCGGCGTCCACCGCGCCGCGCCACGCGTCGAGGAGCCCGGCCAGCTCCTCGCGCCGTCCGTACAGCGTGCCGGCGGCGGGGAGCGGGCGCCGGGCGGTGCGCGCGCCGAGCACCTCCATGGCGCGGATGCGCCGGCCGCGCCGTTTGAGCGGCGCCGCCTCGCGGAAGCTGAACCCCGCCTGCGCCAGGCGCCCGGGCACGCCGCCGGACAGCACGCGGCCGGGCGCGGCCGCCTCGGCCAGCGCGCGCGCCTCGTCGAGCGCGTCGCCGAGGAGGAGGTACCCGGCGCCGCCGCGCCGCCGCGCCACGCCCAGGCGCACGCCGACGCGGAGGGCGGCGTCGGGCTCGACCGCGCCGCCGGCCGCCCCGGCGAAGCGCAGCGCGTGCGCGACATCGTCCTCGCCCGCCTGCTCGAGGCCGAACAGCAGGACCACCTCGCCGGCGGCGCGCGCGTGCACGATCGCCCCGTGCTTGTAGGCGATGTCGGCCACCACCCGTTCGGTGCGACGCGGGTCGGCGCCGCCGAAGCGGCAGCTCACGACGACGACCCGGCGCTTCTCGTCGAGGAGCTCGGGCGCGTCCGTTTCCATGCTCAGGAGATCGCCCTCGGCGAGCGCGAGCTGCGGCGACGAGCCGCTCGAGCTCGACGACAGCAGCGAATCCCCCTCGCCGAACACCACGCGCGACGTGCTGGTCGACGGACCCGTGGGGCCGGTGGGCTCGTCCACGACCGCGGCCTCCTCGCCGTTGAGCGGGCTCTCGGGGAACAGGTCGGCGAGCAGGCGCGCCAGGTTGCGGCTGCCGGCCTGCGGATCGAGCTCGCGGGCGACGCCCGCGAACGTCGCGCCCAGGTCCGCGGCGGTGCCGCGCCGCTCGGGGTCGCGGGCGAGCGCGCGCAGGATGCCCTCGGCCAGCGCGTCCGGTACGGTCGGGTTGAGCGTCCGCGGGTCGCGCACCTCCAGGCGCTGGATGGCGCGCAGGATCGTCTCCACGTCGGGGCCGTCGAACAGCGGCACGCCGGCGGTGAGCTCCCACGCCACCACCCCCAGCGCGAACACGTCGGCGGCGGCCGCCGGGACCTGGCCGCGCGACTGCTCGGGCGCCATGTAGCGGGGCTTGCCGCGGAGGCGCCCTTTCTCCGCCGCCACGAACGTCGCGCGCGCCACGCCGAAGTCGAGGATCTTCACGTAGCCCTCCCACGACAGGGCGATGTTCTGCGGCGACACGTCGCAGTGGACGATGCCCAGCGGGCGATCCTCGTCGTCGCGACGGCGGTGGGCATAGTCGAGCCCGTGCGCGACCTCGGCCAAAAGGAAGCAGCCCAGCGGCACGCCGATCGGCCGCCGCTTCCTGCGGGCGGCGATCGTCGCCTCGCGCAGGTTCACCCCCTCGATGAGCTCCATCGCCAGGAACAGCTCCGCGCCCACGCGGCCGAAGTCGAACACCTGGACGATGTTGCGGTGGTTCAGCGACACGGCGATGCGCGCCTCGTCGATGAACGAACGGATGAAGCGGGGATTCTGGGCGTGGGCGGGCAGGATCTTCTTGAGGACCTGGATCTTCTCGAACCCCGCCAGCCCGACCGTCTTGACCTTGAAGATCTCCGCCATGCCCCCCTGGGCGAGGCGCCCGAGCACGTGGTACTTGCCGAAGCGCGCGGGGGTCACACTTCTACGTCGATGGGGATCTCGGACGCGGCGGCCGCGATGATCTGCGGCACGGTCATCGCCGCTTCCTTCACGGCGCCGATGGCGCCGTCGAGCTCCCCGCGATCGAGGAACAGGCCCTTGCAGCGGATGCAGAAGTCGATGTGGATGGCTCCCAGCACGACCTCCTTCACCGCGCCGGTGCAGGCCGGGCACGCGGTCTGGACCTCGCTGGGCACGGCCGGGGGCGACGACTTGCCCTTCAGCAGCCGGCGCAGCCGATCGAGCTCGCTCTTCATCTTGCGGGCGAGACGCTCGACCTCCCCGTGATCGAGCCACAGCCCACCGCACGCCGGACAGAGGTCGACCTCCACGTCCTCGATGCGCGCCTTGTCGAGGACGGAGGTGCACTTCAGGCACGTGAGGAGCATGTCGACCCCATGATATACTGAATCCAGTGGAGTCGAGAGGTTACGAGCGCCTCGAGGCCAAGCTGGGGTATTCGTTCAAGGACAAGAAGCTCCTCGAGACCGCGCTCGTCCACAAGTCCTATCTCAACGAGCACAAGCAGTCGGGCATGACCGACAACGAGCGTCTCGAGTTCCTCGGCGACGCCGTGCTCGCCCTCGCGGTCGGCCATCTCATCATGCAGCGGCTCCCCAAGCTGCGCGAGGGGGAGCTGTCGATGACGCGCGCCACCTTCGTGAACGAGCAGGCGCTCGCGGTCGTCGCCGCCGATCTGGGCGTGGGCGAGTGGCTCTACCTCGGCAAGGGCGAGGAGCAGACCGGCGGGCGGCGCAAGCCGTCGCTGCTGGCCAACGCGTGCGAGGCGCTCCTGGCGGCGGTGTACCTCGACGCGGGCTATGACGCCGCGTTCGACGTGGTGAAGCGGCTGTTCCTGCCGCGCATCCTGGGGATCGAGGAGCCGCCCGGGTTCACCGACTTCAAGACGCGGCTGCAGGAGACGGCGCAGGCGCTCGTCGGCGAGGTGCCGCGCTATACCGTCACGGGCGAGTGGGGGCCGGACCACGACAAGTTCTTCGAGGTCATCGTGACGATCGGCGGCAAGGTGTACGCGCGCAGCGGGGGGCGGTCCAAGCGCGAGGCCGAGCACTCGGCGGCGGCGACGGCGCTGTTCTTTCTCGAGGCGGAGCGGCCCCCGCCCGTCGACAAGAGGCAACCGCCGGCTTAGCCGGCGCGGCTACGACCCGGGCTTCTTCTTGAACTCGGCCGCCGGCTTGAGGTAGTTCGCCACCACGTACTCGGCGAGGCCGTAGACGTCCTTCTCGCCCGCCACCTGCACGGGATACTCGGGGAGCTTGTCGTCCTTTTTGCCGACGGTGAGCTTGAGCGTCTTGCCGTCCTTCTTCGTGACGGTCACGACCACCACCGGGGCGGCGAACGCCTTGGCGTCGGGCTTGTCGATGACCCGGTTCGCCCGCAGCATCTCGAACGTCCCCAGCACCGCGGTCACCCGGGTCTGATCGAGCTCGCCGAGGTCGGCGGGCACGACCGCGCGGAAGCTCTTGTCGTCGACGCGCTCGAGGAGGACCTTGTCGGCGCCCTTGGCGAGCTCGACCTTGGTCACGTCGGCGCGCGGGATGCGCGCCACGGTCTTGTCGCGCCAGTTGGCGGGGGAGGGCGGGATGCGATCGGCCTCGTACTTGTGGATCTTCCACACCCGGTCGCCCCCGGCGAGCTTGACGTACGTATCCTGGCCGTCCTCGGCGCCGACCAGGAGCTGCTTCTGCGTCTTGTCGGTGAGCGTCACGGTCACCGTCATGCGCGGCTTGTCGAGCTCCGCCTTGGTCGTGTCGGTCGGGAAGTCCGACGCCTCGAGCCGGCCCAGGGAGGCCGCCAGATTCAGCGCCTGGCTCTCGTCGAGCGCGCCGCCGATCTTGTCCTTGTCGCTCGCCAGCACCCAGCGCGCCGGCGGTGCCGGCGGCGGCGGCCCGGCGTCGGGGGACGCGGGCGGGGCCGGCGGCTGCTCGCGCGCCACCGTCACCCTCGGGCCGCCGTAGCCCACCTCGATCGTGGCGATCTTGTCCTGGTCGAAGGCGAGGATCGACCGGTCGCGCCACAGCTTCACCTCCTTGACCAGGGCCCAGCGCTTCATCCCGTTCGTGGACCACACCTCGGGGGCGTCGCCGACGCGCACGTTCCCGGTCTTCCCGACCTGGAGCGTGACCAGCGCCTTGCCGCCCTTCTTGGGCGTGACCTTCGTCGTGTCGGTGTCCTTGAGGCCGACCTTCTCCCACGACTCCTGCTTCTCCGCGATGAGGTCGCGCAGCGCGAGCGTCGTCAGCGCGTCCACCGCCTGCTCGACGCCCTTCTGATCGGCGCGGTCCTGAACCGGCGCGGCGACCTTCCACTCCGCGCCGTCCTTCTTCAGCACGACGGCGGGCTTCCCCGCCTCCGCGATCTCGATCTCGTCGATGTCGTCCTTCTTGAGCGCGGGGAGCGGCGAGGCCGCCGCCTTGCCCTCGCGGTGCTCGTAGGGGCTCTTCGACAGGAGCTTCCACGCCGTGATGCCGCCGACCACCACGAGCAAACCAATCGCCAAGTATGTTCGACCCTTGAACATGATTTCCTCAACTAGAGCTTGATGTCGCGCCGGCGGCTCTCGCGCACCCGCCAGTAGACGAGGCCGAACACGAACAGGATGAGCGGACCGCTCACGATGTTGGCGACCTTGACGACCGCGCGCGTGCCCGTCTCGAGACGGTTGATCGGCCGCGCGATCGTCTTGGCGCGCGCCGCGCTCAGGTCCTGGTCCTCCGCCAGCCAGTCGACGATCGCGTGCGCCGCCTTGAATCCGTTGATGTAGTTCCGCGTGAGCAGCGACGTGTCGGCCACGATCGCCGGCGCGGTCACGACCACGATGCGCGTGTTGGACGGGCTCTCCGCCGGCGCGGGCTTTGGCGGCTCGGCGGGCTTTTGCGGCTCGGCGGGCTTCTGCGGCTCATCCGCCTCGCCCTGGTCGAGCCCGGGGGTGGGCGAGGGCGTCGGCGCGGGCGCGTCGGCCCCGGGCGGAATCGGCTTCCCCTCGAAGTACGACTTGAACCGCCCCTTCACCGCCGCCGCCACGAGATACGGCCCGTGCTCGCCCGGAGGCGCGTCGAGCTGGAGCTGGGGCGAGATGGCGATCACATCCTTGCGCGCCCACGACGTGTCCTGGGTGCGGAGGAGCGGGACGACCGTGGTCTCCTCGCCCGGCTTCTCGAGCGGGCCGACGAGCTTGAGCGTCGACGCCAGCGGCACCAGCACGCCCTCGATCCCCGCGAGGATCTGCCCCGACCCCGCCTGCTCCGACTTGGCCACCGGCGCGAGGAACTTGTAGAGCATGCCGCGCGGGCTCCCGGGCGGCGCGAAGAAGTCGAAGTTCCGGCTGTCGAGGATCACGTTCGACCCGATGTCGAAACCGATCGCCTTGAGGTACGGCAGGATGCCGCCGCCCTCGTTGGGCATGCCCACGTAGGGCTGCGGCCCCTCGATCATCTGCATCTGCTGCTGCCCGGCGCTCTGCCACCGCATCCCCGACGCCAGGAACAGCACCGGCTTGCCCTTCATGATGTACTGGTCGAGGCGCCACAGCGCCACGTCGGACACCTTCTCCGTCGGGCCGTTGACGATGAGCACGTCGAGCGCGTCGATCTTCTGCGGCTCCTGCGCCCAGTTCACCGTAGAGGTCTCGTAGATGTCCGTCAGCGCCAGCTCGCCCACGCCGTACTGCTCGCCCTGGAGCAGCACCTGCGCGCCCGGCGGCTCGCCGAAGCCGGTGGTGATGCCGACCTTCTTCTTGCCGTAGGCCATCCGCTTGATGCGGGTGGTGAAGTCCCACTCCAGCCCCTCGAGCGAGAACGTGCGCTCCGGCGTCCACACTTCCTTCTTGTCGAGGTGCTGGAACACGACCTGGAAGTACATGGGGACGAGCTCGAAGCTGTCCTCCTTGAGGCTCTGGAGGCGGATCTCCGTGATGCCGTCCTTGCGCACCTCCTCGGCGAGCGCCTTGTCCTTGTACGGGTCGAGGCGCTCGTAGGTGATCTTGCCGCCCGACGCCTCGGCGTACTCCTGGAGCAGCATGTCGACGTAGGTCTGCTTCTCCGCCTGGTCCGGGGGGACGTTGCCGAAGTAGGCCTTGATGTTGACCTTCTCCGGCATGTTGGCGACGACGCCGCGCGACGACGGCGTGAGGCTGTAGACCTTGTACTCGGTGAGGTCGAGCTTCGAGCGCGCCTGGCAGGACAGGACGTTCAAGAGGACGAGCGTGGCGATCGCGGCGGCCCCGGTCACGATCGCCTCCACCGCGGTCTTGCGCTTGGGGGGTTTGACGGTCGTCATGGCTAGCGCCACTTCCTGGACTCGAGGACCTGCACCGACAGGACCAGGAGCACCGCGATGAACGTGAGGTAGTAGATGACGTTGCGGAGCTCGATCACGCCGCGCGCCATGTGCTCGTAGTGGTACGCCGGCGAGGCGTACTGCAGGACCGGGCCGAACGTCGGGCCGGCGAGCGCGAACAGGTTGTCGAGCAGGAACAGCCCCAGGCAGAGGAGGAACCCGACGATGAGCGCGATGATCTGGTTCTTCGTCATCGCCGACGTGAACAGGCCCACCGCGAGGTACGTCGCCCCGAGGAGCAGCGTGCCGATGTAGCTCGCCACCACCGGGCCGCCGTCGAGCGGTCCGAGCTTGGACACGGTGAAGACGTAGGGGAGGGTCAAGAGCAGGCCGACCGCCAGGACGCCCACCGCGGCGAGGAACTTGCCGAGGACGACCTGGGTGTCGGTGACCGGCAGGGTGAGCAGCATCTCGATCGTCCCCGTGCCGCGCTCCTCCGCGAGGAGCCGCATCGCGACCGCCGGGCAGAAGAACGTCATGATCCAGGAGAAGTTGCCGAAGAACGCCTCCATGCTGGCGTTCCCGTACAGAAAGAAGCGGGTGAAGAACAAGAACCCTGCCGGCAGGACGAACGCCGACAGGACGATGTAGGCGATGGGCGACTTGAAGTAGGCGCCGAACTCGCGCTTGGCGATGGTCCAGATGGCGCTCATGTCAGGCCGCCTTCTTCTCGGGGTCGACCCGCGTCAGCCGGCCGAACACGTCCTCGAGCGACGCCTCGCGGCGGTCGAGCTCGAGGAGCGGCCACTTGTTGTCGACCGAGGCGTTGAAGATCGCGCGGCGCAGGTCCTGCTTCCCCTCGGCGAACACGAGGAACTGGACCGTGCCGGTCTCGCTCTTGTCCTCGATGACCTCCTTCACGCCGTCGAGCTTCGCCAGCCGGTCGTAGATGCCGGCGACGCCCGCCTCGAACAGCACGCGGAAGCGGCCGGTGTGCTCGCGCGCCATGAGGTCGTCGGGCTTGCCGTCGGCGACGATCTTGCCCTCGGAGATGATGACGACGCGGTCGCAGGTGGCCTGGACCTCCGGAAGGATGTGCGTCGACAGGATCAGCGTCTTTTCCTGGCCGAGCTTCTTGATGAGCTCGCGGATCTCGACGATCTGGTTGGGGTCGAGGCCGCTCGTCGGCTCGTCGAGGATGAGGATGTCCGGGTCGTGGACCATCGCCTGGGTGAGGCCGACGCGCTGGCGGTACCCGCGCGACAGCTCGCCGATCTTCTTGCCGAGGACCTCGAGGATCCCGGTCGTCTCGCCGATTTCCTTGATGCGCGGCCGCCGCTTGGCCTTGGGCAGGCCGCGGAGCTCGGTCACGTACTCGAGGTACTCGAGGACGACCATGTCGCGGTAGAGCGGCGTGTCCTCGGGCAGGTAGCCGATCCGGCGGCGGACCTCGAGCGACTGGGAGAAGACGTCGTAACCCGCCACCCGCGCCGCGCCGCCGGTGGGCGTGAGGTAGCAGGTGAGGATCTTCATCGTGGTGCTCTTCCCGGCGCCGTTCGGGCCGAGGAATCCGAGCACCTCGCCTTTGTTGACGTGGAAGCTCACCTGGTCCACGGCGAGCTGCTTGCCGTAGGCCTTAGACAGTCGATCCACTTCGATCATGGTCGGGGCGTCGTTCATGGTTGGTTTTTCCGCGCTCCGCGCTTTAGTCCAAACCCAGCGGTGTGTCAAGGCTGTGAATTCACGATCAAAAAACCTGCGAGGAAGCGCGGGTCGGGGGGCTCGCTCCGCGAAACGTCCCTGAGCTCGCGCTCGATGTCGCGCATCCAACCCTCGATGGTGGGCGCAAATTCCCGGAGGGCCGGGGGGATGGCAGGTATTTGCGGGCGGCGGAGGTAGGCGAGCACGTCTTCGGGGGAAACTGGTTTGACTTCCATGGGTTGGCCGAGCGCGGCGCGAAGGACTGCCGTCCGTCCCAGGTCGCCGATCGTCGCGGCCGGGCCGTAGGTCGCGGGGTCGGCGTGAAGCACGCGGCCGACGAGGTCGATCTGGGACTGCAGCCGCGCCAGCAGGTCCGTGACCTTGCGCACGTCCCCGAGCTGAAGGAACGGCCGCGCTCCCCCCTGCGGCGGATCGTCCAGGGCGCGGGAGTAGCGGGGGCGGCCGATGACGAGCGCGGCGAGGACCGACGCATGGGGCTCCTCGACGCGGGGTCGGCCCAGCGCGCGGGCGGCCGCCTGGAGCTTCGCGAGCACGCCCGCCCCGACGCGATGGAGCTTGCCGAGCGGCACGCGCCGCAGCGCCTCGACGCCGCGCGCCGGCTGGCCGCGCGCCACCGTCTCGAGGCCGATCGACAGCGTGCCGGCGCCGAGGAGCGCGCCGTCGCGCGCGGCTTCGAGGTCGCCCGGCGAGACGCGGTCCGCCGCGAGGACCTCGTTCAAGAGCACCGCGAGCGCCGCCTCGAGCCGGCGGAGCTCGGCGTCCTCGTCGACGGCGGCCAGCGCCTGGGTCAGGAACGGCGGCCGCCGCACGGCGTCCGCGACCGCGAGGCTGAGCGGCACGTCGGGCGGCGCCTCCGGGGCGTCCTCGCCGATGTGGATCGCCGACGGGTCGAGCGGACGATAGACCTCGAGCGCCTCCAGGAATGGAGCGTAGCCGAGCTCGTGCATCCGGTTCTGGCGGAAGCGGTACGCCGTCTCTTCGAGCTCCGCGGCGGGCTCGGAGTCGGCCGCCCGGATCGTGTGGCGGGCGAGCTCCGGGTCGGCGCGGTAGAGCCGGTCGATCAGGCGCTCCACCAGCGCGGCGACCTCCGGGTCGTCGCTCGTGACCTTGAGGAGGAAAAACCGATCGGGCGTGGGCACGAACGGCGGCTCCTCGTCATCGGGCACCTCCTCCTCGGCGAGGTTGTAGATGCGCGTCCATCGCTGGAGGAGGAGCGCGGTCTCCTCGGGATCGAGCTGGCGCCACACGAAGGCGAGCCGCTCCGGCCCGGCGTCGAGGAGCGCCGAGAGCCAGGGGACCGCGAGCCGATCGTCGAGGCGATCGTCCGACCACACGTCGAGGTCGAGGAACGTCTGCACCTTCTCGGGCGGGGCCAGCGCGACGAGCGGCGCCGCCTCGGCGATGCCGGCGTCCTTGATGAGGTAGTAGAGATCCTGCTCGGGCATCGCCGCGACCGCGGCGGCGGGGTCGTCGGAGTCGAGGATCGCCTCGATGCGCTTGGGCGAGAACGGGACGAGCGTCGTCACGCCGCGAATCTATAGCGGCTTGAGGTTCTCGACCAGGGCGTCCCCCTCGGCGGTGATCTCCTCGAGGTTGCGGCGCGAGCGCAGGACCACGACGGCGACGCGCTTGGGCAGGAGGGCGACGTAGGCGGCGACGCGCCGGTCGCCGTCGGCGCCGAGGCAGCGCAGCCGCCGCCCCTCGGCGAGGCAGCGGTCGAGGCGCACCGCGCCGGCGAGCGGGTGGAGCGACGCCGCGACCTTCTCCGGGCCGGCGTCGGCGAGCTCCGCGAGGCGCGCGTCGTTGAAGTCGGCCGGGCGCGCCGCCGTGCCCACCGCCAGATCGGAGTCGTCGCGGGTGAAGCGCGCGACCGCCATCGGCTCGTCGAGCCCGAGCGAGCCCAGGTTCGCCTGGCCCTCGGCGCGGCGGCGCCAGCCGTCCTGGAACGTGATCTCGAGGCCGACCGAACGGGCCGGGTAGCTGCCTGCCACCGACGGGTGGGACAGGCGATCCACGAGCCGCGCGCCGACGCGCCAGATCGCGAACGCCGCGAGCAGGATCGCGGCGGCGACCGCGGCGCGCTTCCACGCGACGCGCCGCGCCGGCTCGGCCGCGGTCGCCACCGGCGCCGGCGGCCGCGTGCCGCACTGGGGGCACACCCCCTCGTCGTTCGCGGCCACCATGACCTTGCACTTGGGACAGCGAAAATGGACGTTGGAGATGCGCCCGCCCCCGCCCGTCGGGGCCGGCGGCGTCGACCCGACCGCCATCGCCGGCGGCGGCGTCGGGACTGTTGTCGCGGGCGCCGCCGGCGCCGCCGGCGGCGCGGGCGGCTGCGACGGCACGTCGAACGACACGAGCTTCTCCCCCGGCGCGGGCGTCGGCACGCGCATGCGCGAGGTCGCGCGATCGGGGTCGCGCGGCGGCGCGGGCGGCGGCGCCGCGACCGGGCCCGTCGACGGGCGCGCCGGCACGGGCGGGCGCTGGATCGCCGGCGTCACGAGCTTCGGCATCTCACGCGTCGGTCTCGGCTCGGTCGGCTTCGCGAGCGCCTGGTAGCGGAGCAGCGCCTCGCCGACCTCCTCGATGAGGGTGATCTGCCCGGGGCTGCCCTGGCTCGCGTCGATGAGCGAGAGGATGTGACCCTCGAGGACGCGCCCCGAGCCGGCGAGCGCGAGCAGCCGCTCGGCGATCGGACGCCAGGCGGGAAGGCGCGCGGCGGCAACTCCGCCGTCGCGCACCCACTCAAGGAAGGCGTCGAGCCTCACCCCGACGTCGCCAGCGCTCACGGTTGCAGATCATACCGAACCGGCGCGCGACGCGCTAAATTCTCGACGCATGGAGCTCGGCGATCGCGTGCGCGCCGCGCTGATCCGCGCCGGCGTATCCGGTGAAGACCGGATGCTGGTGGCTTGCTCGTACGGCCCCGACTCTCTCGCGCTCGCCGACTGCATGGCCGACATTCGCCCGGTGACGCTCTGCTACGTCGATCACGGCCTGCGTCCCGAGGCGGCCTTGGAAGCGGAGGCGGTCCGTGCGTTTGCCCGGCGGCGCGGGCTCGCCGCCGAGGTGCTGCGCGCCCCCGTCGACCGTCGCGACGGGCGAGGGCTCGAGGACGCTGCGCGCCGCGCGCGCTACCGGGCGCTCGAGGCGGCCGGCGCGCGCCACGACTGGATCGCGCTCGGCCACACCGCATCGGACCAGGCGGAGACGGTGCTTCTGCGCCTGCTCCGCGGCGCCGGGGCGACGGGCCTGGCCGGGATGCCGTTTCGACGCGGCAAGATCATCCGCCCGCTCCTCGACGCGACGCGCGCCGACGTGCTCGCGTACCTCGCCGCGCGCGGGCTCACGCCCCTGCACGACGCGTCGAACGACGATCGCACGCTCCTGCGCAACCGCGTGCGCCACGAGCTCCTCCCCGCGATGCGGGCGCTGAACCCGCGCGCCGACGCGGCGCTCGTGCGCGCGGCCGCGGCGCTGCGCGAGGTCGCCGAGGCCGTCGACGCGGCCGCGGAGGAGGCGTCGGCGCGGGCGATCGTCGAGCGCGGCGACGGGTGGGCGCGCCTCGACGCTCCGGCGCTGGCGGCGCTGCCGGCGGCGGTGGGCAAGCGCTTGGTCCAGCGGATCGCGGCCGAGCTCGGCAGCTCGCTCGAGGCGCGCCACCTCGACGCGCTGTGGGCCCTGGCGCGGCGGGCCCCGGCCGGTACGGTGCCGCTGGACTTGCCCCTGGCCGCAGCCCGGGAGTACGGCGTGCTGGTCCTGGGGACGCCGCCCCCCCCGCCGGCCGCGCAGGTGCGTATTCAGGGCGAGGGACAATACACCTGGCGTCGGGCGCGGCCGGGAGACAGGCTGGGGGGGCGCAAGCTGCAAGATCTTTACACCGACCTCAAGGTGCCGCGACGTCTCCGCGGAGACGCGGTGGTCGTCGTCAATGAAAACCAGGAGATCGTCTGGGCGGAGCACGTCGGGGCGTCCCCGGCATCGAACGTCGTGGTTACCTTGACGCGGAAAGATCCAGCGCGTATCTCTAAATAGACGTGCCCGCGAGGCACGCAGCGAGGCTCCCTTGCGCCAGTCTCACAAGACCGTCCTCCTCTGGATCATCCTCATCTTGATGTTCGTGAGCATCTATCACCTGTTCACGAATCCCGGGAAAGGTGAGGAAAAGCAGGACTTTGGGCAGTTCGTGGAGGAGATCAAGAACCCGGAGAAGCGGGCTCAGATCGACAAGATCACGATCCAGCCGCGCGGCAACAACAGCGCGAAGTACGTGATCCTCTACAAGAACAGCCAGAAGAAGACGGTCACGCAGGGGGAGTACTTCGACTCGACGACCGAGCTGTTCCGCAACAACGGCGTGAACTACAGCGTGGACCTCAAGGAGGAGAGCACGTTCTGGGCCTCGATCCTGATCCAGTGGCTGCCGATGCTGTTCCTGTTCGTCATCTTCATATTCTTCATGCGGCAGCTGCAGGCGGGCGGGGGCAAGGCGATGAGCTTCGGCAAGTCGAAAGCCAAGCTCCTCACCGACCACCAAAACAAGGTGACGTTCAAGGACGTCGCGGGCATCGAGGAGGCCAAGGACGAGGTCGAGGAGATCATTGCCTTCCTCAAGGACCCGAAGAAGTTCACGCGCCTGGGCGGCCGCATCCCCAAGGGCGTCTTGATGATGGGCCCGCCGGGCACGGGCAAGACGCTGCTCGCGCGGGCGATCGCCGGCGAGGCCGGGGTGCCGTTCTTCTCCATCTCGGGCTCCGACTTCGTCGAGATGTTCGTCGGCGTCGGCGCATCGCGCGTGCGCGATCTATTCGAGCAGGGCAAGAAGAACGCGCCCTGCATCATCTTCATCGACGAGATCGACGCGGTGGGGCGCCACCGCGGCGCCGGCCTCGGCGGCGGGCACGACGAGCGCGAGCAGACGCTGAACCAGCTCCTCGTCGAGATGGACGGCTTCGAGTCCAACGACGGCGTCATCCTCATCGCCGCCACGAACCGGCCGGACGTCCTCGACCCGGCGCTCCTGCGCCCGGGGCGGTTCGACCGTCGCATCGTCGTACCGCGCCCCGACGTGAAGGGGCGTCTCGGCATCCTCCAGGTGCACACGCGCAAGGTGCCGCTCGCGCTCGGCGTCGACCTCGACGTCATCGCGCGGGGGACGCCGGGCTTCTCCGGCGCCGACCTCGAGAACCTGGTCAACGAGGCCGCACTGTGGGCCGCGCGCAAGGACAAAGACAAGGTCGAGATGGGTGACTTCGAGGCGGCCAAGGACAAGGTCCTCATGGGGACCGAGCGCCGCTCGATGATCATCTCCGACAAGGAGAAGCGCGTCACCGCCTACCACGAGGCGGGGCACGCGCTGGTCGCGCGCATGCTGCCCGGCGCCGACCCGGTGCACAAGGTGACGATCATCCCGCGCGGGCGCGCGCTGGGCGTGACCCAGCAGCTCCCCGCCGAGGACCGGCTCAACATGACGCGCGAGTTCGCGCGGAACCAGATCTCCATCCTCATGGGCGGCCGGATCGCCGAGGAGATCACGTTCGGCGAGATCACCACCGGCGCGGGGAACGACATCGAGGTGGCGACCGACCTGGCGCGCAAGATGGTGTGCGAATGGGGAATGAGTGAGAAGCTCGGCCCGCTCGCCTTCGGCAAGAAGGAAGAGGCGATCTTCCTCGGCCGCGAGTTCGCCCAGCACCAGGATTACTCGGAAGAGACCGCGATCGAGATCGACCAGGAGGTCCGCCGGCTGGTGATGGAAAACTACGGCCGCGCCAAGATGGTCATCACCGACAACATCGACAAGCTCAAGGCGATCGCCGAGGCGTTGCTCGAATTCGAGACGCTGTCGACCGAGGACATCAACGTCCTCATGAACGGCGACAAGATCGAGCGCAAGCCCCCGAGCCCGCCCGCCGTCCCCGCCAAGAAGGACGACGCGCGCGATCGGGAAAAGAAGGGCTTCTTCCCGCGCCCCCTGGGCAAGGAAGAGCCCGAGCCCGCGTGATCGCCGCGCTCCAGCTCCGCCGCGCCACATTCCGTTTCGACCGTACGTACATCGCCGGAGTCCTCAACGTGACGCCCGACAGCTTTTCTGACGGGGGCGCGTTCGATTCGTTGGAATCCTGCGTAGCCCATGCGCTAAAGTGTGTAGAGTCCGGCGCTGACCTCCTGGACGTAGGCGGCGAATCCACCCGCCCAGGCGCGGCGTCGGTCCTGGCCGCGGAGGAAATACGACGGGTGGTGCCGGTGGTTGAAAGGCTGATGGGCGCGACGACTGTGCCCATTTCGGTGGACACGACCAAGGCCGAGGTGGCCGAGGCCGCCGTGCGCGCCGGGGCCGAGATCGTGAACGACATCTCCGGCGGCACGTTCGATCCCGAAATCATTGATGTTTGCGCGCGGACCGGCGCGGCGTTCGTGTGCGGGCACCTCCGGGGCAAGACGATCGCCGAGGTGCACGCGGCGCCGGCGCCCACGTTCGAGGAGCTCTGCACCGAGCTCGCGGCGCGGCTGGCGGCGCTGCCGGCCGACCTGCGGCAGAGGACGGTCGTCGATCCGGGCCTCGGTTTCGGCAAGGCCTCTGCTTCGGACAACGCCGCCATCCTCCGGCGGCTGGGCGAGCTCCGCGCCGCGCTGGGCCGGCCGGTCATGGTCGGGCCGTCGCGGAAGCGCTTCATCGGGGAGATCCTGGGGCGCGCCGTCGGCGAGCGCGACGACGGCACCATCGGCGCCGCGCTGGCGGCCGCCGCGGCGGGCGCCGACTTCGTGCGCGTCCACGACGTGCGCCGCGTGCGCGATGCGCTGACGGTGTTCGAACGGGTGATGTCATGATCGACGCCCTGGAGCGCTTCGTCTCCGGCGTCACCGCGCGCGACGTGCTCACGGCGCTCGCCGACATCCTCATCGTCTACTACGCGATCTACCGCGTGCTCCTGCTCATCAAGGGCACGCGCGCCGCGCAGATGGTCATCGGGCTGGTGCTCATCGGCGCCGGCTTCTTCGCCGCGAACCAGCTCGAGCTGGCGACGGTGTCGTGGCTGCTCGACAACTTCATCAACTACTTCATCATCATCATCATCGTCGTGTTCCAGCACGACATCCGCCGCGGCCTCGTGCGCATCGGCCAGAACCTGTTCTCGTTCGGGCGCACCTACGAGGAGACGCACGTGTTCGAGGAGGTCATCCACGCGTGCGAGAAGCTGGCGCGGGCGCGCATCGGCGCGATCATCGTGATCGAGCGCGAGGGGGACGTGGCCGAGTTCGTCGACACCGGCAAGATCGTCGACGCGCGGGTGTCGCAGGAGCTGCTCGTGTCCCTGTTCGTCCCGTCGCGCGACAACGTCCTCCACGACGGCGCCGCGGTGGTGAAGAACCTGCGCGTGCAGCAGGCGGGCGCGCTGCTGCCGCTGTCGCGCAACCCCAAGCTCGACGCCGAGCTGGGCACGCGCCACCGCGCGGCGATCGGCATCACCGAGGAGACGGACGCGGTGGCGGTCGTGGTGAGCGAGGAGCGGGGCGAGATCAGCCTGTGCTTCCACGGCAACATGGCGCGCGATCTCGATGCGGATACGCTGCGCAAGGCGCTGATGGGCCTGTTCTACAAGGAGAAGTCGAAGAAGCAGCGCGTCGCCGACGAGGCGGCGGCCGCCCAGGCGGCCGCGGTGGCGATGGCCGCGATGGCCCAGCCGCTCGACGTGGCCTCGGAGCCGGGGGAGGACAAGACCGCGGCGCAGGAGGGGAAGCCGCCGTCGGCGCGCGTGACCGCGCCCATGCGCGCGCGCACCGCGCCGCCCGAGGCGGGGTGATCCATGCGTGACCTCCTGCGGCGCGCGTTCATCGAGAACGCGCCGCTCAAGGGGGTGGCGATGATCCTCGCCATCACCCTGTTCATCCTGGTGAGGGGGGACAAGGAGACCGAGCGGTCGGTGCGCGTGCCGCTCGCGGTGATGCGGCCCGAGGGGCGGGTGCTCGTGGCCAACCCGCCCGGCGAGGTGGAGGTCACGCTGCGCGGGCCGTGGACGCGCATCAAGCGGCTCAACCCCAAGGACGTGGATCCGATCGTCGTCGATCTCACCAAGATCGACGACGGCGAGGTCACGCTCGAGGAGTCGATGGTGCACGTCCCGGCCGGGCTGAAGGTGATGTCGGTGAAGCCGGCGCGCTTCGCGGTGGCGTTCGAGCACGTGAAGAAGGTGCCCGTCGTGCCCGAGCCGGCGGGGGCGCCCGCCGACGGCTACGTGGTGAGCAAGATCACCGCCGACCCGCCGGTGGTGGCGGTGCACGGACAGAGGTCGGTGCTCGAGGGGCTGCACGACCTCCGCACGCTGCCCGTTCCGGTGGCCACCAAGCGGGTGTCGTTCCGCGCGCAGGTGGGGCTGGCCCAGCTGCCCCGCGGAGCGACCGCCGAGGAGGACCTCATCGAGGTGGAGGTGCAGATCGTCGAGGAGGCGGCCGCCAAGACGCTCGGCTCCGTCCCCGTCGAGACACGGCCGCCCGAAGGGGTGCCGCGGCCGCCCAACCTCGAGGTGATTCCCGCCAAGGTGGAGGTCGTGCTCCGCGGCGGCGCGGCGGCGATGCGCCAGGTCGTGCCCGACGAGGTCAAGGCGATCGTGGAGCTCCATCCCGAGGACATGGCGGCGAAGCAGCGGCGGGCGCGCGTCACCGTCGAGGGGCTCCCCGAGGGCCTCGCCGCCGAGGTGCACCCGAAAGAGGTCGTGCTTCGCCCCAAGCGAGCGAACGAACAACAATAGCGAGTTGTGCTAGAAGCTAGGTCGGATGCAGCGAACTCTCTTCGGCACTGACGGCGTCCGCGGCGTGGCCAACATCGAGCCGATGACGCCGGAGACGGCGATGCGCCTCGGGATGGCGATCGCAGCCCGCCTCCGCGGCGGCCCGCGCCACGGCCGGATCGTCATCGGCAAGGACACGCGCCTGTCGGGCTACCTGTTCGAGACGGCGATGGCGGCGGGGATCGTGTCGATGGGCGCGGACGTCATGCTGTGCGGGCCGCTGCCCACGCCGGGCATTGCGTTCATCACCTCGTCGATGCGCGCCGACGCCGGCGTGGTCATCAGCGCCAGCCACAACCCCTACCAGGACAACGGCATCAAGGTGTTCGCGCGCGACGGGTTCAAGCTCCCCGACGAGGTCGAGGGGGAGATCGAGGCGCTCGTCACCGGCGACGGCCTCACCGGGCTCCGCCCGGGGGCGGCCGACATCGGCCGCGCGGTGCGCATCGAGGACGCCGTCGGGCGGTACGTCGTGTTCCTCAAGGGCACGTTCCCGCGCGACCGCACGCTCGACGGGATCAACCTCGTCGTCGACTGCGCGAACGGGGCGGCCTACAAGACGGCGCCGGAGGTGTTCGCCGAGCTGGGCGCGCAGGTGACGCGTCTGGGCGTCGCCCCCGACGGAAAGAACATCAACGACGCGTGCGGCGCGCTCCATCCGGACAAGATGTGCGCCGCGGTGAAGGCGACCGGCGCCCACATGGGGATCGCGCTCGACGGCGACGCCGACCGCGTGATCATCTGCGACGAGCGGGGCGTGGTCGTCGACGGCGACGCCATCATGGCGCTGTGCGCCACGCGCATGCTGCGCAAGGGGACGCTGGCGCAGAAGACGCTGGTGACGACGGTGATGTCGAACATCGGCCTCGAGCGCGCGATCGTCGGCGCCGGCGGACAGCTGGTGCGGACGCAGGTGGGCGACCGCTACGTCGTCGAGGAGATGCGGCGCGGCGCCTACAACCTCGGCGGCGAGCAGTCGGGCCACGTCATCTTCCTCGACCACATGACGACCGGCGACGGGGTGGTGGCGGCGCTGGCCGTGCTGGCGATCTGCCTGGAGGAGGGCAAGCCGCTCAGCGAGCTGGCGCGATGCATGGAGCGATCGCCGCAGGTCCTCGTCAACGTGAAGGTGGCGGAGAAGCGGCCGCTCGAGGCGCTGCCCGAGGTGTCGGCGCTCATCGCCCGCCTCGAGCGCGAGCTCGGCGCCGAGGGGCGGATCCTCGTCCGCTACAGCGGCACCGAGCCCAAGGCGCGCGTGATGGTGGAAGGGCCCGATCCGGCGCGCATCTCGACGTTCGCCCAGGCGATCGCCGACGCGCTCGCCGCGGCCTGCGCGGTCTGAGCTGAGATACACTAACCCGCCATGCGGGCCATCGCGGCGGGAGCGGTCGCATTTCTGTGGGCGGCGGCGGCGTGGGCAGGGTACAGCCACTACTGGCGGTGGCACGAGCCCCCCGACGAGGCCACCCTGCGCCTGGCGCTCGCCGACATGCGGCGTCTGGCCGAGGCGCGGCGCGACATCCTGGAGATCGCGGCGGGCGAGCGCGACATCACCGTGAACGGCCTCGGCGAAGCCGCGCACGAGCCGTTCGTCTTCCCCGGCCGCGCCGGGTTCAACTTCGTCAAGACGAATGGGAAGCCGTACGACGAGGTCGTCGTGGCCTGTCTGGTGGCGGCACAAGCGCGCTTTCCCGCGCGCACGCTCGAAGTCACCAGCGACGGGGGCCCCGAGGAATGGGCGGAGGGGCGCGCGCTCTACGCGTCGGTCCTGGGGCGGGCGCCGGGCGGGGCGGCGGCGGGCGGCGCGGCGGCGCGGTGGGCGGCGATGACCGGCTACCTCTATCCGCTGGTCATCGCGCTCCTGTTTTACCTCGTGGTCCTGCGACCCGGCGGCCGGAGCTGGTCGTCGTACTACGTGTTCTGGCTGCTCGTCCCGGCGCTCGCGTCGTTCGTGCTGGCGTTTCCGGCGCTGCTGCTCGCCGTCCCGGCGGCGCTCGTCTTCCGGCGCTGGCTGCCCGACCCGTGGCTCGCGTTGCGGTACGCGCGGCGGGTGCGGTCTCTCGAGGCCGACGTGCGCGCGAACCCGGCGAACGCGAGCGCGCGGCGCGACCTCGCCGTCATCTGGCTGGACAAGCGCCGCCCGCGCCGGGCGCTGCCGCTCGTCGAGGAGGCGCAGCGACGCGAGCCGGACAGCGTCGAGCTCCACTACCTGCGCGGGGCGGCGCTCCTCGGCTCGCGCCGTTACGAGGAGGCGGTGGACGCGTTCCTCGAGGTGCTGCGGCGCGAGCCGCGCTTCCGTTACGGCGACGCGTACCTGCGCGCCACGGACGCGCTGATGGCCCTCGCCCGGTGGGAGCAGGCGGAGGAAGGGCTCGAGACGTACCTCGAGGTCAACCGCTCCAGCGTCGAGGGGCCCTACAAGCTCGGTCTGGTGCGGCGCGCGCGCGGCGACCCCGCCGGCGCCCACCGCGCGTTCCGCCAGGCGGCCGAGATCTATCGCGCGTCGCCCAGCTTCCATCGCCGGCGGCAGCTCGGCTGGTACCTGCGCGCGCGCCTGCGGGCGATGGCGTCGTGACGCAAAGTTGACACCTCGCGGCCCTCTTGCGACGCTGGACGCGTGCCGCGACTGCACGTGAACATCGACCACGTCGCGACCCTGCGGCAGGTCCGGGGGACGAGCTACCCCGATCCGGTGTGGGCGGCCGCGCTGTGCGAGATGGCGGGGGCGCAGGGCATCACCTGCCACCTGCGCGAGGATCGCCGGCACATCCAGGACCGCGACCTCACCATCCTCCGCCACACGGTGCGGACGATCTTGAACCTGGAGATGGGCGCGACGGAGGAGATGCTGGCGATCGCGACGAACGTCAAGCCGGACCTGGTGACGCTCGTGCCCGAGAAGCGCGCCGAGCGCACCACCGAGGGCGGGCTGGACGTCGCGGGCGGCGGCGCCGCGCTGGCGACGCTGGTGGGGAAGCTTCACGGCGCGGGCATCGCGGTCGCGTTGTTCATCGATCCGCAGCCCGCGCAGATTCGCGCCTCGGCTGCGCTGCGGGTGTCGCGCGTCGAGCTCCACACCGGGCACTTCACCGAGGCGCGGGGACCCGCGGCCGGGCTCGAGCTCGACCGGCTGGCCAACGCCACCGAGGAGGCGCTGTCGCTGGGCATGCGCGTCGCCGCCGGGCACGGGCTCGACTATCCCAACGTCGGGGCGGTGGCCAAGATCCCGGGCATCGAGGAGCTCAACATCGGCCACGCCATCGTCGCCCGCGCCGTGTTCGTCGGGCTGGATCGGGCGGTGCGCGACATGGTCGAGCTCTGCCGGCCGACGGCGTGACGATGCGCGTCCTCACCACCGCCGAGATGCGCGCCGCCGATCGCAAGGCGATCGACGAGCTGGGCATCCCCGCGGCGCTGCTCATGGAGCACGCCGGGCGCGCCGTGGCGGAGGTCGTTCTGGCCAAGGCCGCGCCGGGTGCGCGCATCGCCGTGGTGTGCGGCAGCGGCAACAACGGCGGCGACGGGTTCGCCTGCGCCCGGTGGCTGCGCGAGCACGGGCGCGACGCGCGCGTCTATCTGGCGCGGGGGCGGCCCGCCGGAGGCGAGGCCGCGCTCCATCTGGGCTTGTACGAGAAGCTCGGCGGCGAGCTCGCGTCGGCCGGGGCGGAGATCGCCGCCGCCGGCGTGGTGGTCGATGCTCTGCTCGGGACCGGAGTCGAGCGGCCGATCGTGGGCGACATGGCGGACGTCGTGGCGTGGATGAACGCCGCGCCGCTGCGCGTGGCCGTCGATGTCCCCAGTGGACTGTCCGTCGATACCGGGCGCGCCGCCGGCGCGGCCGTGCGCGCCCACGCGACCGTCACGCTGGCGTTCCCCAAGGTGGGCATCCTCACCTGGCCGGGGTGCGAGCTGGCCGGGGAGGTGTGGGTCGCCGACATCGGCATCCCGCGCGCTCTGGGCGACGGGGCGCGGGTCGAGTGGACCGACGCGGGGGCGGCGGCGCCCCTCGTGCCCCGGCGGGGTCCGGGCGACCACAAGGGCACGAACGGCCACGCGCTCGTCATCGCCGGCTCGCCGGGCAAGACCGGCGCAGCGCTCCTCGCCGCCGAGGCCGCGGTGCGCGGGGGCGCGGGCCTCACCACCCTCGCGACCGACCCGGCGTGCTTCGAGGCGGTGCAGGGCAGGGTGCGCGAGGTGATGACCGCGCCGCTCGACGTCGACGACGGCGCGCTGGCGGCGCTCCTCGCCGGGAAGCGCGCGGTGGTGTGGGGGCCGGGGATGCCCACCGCGCCCGAGGCCGGCGCGTTCTTGCGGCGGTCGCTCGCGCGCCTTGGCGTCCCGACGGTGCTCGACGCCGACGGGCTCAACCATCTCGCGGCGGACGTCGCGGCCGCGCGCGCCGCGGCGGGCGCGCTCGTGCTCACGCCGCACCCGGGCGAGGCGGCGCGGCTCCTCGGCCGCGGCACCGCGGACGTGCAGGCGGACCGGCTGGCCGCCGCGCGCGCGCTCGCCGCCGCGACCGGCGCCGTGGTGGTCCTCAAGGGGGCGCGCAGCGTCGTCGCCGCCCCCGACGGGCGGGCCGCGATCAACGCGAGCGGCAACCCCGGCCTCGGGACGGGGGGAACCGGGGATGTGCTGGCTGGGCTCCTCGGGGCGCTCCTGGCGCAGGGTCTCGCGCCGTGGGACGCGGCGCGCCTCGGCGTGTACCTGCATGGGATGGCGGGCGATCTCGCCGCCACCGAGGTCGGCCGGATCGGAATGTCGGCCGGCGATCTTCTCCCTCGGATACCCCGCTCCGCCGACAAATTGGCAAAGACGCGGGTCAACCCGTCAACAGGTCCCGTGTACCTTCTGCCACAATGAACGGGGTTTCGGCGTCTTTTCGACCGGTTAGGTCTGTGGCACCGCGGTTGCTCCTCGTCCGGGCATGCGCCACGCCTTCGAACGTGCCGCCCTGCCGCACCTGCCCGACCTCTATGCCGTGGCCATGCGGCTCGCGCGAAGCCCGGCCGACGCAGAGGACCTCGTGCAGGAAACCTACCTCCGCGCGTATGCCGGCTGGGCCAGCTTCCAGCCCGGATCGAACTGTCGCGCGTGGCTCGTCCGCATCTTGACCAACAGCTTCATCAACCACTACCGCCGGCGCCGCAGCCATCGCTCCTTCGCGCGGCGCAGCGAGCCGGAGCACGTGCAGGCGCTCCTCGACGGCGAGGCCCCGCGGGCCCGGACCCCCGAGCAGAACCTGTGCGAGGGCGCATTCTCCGACGAGGTTTCGGCGGCGATGGGCGACCTCACCGACGACTACCGGCTGGTGGTGGTGCTCGCCGACCTCGAGGGCATGAAGTACAAGGACATCGCCGAGGTCCTCGGCTGTCCCATCGGCACTGTCATGTCCCGCTTGTTCCGGGCGCGCCGCGTGCTCGAGGCGAAGCTCCGACCCTTCGCCGAGGCCGACTACGGCATCGGCCGCGCGGCCTGAGCGCGCCCCATCCCATCCCGGCATCCGCCGCGGCGCCCGAGATTCCCCGGGTCTCGGATAAATGAGTGAGCGCTCACTCGAGAATGGGGCCGCGGGCGGCACGGGCGCCCGCCCGCGTCGGTGTCCCGGCGGCTGCGTAAATGAGTGAGTGCTCACTCATTTACGACTTGTCGGGGAGGTCGGCGAGGCGCCGGACGAGGCGGTAGAGGAACGTCCGCCCCTCGTCGAGCTGCTTCACGCCGAGGCGCTCGTCCTTGCCGTGGGCGCGGACGTCGTCGACGTCGCGGAAGATCCCGGACACGCCGTAGCAGGGGATGCCGGCGGCGCGGAGGAAGCGGCCGTCGGTCGCGCCGCTCGACATCGACGGCAGGACCACCACCCCCGGCCACATCGCCGCGGTCAGCTCGCCGACGGGTTTCATGAGCTCGGGGAGGAGGGCCGACGACGGCGACCGGTCCGCGGGCGCGACGGGCGTGACGTGGATCGCGGGATCGGCGAGCACCGCGACGAGTGTCTTCTGCACCGCCTCGGGGTCGTCGCCGGGAAGGAGCCGGCAGTTCACGGTGGCGCGCGCCCGCTGGGGCAGGGCATTCTCGGCGTGGCCGGCCTGCACCATCGTGGCCACGCACGTGGTGCGCAGGAGCGCGTTGTAGTTCGGGCTCTTCGACAGGCGGGCGACCACCTTCGGGTCGAGCGTCCTGGCCGCCGCGGCCAGGTCGCGCGCGTCCTTCATCCCCGGGATCTGCGACAGCGCGATCAGCATCGCGCGCCTGCCGTCGTCGAGCCTGGCCGGAAAATCGTGGTGGGCCAGACGGGTGAGCCCGCCGGCGAGGTGGTAGATCGCGTTGTCCTTGATCGGGCGCGAGCTGTGTCCGCCCACGTTCGTGACCTCGAGCTGGAAGCTCTGGAACACCTTCTCCGAGACCTGGACCTCGTTGGCGACGTACCGCCCGTCCTTGATCTGGCCGCCGCCGCCCTCGTTCAGGGCGTAGGCGGCGTCGATGACGTCGCGATGGTTCGCGAGGAGCCACTCGACGCCGTTGTCGGGGCCGCCTTCCTCGTCGGCGGTGAGCGCGACGATCAGGTCGCGGCCCGGCCGCGCGCCCTCCTTGACGAGGCGGATGAGCGTCTCCACCCAGATCGCGGCCATGGCCTTGTCGTCGCTGGTGCCGCGCGCGTAGTAGTAGCCGTCCTTCTCCACCAGCTTGAACGGGTCGGTGGTCCAGTCCTCCTTGTGCGCCTCCACCACGTCGATGTGGGCGAGGAGGAGGATCGGCTTCTTGCCGCCGCCCCCGCCGCGAAGGCGCGCGACGAGGTTCCCCTTCGTCGGCTTCCCCGGCGGCACGAAGACCTGGACGTCGGCAGCCGGCATGCCCGCCGCCCGCAGGCGCGCGGCCATCGCCTCCGCCGCCTTGGTGGTGCTGCCGGCGTCGTGGGTGGTGTCGATCTCGAGGAGCTCCTGGTAGATGTCGCGAAGCTCGTCGGCGCGAACGGAGCCGGCGCCCAGAAGGAGCGCCGCGAGGGCGCACAAGATACGCATCCGGGGAAGGATACTCCGTCTATCGTGCGTTCGCTCGCGTCGGCTCGGCGCTCCCACTCGCTCGGCTGCGCCTCGCTCGAAGTCGCGCTCTCCCTCGCCTCCGCTCCCTCACGCCTACGCCTTGCGCCAGTCCACGATGCCGCTCTTGCGCGTGGCCGGCTGGCAGCTCGGGCAGAAATCCGCGTCGTGGCCGTGCACCCCGGCGGCGCGGATCGTCGTGCCGCACCGCGGGCACGCCTCGCCGTGGCGCCCGCGCACCTTGAGGAAATCGCGCAGCTTCTCGTCGAGCGCGGGCTTGCGCGCGGCGATCGTCGCCCGCGCCTCGCCGAGGACCTCTACGATCGCGTCGTGGAGCGCGTCGAGCTCCTTGTCCGACAGCGTCTTCACGAACGTCTTGGGGTGGACGCGCGCCGCGAACAGGATCTCGTCGGCATAGGCGTTCCCCATCGCGTCAAGCGCCGCCTTGTCCATGAGGAAGATCTTGGCCTGATCGCGCCGCTTGCGCGCGAGCGCGCGGAACGCCTCGCGCGTGAATGCGGGCGACAGCACGTCGATGCCGATCTTGGCGAGGCCCGGGACCGCGTCCCAGTGCCCCTTCTCGATGAGGTAGACCTTCCCCATCTGCACGTCGTCGCGGTAGCGGAGCTCGCGGCCGTCGTCGAGCTCGAACGCGACCGCGAGGTCGCCCACGCCCTTGCCGCCGATCTCGGCCAGCGCGAACCGTCCGGCGAGCATGGGCGCGATCGCCATCTCGTAGGGAGGGAGCGCGAACAGGACGAAATGCGCCCGTCGCGCCACCGCGCCGAATCGCTTGCCGGGCACGAGCTCCTCGAACTTGCCGGGCACGGCCACGCGCAGGACGACGGGTTTCTTCACGCGCACCGCCTTCACGGTGCGTCCGGCGAGCTCCCGCGCCAGGATGGGCACCACGTACTCCAGATCCGGCCGCTCGGGCATATGGGGGGCATTGTGCCATGCTTGCGCGTAACCGACGGCGGCCGTGGACCGTACCAAGGACGATGGCCAAGCGTTCCGACCCCAAACCCAGCGAGATCACGCCCAAGGCCCTGTTCTATGCCCGGCGCGGGTTGATCCTCGGCGGCACCGCCGCGCTGACCGGCCTGGCCTACAAGAAGCTCCTCGCCCCGAATCCCAAGGTGCGCCCGTCGACGCCCCTCGCCCCGGAGATCGTCGCAGCCGCACCCGCGCCCGCCGCGACGATCTCGGACAAGAAGAACACCTACGAGGAGATCACGAACTACAACAACTTCTACGAGCTCTCGACGTCCAAGTACGCCGTCGCCGAGGTCGCGGCCAAATTCGTGACGCGACCTTGGACCGTGACCGTCGAGGGCCTCTGCCGGCGGCCGAAAGTCTACGACCTCGACGAGCTCCTCAAGAAATTCCCGCTCGAGGAGCGCGTCTACCGCATGCGCTGCGTCGAGGCCTGGTCGATGGTCATCCCGTGGAACGGGTTTCCGCTGGCGCGCCTCCTCGCCGAGGTCGAGCCGCTGGGGAGCGCCAAGTACGTCGCGTTCGAGACGCTGTTCGATCCCAAGCGCATGCCCAACCAGGGCTCGCCGCTCCTCGCCTGGCCGTACCGCGAGGGGCTTCGCCTCGACGAGGCGATGCACCCGCTCGTCCTCCTCGCCGCGGGGCTCTACGGCGAGACCATGCCCCCGCAGAACGGCGCGCCGATCCGCCTGGTCGTGCCGTGGAAATACGGCTTCAAGGGGGCGAAGTCGATCGTCAAGATCCGCCTCGTCGAGACGCAGCCCGAATCGACGTGGAACCGCTTCGCCCCCGACGAGTACGGCTTCTACTGCAACGTGAACCCCGAGGTGGATCATCCGCGCTGGTCGCAGGCGACCGAGCGGCGCATCGGCGAGATCGGCAAGCGGCCGACACTGCCGTTCAACGGCTACGGCGCCGAGGTGGCGAGCCTCTACGCGGGCATGGACCTCAGGAAGTACTTCTGATGGGCTTCGCCAAGCTCGTCGTGTTCGTGAACGCGCTCGTGCCGCTCGCGCTCCTCGCCGGGGACGCGGCGCGCGGCCGCCTCGGCGCGAACCCCATCGAGCTCGTCCTGAGGTCGACGGGCGTGCTCACGCTCTTGTTCGTCACGCTCACGCTCGCCGTGACGCCGGCGCGCAAGATCCTCCGCCGCCCCGGGCTCATCAAGCTCCGGCGCATGCTCGGCCTGTTCGCGTTTTTCTACGGCTCCCTCCACGTCCTCACCTATCTGTGGCTCGATCAGTTCTTCGACGTGCGCGCCATCGCCGCCGACGTGCTCACCCGCCCGTTCATCTTTTTCGGGGCGCTCGCCTACGGCCTCATGACGACGCTGGCGGTGACGTCGACGCAGGCCTCGATCCGGCGCCTGGGCAAGCGCTGGACGCAAATCCACAAGCGCATCTACTGGATCGCCGGCCTGGCCGTGGTCCACTTCTGGATGGGCGTCAAGGCGGACACCACCCGGCCCGCGGTCTTCGGGATCGTCATCGGCCTCCTCCTCCTGTGGCGCTACGTGAACCGCACGCCGCGGCCGGGCATGCTCAAGGATCCGGCGTCGTAGTCAGCGGGAAGCGGCCCAGATCCGCGCGATCCACGCCTCCACGTCCGCGGCGGTGCGCGGGATCTTCGCCGACAGGTTGCGCATCCCCGTCTTCGTCACGGTCACGTCGTCCTCGATGCGCACGCCGATGCCGCGGTACTTCGCCGGCACGGTGAGGTCGTCCACCTGGAAGTACAGACCCGGTTCGACGGTGAGCACCATTCCGGGCTTGAGCTTGCCCAGCTTGTAGGCCTGCTGGCGCGCCTGCGCGCAGTCGTGCACGTCGAGCCCGAGCATGTGGCTCACGTTGTGGAGCGAGTAGCGGCGGTAGAACTGGTTCTCCTCGCGCAGCGCCTCCTCCGCGGACATGGGGAGGATCTTCAGCCGCTCGAGCCCCTTGGCCAGGACGCGCATCGCCGCGCGGTTGGGGTCGAGGAAATCGTTTCCCGGCCTCACCCGGGCGAACGCGGCGTCCTGCGCCGCCGCCACCAGCTCGTAGATCTCCCGCTGCGCCGGCGTGAACTTGCCCGTCAGCGGCAGCGTGCGCGTGATGTCGGCGGTGTACAGCGAGCAGCCCTCGACGCCGGCGTCGAGGAGCAGGAGATCCCCGGGCAGGAGCCGCCCGTCGTTGCGCGTCCAGTGAAGGATGCAGGCATGGCGCCCGGACGCGGCGATCGTGCCGTAGCCGACGTCGTTCCCCTCGGTGCGCGCGCGCAGGTGGAACACGCCCTCGACCTCGCGCTCGCTGCGCGCGCCCCGCAGCGCGCGGATAACGTCCTCGAAGCCGCGTCGGGTGGCGTCGATCGCCGTCTGGAGCTCGCGCAGCTCGAGCTTGTCCTTGATGAGGCGCATCTCCGACAGCGCCGTGGCGAACGCCCGGTCCTCGTCGCGGGCGGGCAGGAGCGCGTCGAGCGCCGGCGCGTGGCCGCGCAGCAGGCGCCAGGCGCGGCCCTTCCTTCGGTCCACGGCGTCGTGAAGCTCGCCCAGGGGGCGGCACTCGTCGACGCCGAAGCGCGCCCGGCTCTGCTTGACGCCCAGCCGCGGGCCCACCCACAGCTCCCCCTTGACGCGGTCGGTGAAGAACGTCGCGTCGGACCGGCCCGGATTGGGCTCGACGTAGAGCACGGCGCGGTGGCCGCCGCGCCTCGGCTCCATCACCAGGACGCAGTCGGGCTCGAGGTTGCCGGTGAGGTAGAAGAAATCGCTGCTCGGCCGGAACCGGTAGATCGTGTCGTTGGAGCGGGGCTTCTCGTGGCCGGTGGGGATGATCAGGACCTCGCCGGGGAACAGCGCGGCCAGCGCCCGGCGGCGCGCGGCGTGGACGGCGGCGTCGGCGATCGCGTCGGGCAACGCGCGGGGCGGCTCCTTCCAGTCGCGGAGCATGAACGACACGAGCGCGGACGGCGTCGCGGGGTCGTAGCTCGATCGCGCCGGCGGCCGTTTCTTCTCGGTGAGCTGCGTCATGGCGGCCTCACAGTCTAGCGGGTTTCTTCCTCCACGACGTCGAAATCGGCGCTGCCCGGCACGACCTGCTCCTCGGCGACGACGCCGCGCGCGTCGGTGTAGCCCGCCTTGGCGAGGCCGTCGGGGAGGACCATCACGTAGAGCTTGTGCCGCCGCGGCGCGCCGGTGCGGTCCTTCACCGTCAGGCGGATCCAGTCGTCGCCGCGGTGGGGCCCGTCGCGTCCCGCCGCCGCCCGCACCAGCGCCGACGCGTCCTTGGCCAGCGTCGCCAGCGCCTTGCGGGCGTCGGGCGTGGCTGCGCGGGCGAGGCCGAGCGCGACGTTGGCGCGCACGTGCGGGTTCTTGTGTCCGGCGAGCGGCACGAGATCCGCCGCGTCGCCGGAGCGGGCCAGCGCCGCCGCGGCGTTCACCGCGGTGGCGAAGCCGCGCGTCTGGGCCGCGCGCCCGAGGTCGGCGCGGGCGGCCGCGTCGCCGAGCTTGCCCAGCGCCCACGCCGCGGCGGCGCGCACGCCGTCGTCCTCGCCGACGAGCGCGGCGCGCAGGACCGGCACGGCAGCCGCGTCGCCGAAATCGCCCAGGACCTCGAGCGACGCGCGGCGGAGCTCGCCGGCGGGTCCGCGCGCGGCCACGACGAGGGCCGGCACCGCGCGCGCGTCGCGCATCGCGGCGAGCGCCCCGACGGCGGCGAGCGCCAGCTGCGGATCGGCGGGGTCGAGCGCGGCGACGCAGGCGGCGACCGCCTCGGGCGTGCCGCGCCCGCGCAGCGCCCCGCCGAGCGCGGTGACCGCCGCCGCGCGCGCGTCGGCCGAGCCGGCGCCCGCGCGGGCCACGCGCAGGAGCCCGGGGATGACCTCCGGACCCTTCATCCGCCCCAGCGCCTCGGCGGCGGCGCGCGAGGCCTCGCCGCGGCCGCCCTCGAGGATGGCGAGCAGCGGCGCCACGGCGCGCGCATCGCCGATCTCCCCCAGCGCGAGGATTGCCGGCGCCTCGCCCCCCTGCGCCAGCTCGAGCAGGCGAGGCACCGCCGCCCGCGCCCCCAGCGGGCCGAGCGCCTGGGCCGCGCGCGCGCGCACATCGTCGTTCGAATCGTCGAGCTGGCGCGCCACCGTCGCGGCCGCGCGCCCGTCGAGGATCGGGCGGATCGCCTCGAGGACCTGCACCTTGAGCGGGGCGTCGGCGCTCTCGAAGAGCCCGAGGAGCGGCACCAGCGCGCGCCGGTCCTTCATCCCGGCGAGGGCGGCGACCACCACCTCGCGGCGGACGCGCCCGCGCACGAGCTCCTGGAGCAGCGCCGGCGTGGCGCGCGCGTCGCCGATCGCCTTCAGTACCTCCACGGCCACGGTGGGGTCGCACTCGAGCCCGCCGGCCAGGCACTGGAGCAGCGGATCCACCGCCGGCGCGCCCACGCCCACCAGCGCCTCGCGCGCCGCGCCGCGCACGACCTCGTTCTGCGTCGCCCGCACCAGCTCGCGCACGCCGCGCTCGTCGCCGATCTGCCCCAGCGCGTACGCCACCTTGGCGCGCAGCTCGTCGGAGCCACGCGACATCATCGGGATGAGCAGGGGCGCCGCGGCGCGCGCGCGGAGGTTCCCCAGCGCCTCGGCGGCCACCATGCGCACGCCCTCCTCGGGATCGCGCAAGAGGCGCAGGAGCGCCGGCGCGGCGCGCTCGTCGCCGATCTTGCCGATCGCCCGGATCGCCGCGACGCGGACCTCCTTCGTCGTGTCGTCCATGCGCTCGAGCAGCGGCACCACCGCGCGCGCGTCGCCGAGGACGACCAGGCGCTCGGCCGCCTCGCGCCGCACCGGCGTCGCGTCGTCGTCGAGGCGGCCCACGATCGGCGGCACCACGTCCGGCCCGCCGATCTTGCCGAGCGCTTCCACCGCGGCGCGCCGCACCTCCGCCTCCGTGTCGCCGAGGATGCGGGTCAGCGCCGGGATGGCCTTGGGCGAGCGGATGTCGCCGAGCACCTCGGCGGCGACCATGCGCGTCGCCTTGTCGGCGGACGACAGCCACTCCGCGACCGGCCCCACCGCGTCCTCGAATCGCCGCCGCGCCAGCACGCGCGCCGCCTCCACCCGCACCAGCGTGTCGGGGTCGCCCAGGGCCGACAGCAGCAGCGGGCGCGCGTTTTCTTCCGACAGCTCGGCGAGCTTCTGCACCGCGTCGCGGCGCCGCTCCGGGTCCGGGCTGGCCAGCTCGTGGGTCAGCGCGGCGACCTGGCCGGCCCAGTCGAACGCGGACAGAAGGACGAGGCCGGCCAGCGCAAGGGCGCGCACATCCACCAGTATAGCGTCCACATCCGCCCGCGGCCCGCGGTCGTACCGTTTGCAGGTGTCCTTTGCTTGGGCTATGACGCGGTCGTGCTGAGCTTCCTCCAGACCAACCTCGGCACGGGACCGGGACCAGGACCGGGAGACGAGGAGACGCTCCTCCGCCGGGTGGCGCGGGCGGATGCCGCCGCCCTGCGGGCGCTCTACGACCGCTACGCCGGCAGGGTCATGGCGGTCGCGGTTCGCATGCTCGGGTCCACCGGCGAGGCGGAGGAGGTCGTGCAGGACACCTTCGTCGACATCTGGAACCGCGCGCGCAGCTACGACCGGGCGCGCGGCGCCCCGGGGGCGTGGGTGGTGACGATCGGGCGCAACCGCGCCATCGATCGGCTGCGCGCGCGCGCCACCGCCGCGCGGACCGCGTCGGGCCTCCGGCGCGAGGCGGAGACGGCGCCGGCGCCGGCGCGGTCGCCGCTCGACGCCGCGCTGCAGAACGACGCGCAGGCGCGCGTCGGCACCGCGCTGGGCTCCCTGCCCCCCGAGCAGCGGCGGGTCGTCGAGCTGGCGTTCTTCGACGGCCTCAGCCAGAGCGAGATCGCCGCCCGCACCGGCGACCCGCTCGGCACGGTCAAGGGACGCGCCCGCGCGGCCCTCGAGAAGCTCGCCCGCCTCCTCGGCGAAGGGGGGCAGTCGTGACCTGCGCAGAGTTCAAGGAGCTGGCCGCGCTCTACGCGCTGGGTGGGCTCGACGCGGACGAGCGGGCGGCGTGCGACGCCCACTTGGCAGAGGCGAAGCACGACGGATGCCTGCAGGCGCTGGCCGACGCCTCGGCGGCGATCGAGGCGCTCGGCGGCGACCTGCCCGAGGTCCCGCCCGGACCGCACGTGTGGAAGGGGATCGAGAGGCGCATCGGCCTCGCCGCGATCGCCCCCCGCCGCCGGCGCGGGGTCGCCGCGGTGGGGTGGGTCGTCGCGGCCGCGGCGGCGGCGGTCGCGGTGTTCCTGTGGTGGGACGGGCGCGGGAAGGACCGGGAGATCGCCGATCTTCACGCCGGGCAGCGCGACCTCCTGGGACGGATCGCCGAGGCGGACAAGAACCTGGCCGCCGTCGGCAGCATGCGGAACGCCTGCCTCCAGAAGCTCGAGGGTCTGGAGCGGGACCTCGAGAAGCGCGACCAGGCCATCGCGCTGCTCCAACTCCCCGGCACGCAGCTGTTCGCGCTGGCGCCGGGCAAGGACACACCGTACCAGGCGAACGCGATCCTCCACGCCGGGGTCAAGCGCGCCTACGTGGTCGCGACGGGGCTCACCCCGGTGCCCGGGAAGAGCTACCAGATGTGGGTGCTCAAGGGGAAGAAGGCGATCCCCGCCGGGCTCATCGTCGGCGACGCGAAGGGAAGGGCGCTCGGCCGCATCGACTACGCGACCTTCCTCGCCGAGGGCGTGCCCGATGCGGTCGCCGTGACCATCGAACGGGAGGGCGGATCCCAGACGCCGAATCTTCCGCCGATCCTGGCCGGCGGGCCCAAGGGCGGGTAGAGTTCTTCCATGAAGCTCGACCAGATCGCCGACATCCTCGCCAAGCAGATCGGGGCCAAGCGGGAGGGGGCGGCGCTGCTCATGCCCGCCGAGATGGACGTGACGTTGTTCGTGGCGCTGCCGGGGGAGACGCTGGCGGTGTCGAAGATCATCCGCGTCGAGATCGCCGAGCCGATGCTCGTGTGCGATACGTCGCGCGGCGATCGGGTGGTGTTCCTCGCCGACGACGTGCGCGCCGTGCGCGGGGAGAAGGGCGACGGCGCGCGGCGGGACCGGAGCGCCGGGTTTAGGTAGCGGGGACCGCGCGAAGCGCGGGAACCCCGCTATTGTTCTAGTCCGCTACTCGGCCACCCCCTTTGCCTTGAGGATGTTCCACACCTTCTCGGGCGTGATGGGGATGTCGATGTGGGTGACGCCGAGGTGGGCGAGGGCGTCGACGACCGCGTTGGCGATGGCGGGCGGCGCGCCGACCGTCGCCGACTCGCCCACGCCCTTGGCGCCGAGCGGGTGGTGCGGCGACGGGGTCACCGTCTTGTCGGTCTCCCACGCGGGGGTCTCCACCGCCGTGGGCAGCAGATAATCCATGAAGCTGCCCGCCTGGTTGTTGCCGCTCTCGTCGTAGGTGATCTCCTCGAACAGCGCCGGCGCGAGGCCCATGGTCAGCCCGCCGTGGATCTGGCCGTCGACGATCATCGGGTTGATGATGTTGCCGCAATCGTCGACGGCGACGAAGCGCCGCACCTTGACCATGCCGGTGCCGCGGTCGATGTCCACCACGCAGATGTAGCTGCCGAACGGGAACGTCAGGTTCGGCGGGTCGTAGTAGGACACGGCCTCGAGCCCGGCCTCCATCCCCTGGGGATGGTTGGTGTAGGCGGCGAACGCGATGTCGCCGATCGTCTTCGACCGCTGCGGCGCGCCCTTGACCGAGAACTTCCCCGGCTCCCACACGAGATCGTCCTCGGACACCTCGAGGAGGTGGGCGGCAATCTTCCTCGCCTTGTCGCGGATCTTGCGCGCGGCCATCGCCCCGGCGGCGCCCGCCGTCGGCGTCGACCGGCTGGCGTACGTGCCCAGGCCGTACGGCGCGGTGTCGGTGTCGCCCTCCTCGACCTGGACGGCCGACGCGGGGATGCCGAGCTCCTCGGCGACGATCTGCGCGTACGTGGTCTCGTGCCCCTGCCCCTGCGACTTGGTGCCGAAGCGGGCGATCGCCTTCCCCGTCGGGTGGACGCGGATCTCGCACGAATCGAACATCTTGATGCCGAGGATGTCGAAGTCCTTCGACGGGCCGGCGCCGACGATCTCTGTGAAGCTGGAGATGCCGATGCCCATGAGCTCGCCGCGCTTGCGCTTCTCCGCCTGCTCCTTGCGCAGCCCGGCGTAGTCGATGATGTCCATCGCCTTCTTCAGCGCGGCGTGGTAGTCGCCGCTGTCGTAGGTCCAGCCGAGCGCCGACTTGTAGGGGAACTTCTCCTTGGCGATGAAGTTTTTCATGCGGAGCTCGGCGGGGTCCATCTTGAGCTCCTGCGCCAGGCGATCGGTGATCCGCTCGATGGCGTGCACCGCCTCGGTGACGCGGAACGAGCAGCGGTAGGCGACGCCCCCCGGCGGCTTGTTGGTGTAGACGGCGTCCATCTCGGTGAACGCCTTCTTGATGTCGTACGAGCCGGTGCAGATGGAGAACAGTCCCGACGGGAACTTGGACGGGTTCGCCGCCGCGTCGGCGTAGCCGTGGTCGGCGAGCGTCTTGATGCGCAGCGCCGTCATCGTGCCGTCCTTGCGGGCGGCGAGCTCGCACCGCATGTGGTAGTCGCGGGCGAACGAATCGGCCTGGAGGTTCTCCATCCGATCCTCGATCCACTTGACCGGCTTGCCGATGACGACCGACGCGGCGATCGCGACGACGTAGCCCGGGTAGACGGGCACCTTGCCGCCGAAGCCGCCGCCGATGTCGGGGGACACCACGCGGATGCGCTCCTCGGACAGGCCGACGTGCCCGGCGACGAGCGCGATGACGGTGCGGATGGCGTGGGGCGCCTGCGTCGTCATGTACATCGTCAGCTTGCCGTTCACGCGGTCGAAGTCGGCGACGCAGCCGCACGTCTCGATCGACGCGACATGGATGCGCGGGAGGTAGACGTCCTCCGCGACGACGACCTCGGCCTCGGCGAACGCCTTGTCGGTGCCGGCGCGGTCGCCGGCCTCCCAGTGCCAGATGTGGTTGTCCTTCTTGTCCTTCTTGTCGGGGCGGAGGATGGGCGCGCCCGGGTCGAGCGCCTTCTTGGGGTCGATGACCACCGGCAGCGGGTCGTACTCGACCTCGACGGCGTCGACGCCGTCGGCGGCGGCGTAGCGGCTGGTCGCGATGACGGCGCACACCTCCTGCGCCTGGTACTTCACCGTGTCCGTCGGCAGGACCATCTGGGTGTCCGACATGATCGTCGGCATCCAGTGGAGGTTGAACTTCGCCAGCGTCGGGCCGTCGATCACGGCGAGGACGCCGGGCACCTTGAGGGCGCGCGTGGTGTCGATCTTGACGATCTTGGCGTGCGCGTACGGGCTGCGCACGATGTCCATGTACAGCATGCCGGGGAGCACGATGTCGTCGATGTAGTTGCCCTTGCCCCGGATGAAGCGCGGGTCCTCCTTGCGCTTCATGGAGTGCCCCATGCCGCAGACGTCCTTGCTGGTCTTAGGCTGCATGGCCGGCCTCCTTGAGCTTCTGCGCCGCGTACTGGATGGCCTTGACGATGTTGACGTAGCCGGTGCAGCGGCACAGGTTCCCGGAGATGGCCTCGCGGATGTCGGCCTCGCTCGGGTTGGGGTTCCGGGCGAGGAGCGCCGCGCTCGTCATCATCATGCCCGGCGTGCAGAAGCCGCACTGCAGGCCGTGCTTCTCCCAGAAGCCCTCCTGCACGGCGTGGAGCTTGCCGTCCTGCTCGAGGCCTTCGACGGTGGTGATCTTGTGCCCATCCGCCTGGACCGCGAGCATCGTGCACGACTTGACGGGCGTCCCGTCGAGAAGGACCGTGCAGGCGCCGCAGTGCGTGGTGTCGCAGCCGATGTGCGTCCCGGTCAGCCGCAGGCCCTCGCGGATGAAGTGGACGAGGAGGAGGCGCGACTCGACCTCGGCGGCGCGTGCCTCGCCGTTCACCGTCACTCGGATGTTGTGGGTCGCCATGGTCAGTGACCTCCCGCTCGCTCGATGGCCTTGGTGAGGGCGCGCGCGGCGAGGACGCGCGCCATCTCGCGCTTGTACTCGACGGAGCCGCGCCGGTCTTGATTGGGCGAGCTCGCCTGCGCCGCCCGCCGCGCCGTCTCGCCGATCGCGGCGGCGTCGGGCTTCTTGCCGACGAGGAACGCGGCCGCCGCCGTGGCGTGGATCGGCACCGAGCCGACGTTGGTGAGGGCGAGCCCGACGCGCTCGAGCGCGCCGCCGGCGCCGAGGGTGACCTGCGCGGCCGCGGCCGCCGTGGCGTAGTCGCCGACCTTGCGCTCGAGCTTGACGTACGCGCCGCCGCTCCGCGCCGGCGGCGACGGGATGCGGATCTCGGTGAGGATCTCGTCCGGCTCGAGCGCGGTGGTGAACAGCCCCTTGAAGAACTGATCGACGGGGATCGTGCGCTCGCCCTTCGGGCCGACGGCGACGATCTGGGCGCCCAGCGCCAGCATCGTGGCGGGGTGATCGTTGCCGGGGTCGCCGTGGGCCAGGTTGCCGCCGACGGTGGCGCGGTTGCGCACCAGCGGGTCGGCGATGACGCGCGCGGTGTCGACGAGGATGGGGTAGCGCGTGCGCACGATCTCCGATTCTTCGAGCGCCGCCTCGCGCGTTCGGCCGCCGATCTTCAGGTAGCCGCCCTCCTCGCGGATGTACTCCAGGCCGGGGATGCGGTTGATGTCGATGAGGTGATCCGCCTGGCCGAGGCGGAGCTTCAGGAGGGGCAAAAGGCTCTGGCCTCCCGAAAGGACCTTGGCGGTGCCCGCGTACTGCGTGAGCAGGGCCAGCGCCTCCTTGAGGGTCCCGGGCGCGTGGTAGTCGAACGCAGCTGGGATCATGTGTGCCTCCTTCAGCGCAAGATGAAGTACAGCAGCACGGCGATCGCGAGGACGATCAGCCAGAATAAGGGCATGGTCAAGACGCGGACGGCCGCGCGGCCCGCGGCCTTGGCGCCGATCGATCCGAGGTCGAGGACTTCGGGCTTGCCGGCCGCCGGCGTCGGCGTTTGCGTTGGCGTCGGCGTTTGCGTCGGCGTCGGCGTTTGCGTCGGCGTCGGCGTGGTCGCCGTCGCCGCCTTCAGCGTCGGCGTCTGCTTCGGCGTCGGCGCCTCCGCCGCCGCCTCCGCCTCGAGCTCCGCGCGCATCCTCTGCGAGAACATCTGGAACAACTGATCGCTGACGTCGTTGATCATCCCGCGCCCCATCTGCGCGAGGATCCCCGTGATGTTCACCTTCGAGACCGCCGTCACCTCGGTCTCGCCCGGCGCGACCTCCTTCAAGCTGCTCGAAAGCTTCATGTCCGCGCCGCCCTTGCCCTTGACGTCCTGCCCCGTCGCGACGATCTCCGCGGTGTACGCGCCCTCGTCGAGCTTCTCGAACACGACCTTGCCCTTGTAGCTCGACGTGACCGGGCCCACCTTGACGGTCATCGTCCCCGTGTAGGTCTTGTCGTCGATCTTGTCGCCGATGGCCGCGCCGGGCATGCACCTGGCGACGCGCTGGACGTCGACGAGGAACTTCCACACCGCCGCTGGCGAGGCCTTCACGACGAAGTTCTTGGTGATCTCGAGGGCCATGGTTACACCGTCAGCTCGGGGATGATGCGCGCCAGCGTGTCGAGGTCGTGGGCGGGCGCGAGGCGATCGACATAAGGAAGCGCCGCGGCCATGCCGCGGGCGGTCGGCTCGTAGCGGGGGTCGCTGAGCAGGGGGTTGAGCCAGATCACGCGGCGGGCGCGCGCGCGGATGCGGCGGAGCGCCGCGGCGAGCGTCTCGGGGTCGCCGCGGTCGAGCCCGTCGGAAAACACGATCACGACGGTGCGCGAGTCGACCAGCTCGTCGAGGTGGCGGTCGACGAACGCCGCCAGGCACTCGCCGATGCGCGTCCCGCCCGACCAGTCCGGCACCGCCTCGGCCAGCCGCGCCAGCACGCGCTCCTGCGGCCCGGCGAGCCACGGCGTGACCCGCACGAGCTCGGTGTTGAACGCGAACGTCTCGGTCGCCTTGGCCACGCGCCGCAGCGCGCGCGCGAACGCGAGGAGGAACTGGCTGTGCATCTCCATCGAACCGCTGGTGTCGCACAGGAACACCAGCTTGGGCGTCTCGATGGGGCGCGCGCGGCGCGCGAGCGACAGGAGCTCGCCCCCCGTCGCCAGGGAGCGGCGCAGGCTCCGCCGCAGGTCCCACGCGCCGCGGCCGCGCGTGGGGCGGAGGCGCCGGCTCCGTCGGGTGGCGAGGTTCTCGGCGAGCTCGGCGAGGATCGGCTCCATGGCGGCGAGGTCGCGCTCGTCGCAGTCCTCGAAGGACTTGCGGCGGAACAGCGCCTCGCGGCTCGCGCCCGGCTCGTTGCCGTCGGGGTCCGCGGCCTCGCCCTCGCCGTCGTGCATCGCCGGCATCGGCCACGCCGCGGGCGCGCGCGGCCGGCCGGGACCGTGGTCGGCGACGGGCGGCGGCTGCGGCTGGGGCGCGGCGCGGCCGCCCCCGGCGGCCAGCCACATGCGCGCGAACGTCGCCTCGAACGTCGCGGCGTCGCGCGGGCGGATCTTGAGCGCGCAGCGCAGCGCCCAGCGGACCTCGTCGGGGTCGCCGACATCGACGCGCACGAGCGCCGCGAGCGCGTCCGCCTCGTCGCCCATGGCCACGCGCACGCCCGATCCGCGCAGCGCGCGGGCGAACCGGGCCAGATGCACGACCAGGTCGTCCATCATGATTGGGCGGCCTCCGCCACCAGCCGGCCCAGCTCGGCGCGGTCCAGCGCGCGCAGGTCGCGGCGGTCCTTGATGACGCAGCCGAGCGTCGCCTCGACGACCTCGACGTCGAGCGCGTCGCGGTGGAGCCGCGTCAGCGCCAGCGCCCAGTCGATGCTCTCGGCGACGCCCGGGCTCCGCACCAGCGCGCGGGTGCGCAGCGCCGCGACGACCCGGGCGATCTCCAGCGCGAGCCGCTCGCTCGCCCCGGGCACGCGCGAGCGGAGGATGCGCACCTCCTTCTCCAGCGTGGGGTGCCCGATGTAGAGATACAGGCAGCGGCGGCGCAGCGCGTCGCCGATCTCGCGCGTGCAGTTCGACGTCAGGACGACGTAGGGGAGGTGCTCGGCGCGGATCGTGCCGAGCTCGGGGATCGTCAACTGGAAGTCGGACAGGACTTCGAGGAGGAACGCCTCGAACGCCTCGTCGGCGCGGTCGATCTCGTCGATGAGGAGCACCGCCGGACCCTCGCGCCGCGTGAGCGCGCGCAGGAGCGGCCGCTCGAGGAGGTACGTCTTGCCGAAGACCTCGTCCTCCATCTCGGCGGGGCTGCGCCCCTCCCGCTCCGCCATGCGTACGTGGAGCATCTGGCGCGGGTAGTTCCACTCGTACACGGCGGTGGCCACGTCGAGGCCCTCGTAGCACTGGAGGCGGATGAGCTCGGTTCCGCGCACGCGCGCCACGACCTTGGCGATCTCGGTCTTGCCCACGCCGGCGTCGCCCTCGACGAGGAGCGGCTTGCCCAGGTCTCCGGCCAGGAACACCGCCGTGGCGATCGCGTCGTCGGCGATGTAGCCGTCGCGCCCCATGGCGTCGAGGAGCTCCCGGATCTCCTGTCTCATTATTGCACCGCTCGCTCGC
>DATFWE010000040.1:0-9318 GCA_035259575.1 Haliangiales bacterium
CCCAGCCTTCGCGCAGCGGGCGCCGCTGCTTGGCGTGGACGAGCAGGCCGGCCGGCACCTCGGGGCAGACGGCGCGGAACGCGGCGAGCGCGAGCGGGTTGAATGACGACACCAGCGCGCGCCCGGTCTCGCCCCGGCGGCGGAGCTCCGCCGCCACCGCGCGCGCGAGCGCCATGCCCGACACCGCGCGCGTCGTCTTGAGCTCGACGTTCAGCGTGAGCGGCGCCGTCTCCGCCATCACCTCGGCCAGCGTCGGGATCCGCGCCCCGCCGCAAAGGACGACCGCGCGCAGCTCCGCAAGCGTCAGGTCCACGACGCGCTCGGGGCGCCCGCCCAGGCGCCCGAGGTCGTCGTCGTGGAACACGACGACCTCGCCGCTCCGGCAGCGCCACGCGTCGAGCTCCACCCCGTCGGCGCCGCGCGCGCGCGCGAGCCGGAACGCCGGCAGGGTGTTCTCCAGCGCCTCGGCGCTGGCGCCGCGGTGGGCCCAGACGAGCGGGCTCAGCCGACGAATTCCTTGTGCAGCGCCCGCACCAGGTCGTCCAGGCGCGCCGGCGAGGTCCACAGCGTCACCCGCAACGGGGACGCGTCGGCGCCGACGACCTCGACGCCGAGCGAGCGGGCGACGTCGAGCGCGCGCCCCATGGCGGCGGGGTCCGACCCCAGCGCCTCCCCCACCACCGTCGCCGCCGCCAGGTCCTCCTCCACGGACGCGGCGCCCAGGCGGGCGCGCACCAGCGGCCAGTCGGGCACGTTCTCGCGCGAGAACGTGGCGACGACGGCATCCCCCTCGACCACAAGGCGCAGCGCCCCCACGCCGTCGCGGCGGAGCGCCCCGAGGAGCTCGCGCCGGCCGCGCGCGCGCACCAGCCCGCGCGCCCCGGCGACCGCCACACTCGCGTCTCGATCGAATGGCTCGCTCGCTTCGGCGCGGCGCTCCACCTCGCTCGGCTGCGCCTCGCTCGAAGTCGCCGCTTGCGCGCCTCGCTCGCTCGCCCGGGGCCGCGGCCCGATCTCCGTGCCGCCCGCGCCGGGCGGCTGCGCCGTCGCGCGCGCGTAAACGACGATCCCCGCCTTGCGCGCGAACTCGATCGCCTGCGGGTTGAGCACGCGCGCGCCGTGCTCCGCCAGCTCCTGCATCTCGTCGTAGGACACCGCGCGCAATAGGGCCGGCGCTTCCACCACGCGCGGATCGGCGCTGTACACCCCGTCCACGTCGGAGCAGATCTCGCAGTAGTCGGCGCCGAGCGCCGCGGCGAGCGCCACCGCCGTGGTGTCGGAGCCGCCCCGCCCCAGCGTCGTGATCTCGCGCTTGTACGACACGCCCTGGAACCCGGCGACGATCACGATCCGGCCCCGCTCGAGCTCGTCCTGGATGCGGATCGGCCGCACCTCGATGATGCGCGCGCCCGAGTGGCGATCGTTGGTGATGATTCCGGACTGGGATCCGGTGAACGAGATCGCCTCCTGCCCCAGCTCGGCGATCGCCATGGACAGGAGCGCCATCGCGATGCGCTCCCCGCAGGTGAGCAGCATGTCGAGCTCGCGGCGCGGCGGCGCGGGCGACACGCGGTGGGCCAGGTCCAGGAGCTCATCGGTGGTGTCGCCCATCGCCGACACCACCACGCACACGCGCGTCCCGCCCCGCGCGGTCTCCACCACCCGACGGGCGACACGCTGGAGCTTGTCCACGTCGGCCACCGACGACCCGCCGTATTTCTGCACCACGATCGACATGTGAGGCATGCATAGCACTAAACGCGCGGGCCCGCGCTATGCTTCCAGGCATGTCTCGAGCTCTTGCCGCCCTCCTCCTGGCCGCCTGCGGCGTCCACGCCGGCGACGCGGTCCCCGACGCGTTGCGCGGGCTGCCACCGCGGCACGACCCGCCGATCGATCTTGCGGACGAGGACGACCTCGGCCGCGCGCGCGGCGACTACGACGCGCTCCTCCTCACCGATTCGGCGCGCAGCGCGCGCCGCCGCGAGCTGTGGGCCGCCTACCGCGCGCGCATCGAGCGCGCCCTCCCCGAATCGCGCGAGCAGGCGCTCGACTGGTTCCAGAAGGCGCTGGGGATGTGGGACGCGCGCGAGCTCGCCGACCCGAAGAAGCCCCCCGCCGACGTGGATCTCCTCGCCCCCACCGCCGAGTCGCTGTACCGCCAGTTCTCGTCGTCGGGCTCGGATGTGGAGGCGGCGACCGCGCTGGTCGTGCTCCTGACCGCGCGCCCGGAGCGCGCCGCCGAGTACGAGAAGACGTGGAACGACATCGAGACGTACGTCGACGGCCTGGCGATGGCGGAGTCCGGTCCGGGCGCCCAGGGGTCGCGCCCCATCATCGTGCTCGAGAACGTGACGTCGACGTTTGCGGCGCGCTGGCCCATCGATCGTTTGGTCGCCCTGTACCAGGCGCGCCAGGAGCGGCTGCAGAAGTACATCACCAAGGGGCAGGGCGACCAGCTTTTGCGCGGCGCGTTCAAGGACCGCGGCGCCGCGCGCCCGGTGTGGAACGTCGTCCGCGCCTACGCGCGAAGCTGGCGCCTCCCCGACGCGAAGGACGCCGTCGCCAAGCTGGCGGGGCAGTTCGGCGACGAGCCGGAGCTGCGCAAGCGCCTCGACGCCGTGCTGGCCGCGGGGGACGGCCAGGCCTGGCTCGCCGTGGCGTCGGCGTTCGTCCCGTCGGAGCAGCTCACCGAGGGCGATTACACCGCCGCCATGGCGATCTGCGCCTACGGCGCGGATAAGCTCCCCGCCGACCCGCTCACGCGCAAGTGCGCCGGCGAGGTCGCCCGCCGCACCGAGCGGGTGGCGCTCGCCATCCGCTGGGTCGAGGACGCGCGCCGCCTCGCTCCCGACGATCGCGACGCCGCCAACTTCGCCGGCGTCCTCTACATCGCGCGCATGGGCGACCTGCTCCAGGCGGAGCGGCTCGACGCCGCCGCCGCGCGCATGAAGGAGATCGCGGCGTTCTACCAGGACATGGACAAGCGCTTCCCCGGCAACCCGCTCGAGCGCACCTACGGCGACGCGTGCCTGGTGTACGGGCGCGGCCTGTTCAACCAGGGCGACGTCGTCCAGGCGACGGTGTACCTCAAGCAGGCGCAGGCGCTCGGCCGACCGCGCGCCGACGAGGAGCTGGCGACGATCGCTTACAAGACGGGCCGCTACGCCGACGCCGCCGCGGGCTACGAGAAGCAGGCGGCGCTGCCGCGCGACACGCCGATCGAGACGACGTTCGAGGGCGCGCGGCTCCGGCGGCTCGCCGGCGAGGCCTGGCGCGAGGCGGGCAACACGACCAAGGCGCAGGCGCTGTGGAAGCAGTCGCTGGCGCAGTGGGACGACATCCTCGCCGCGTCGCTCCAGCCGCGCGCGCGCGCCGAGGCGTACACCGAGGCCGGGCGCCTTCACTACGACCTGGGCGAGACCAAGGAAGCGCTGGCCAACATGGCCGCGGCGGTGGACGCGGATCCCGAGGAGACGGGCGTGTACAGCGACGTGATCTCGTTCCTCGTCACGCGCGGGCACTACGACGAGGCGCTCGACGCGTACCACCGCGCGCTCGGCCGAGACGAGGTCACCGACTACATGAAGGTGTACGCGTCGCTGTGGATGGTGGATCTGGCGCGCCTGCGCGGCGTCGCGCCCGACGCGCTGGCGGAGCGCTACCTGCAGAGCGCGCAGAAGGGGACGCGCTGGTTCCACCAGCTGGCGCGGTGGAAGTCGGGCAAAGCCACCTACGAGGAGACGCTGAAGGCCGCCGGTACGCGCGGCGAGCGCGCCGAGGTGTTCTTCTACGAGGCGATGAACCGCTACGCCGCCGGCGACCGCTCCGGCGCGGAGGAGCTGCTCCACAAGGTGATCGCGACCCAGATGCTCGGCTTCTTCGAGTACGACATGGCCACGTGGTACCTCAAGCACGGGCCGCCGAAGCGCGAGAGGTGATACGTTGGGGCGGTGAGAAGCGCCGCCCTGCTCCTCGGGCTGCTCGCGTCGGCGTGTCGGGGCGCGCCCGACGCGGTCCCCGCGGCCGCCGCCGGCCCGCCGCGGTTCCCCCACGCGGCCGCGGCGCATGCCGCCCTCCCCTGCGCCGGCTGCCACGCCCAGAGCCCGCCCGGCGCCGCCGATCACGCGCCCTGCGACGGCTGCCACCGCGACGCGTTCGAGCGCCCGCCCGGTCGCTTCTGCTCGGTGTGCCACGAGCGCGTGGAGGTGGGCGGCCGGGGAAAGAGCCCGGTGGTCTATCCGCCCGCCGAGGGCGGACGCGCCCTCGCCGCCGAGTTCTCGCACGAGCTCCACCTCGACGCCGCGAAGATGGAGGCCAAGGTCGGCCACCACGTCGCCTGCCGCGACTGCCACGCCCCGGCCGAGACGGAGCGTGACATGCGCCTGCCCGCGCATCCCGGCTGCGCGAGCTGCCACGAGCGGACGGATGTGCGCCCGGCGATGACGAGCTGCAACGGGTGCCACCGCCTCCGCGACGACGACCCGTCGCGCGAGCGGCGTCTCACCGGCGGCGACATCCACTTCCGCCACAACGTGCACGAGGCCGACGCCAGCGGCGCGCCGATCCTGTGCGGCGCGTGCCACACCAACATCCGCAACGCGCAGGAGACCGGCGGCGTCACCCTGCCCCCGCTCGAGGCCTGCGTCGGCTGCCACGACGACCGCGCGCGCGCGCCGGCGCGGGTCGCCATGGCCCGGTGCGAGGCGTGCCACGATCGCCCCCCGACGGGCTTCGCCCGGCTGGTGGCCCCGCGCTCGCACCTCGGCCGCGCCGGCCGCCCCGACGATCACACCCTCGCGTTCCGGCGCGATCACAGGGTGGCCGCGCAGCGCGACCCGGCGCGCTGCGCCGGCTGCCACGCCGGGTTGTCCGGCGGGCAATCGACGTGCGACGACTGCCATCAGGTGTGGCGGCCCGCCGACCACGGCGTGACCTGGCGCGAGCTCGATCACGGCACCGAGGCGGGCATGTCCGCCACCCGCTGCGCCGTGTGCCACGGCGGCGAGTACTGCGCGGCGTGCCACTCGGCCCGGCCGCGCTCGCACGCGCCCGCCGACTTCGCCCGCGCCGGCCACGCCATGGCCGCGCGCGCGAACCTCCGCTCCTGCTTCACCTGCCACCGCATCGAGGTCGAGTGCGCCGCGTGCCACGCCGGGGGGTTCGTGCGGTGAACGCGATCCTGATCCTCGTCATCATCATGAGGGCGGCGCAGGTCGACCTCGCGCTCCCCGCGGACCCCGCGGAGGCGCGCGCGCCGCGCTCGCTGGCGATGCGCGCGGAGGGGCCGGCGCAACCCCCGACGCCGCCGCCGACGCAAACGCCGACGCCGACGCTCGATGCGGTGACGCCCCCGTCCCCGGCGGCGCCGTTCAGCCTGGAGGAGATCGCCCAGAAGCTCGTGTTCAAGTTCAACATCGGCTACGCCGTCGAGCAGGGCGAGCCCCAGCAGGGCAAGCCCCTGCCGACCGACGTCCGCGGCACGCGCGTGTCCAACTACGGCGACGTCGTCCTCGGCACCAAGGGCTTGGCGTGGGCGCCGCTGTCGACGTATCTGGCCGCCCACTTCTTCGTCGACACCGACGGCGCGGCGACCATGGCCGCCGTCCCCAGCGTGTTCGACGCCGCGCAGGACGGGCGGGCGCTCCTCGTCCGATCCGCCTGGGCGCAGCTCAGCGGCATCGGCCCGCCCTTGCTGGCGCCGCTCACGCTGCGGGCCGGCCGCCAGTTTCGCTACGGCGTCGCCATCGCCCACTTCGACGGCGCGTCCGGGGAGTACGTGACGCCGCTCGTCGAGCTCGCCGGCTTCTTCGGTCGGCGAGTGGCGCTGTACGGCGCCGGCTCGGACCCGTTCGCCCTGGGCAAGGGCTCGGCCGGCGTCGTCGGCGGCGGGTCGGTGAAGCTCCGCCCGCCCAAGGTCCCGCTCGCGTTCGGCGTCGACTACTTCGGCTTCGAGAATGCGGACCACCTCGTCGTGTCGGGGGAGCTCGACCTCGCGCGCGACGGCGCCGTGCGGGCGTGGGCGCGCCTGCGCAACGGCGTCCTCGCCGAGACGCGCGCCGAGGCGCGGGCGCGGTTCGGCAGGACGACCACGCTGGCGGTCGAGCTCGACGACCGGCTGCGCGACGACTGGATGTACGACTTCGTCCTCACCGGCCGGCTCACCGGCCAGGACGATCCGCGGCGCTGGCTCAACCTCGGGCCGACGGTGTCGCGGCTGCAGGTGTCGGTGCGGGGCGGCACGGTGCTGTTCGACAACTGGGACGTGCTCGTCACCGCCTCGGCGGGAATCCCGCACGGCGGGGACAGCTCGTTCGCGCCGCGCTACGTCGAGCTCGGCGCGGCGCTGCTCGCCCGCTTCCCGTTCGGCATCGAGGCCGGCGTCGAGACGCGCATCCGCGAGTCGCACCGGATCGACGTCCAGGGGACCACCATCCCGCTCGCGGACATTGGCGCGCTGGGCGAGCGCTCGTTCATCGAGGGCTCGACCACGCTGCGCTGGTCGCTGGGGGCGCGCCGGTTCAGCGCCGAGATCGCCGCGTTCGCCCGGCGGTGGGGCCAGGCGCCGCTCGGCGCGGAGCCGGTGGCCGACGTCGCCGCCGGAGGACGGTTCGGCGTGGTCGGGTGGGCCGCGGGCAAGGTCCAGCTGCGCGGCGAGTACGAGGTGGCCGGGATCCCCGACCGCACGTCCGAGCAGCTGACCGGTCTGCAGACGCTGCGCGTGCTCCTGGAGGCGACGTTCTAGTGCGTTTGCTCGCCGTCGTCCTCCTCCTCGCCTTCGACCACGTGGCGCACGATGCGAAGGTGGTCGTGTCGGGCGCGGCGCCGGCCGACTGCGCGGCGTGCCACGCCGGCGCGCGCACCCGCTGCGCGGGCTGCCACAAGCCGCGCCGGTTCGGCGCGGGCGGGCGCGACTTCAGCCTGATCTTCCCCCACGACGAGCACGAGGCGTGCGCGCGCTGCCACGTGACGCCCCCCGCGAAGCCCCCGGCGCCGTCGCACGATCGCTGCCAGGCATGCCACCAGCCCATGACCGCCTGCGCGACGTGCCACCGCCTCGGCGTGGGGCGCGATCTCACCCCGCACCTCGCCCCGTCGCGCGCGCCGATCCGGTTCTCCCACGCCGCGCACGCGGCGCGGGGCGAGAGCTGCCTGCCGTGCCACGAGGGCGCGACCCACGCCAAGGGCGAGCTGGTCCTGCGCCCGACCATGGAAGCGTGCGAGCGCTGCCACGACGGACGCGCGGCGTTCTCGGCGATGGGGGCGTGCCGCCGGTGCCACGACCGGCCCGATCCCGCGTCGCTGCCGTCCGACGCGCCGGCGCGGCCGTTCGACCACGCCGCGCACGAGAAGCGCGGGCTGGCGCTGGCGTGCGGCGGCTGCCACGCGGTGGGGACCGGCGGCGTGCCGGCGCCCATCGCGCACGCGGCGTGCTCCGGCTGCCACGCCGCGGACTTCCGCTCGCCCCGGCCCACGACCTGCGCCGCCTGCCACGTCGGCACCGAACCGTGGCGGCCGCTCAAGGCCGACGCGCCGCGGCGCGTGGCGACCGAGTTCGGGTCCGCGTTCTCGCACGCGGCCCACCTCGACGGGATCCCGCCGCGGACGGCGGCCGGCTGTGCCTCCTGCCACGCCGGCATCCCCGGCGGCTCGGAGCGGCGCATCGGCGCCGGCCACGCGGCGTGCGCCTGCCACGCCGTCGAGCCGCCGCGTTTCGAGGCGTGCACGTCGTGCCACCAGCTCGGCCTCCTGCCGGAGCGCGATCGACGGCGCGAGACCGACGCGTGGTCGGTGGCCGCGAGCTTCCGCCACGACGCGAACCACGAGGCGGCGTGCGGCCGCTGCCACCCCACCGCCGCGGCGGCGCGGGCCGTCGACGTGATCGAGACGCCCAAGAAGGCGGCGTGCGCCCCGTGCCACGACGGGAAGATGGCGTTCAAGATGACGGGCCACGCCTGCGCCCGCTGTCACGGCCAGTTGTTCCAGACGAAATAGCCGGCGGCAAAGACGATCGCCGTCGCGGCCCACGCGAACGCGAGCCCCAGCGCCCGCCCCGACGCCTCGCGGCGGACGCGCCCGGCGACGACCCACGTCGCGGCGGCGGCGGCGGCCGCGGCGAGCGCCCCCCACAACCACTGGCCGAGGTACCCCAGGGCCGCCCCGGGGACGTTCCCGGCCAGGCGGAACGCGCGCTCGGCCGGCACATAGAAGAGGTGCGGGATGCGCGCGTAGTCGGTGAGCGTGTACCCGAGCGCGAACGCCAGGAGGCCGGCGCACGCGGTGAGGTAGACCCGCTGCCAACGGGGCATAATGGGAGCATACAGGAGGCTGCCGATGGCACTCACCCGGATCGAGGTCGGGGACCAGGTGTTTCTCTCCGATGGCGGCGAGGAGGTCGGCGCGGTGCGAGAGGTGCGTCGGAAGACCCTGCAGATCGTCGTGTTCATCGAGAACGCCGGCGATCACGTCATCTCCGGCGAGGCCATCAAGGCGGTCCACGCCGGCAAGGTGGTCCTCGACCCCGCCCGGCTCGATCCCGAGGTGCTGCACGCCCTGCGCCACGCCCACGACGCGGAGGATCCCAACCGGTGAGCCTCACGCCGGGGGTGCGCCGTCCTTGGCGACCGTGACGACGATCGACTTCGACGCCGGCGTCCGGCTGACGTCGGCGTGGTGCCCGACGGGGACGAGGACGTTGGCCTCGGGGAAGTACGCGGCGGCGCTGCGACGCGGGAGATCGTAGGGCACGGCCGTCCAGCCGCGCGCCCGGCGCGTCTCGCCGCGGAAATGGCTGGTGAGCGTGACCCGATCGCCGGCGGCGATCCCGCGCTCCGCCATGTCGTCGGCGTGGAGGAACACGACGCGGCGGTGGCCGTGGATGCCGCGGTAGCGGTCGTTCACGTCGTAGACGGTGGTGTTGAACTGGTCGTGCGACCGGACGGTGGTGAGGAGGAGCTGTCCGTCGGCGAGCGCCAGCTCGGGCAGCGGGATCACGGTGAAGTGCGCGCGGCCGCCGATGTCCGCGAAATCGCGATCGCGCGCGCTGTTCGGCAGGGTGAAGCCGAATTCCGCGCGCGCCCGCGCGTTGAAGTCGGCGAACCCCGGGACGATCTCGGCGATGAGGTCGCGCACGCGGTCGTAGTCCGCCGCGAGCCCCTCCCAGTCGACCGGCGACGTCGGGCCGAGCGTCGCCCGCGCCAGCCGCGCGACGATCGCGGGCTCGGACAGGAGCGCGCCGGAGGCCGGCGCGAGGACGCCCTGCGACCGGTGGACGCAGCTCATCGAGTCCTCGACGGTGACGAACCCCGCCGGGTCCTT
>DATFWE010000041.1:0-2446 GCA_035259575.1 Haliangiales bacterium
ACGACGGTGCGGACGTCGGCCGCCTCGACCGCGTACGCCAGGTGCGACACGGGATCGTAGAGCGGCACCAGGTTGTCCTCGTCGAGATCGACGATCACGACGTCGGCCCGCTTGCCCGGCTCGAGCGAGCCGATCAGGTGATCGAGGCCGAGGGCGCGCGCGCCGCCGATCGTCGCCATCTCGAAGGCGGCCGACGCCGGGACCGCGAGCGGGTCGAGCCGGACTCCCTTGTGGAGGAGGGCGGCGAGCTGGATCTCGGCCAGCAGGTCGAGCTCGTTGTTGCTGGCGGCGCCGTCGGTCCCGAGCCCGACCCGGACGCCGGCGCACAGCATGTCCGGAACCGGCGCGACGCCGCTCGCGAGCTTGAGATTGCTGCGCGGGTTGTGGACCACTCCGGTGCGGCCGGCGGCCAGCAGCGCGATGTCCTCCGCATCGACCCACACGCAGTGGGCCGCGACCAAGCGCGCGTCGAGCACGCCCAGGCTAGCCAGATGCTGTACCGGCGAACGGCCGTGGCGCGCGCGCACGTCGCGATCCTCGTCCCGCGTCTCGGCGAGGTGGGTGAGCACGGGCGCGTCCAGCCGCTCGGCCAGCGCGTGGACGCGCCGGAAGAGATCGTCCGAGACGGTGTAGATCGCGTGCGGCGCGAGCGCCGGGACGATGCGCCGGTGCTCACGCCAGCGCTCGACGTACTCCGTCGCGTACGCGCACGTCGCCTCGACATCGAGACCCTGCGGTCCCGACAGGTCGAGGATCGCCTGGCCAAGCACCCCGCGCACGCCCATCGCGTCGGCTTCCTCGGCGACGATGTGCTCATAGAAGTACATGTCGCAGATGGTCGTGACGCCGGCCCGCGTCAGCTCGGCGATGCCGAGCCGGCTGCCCCAGCGCACGGTCTCGGGCTGGATGAAACGGCGCTCGGCCGGCCAGATGTGACGCTCGAGCCAGACGTGCAGCGGCAGGTCGTCGGCGAGGCCGCGAAACAGCGTCATCGCGATGTGGGTGTGGCCGTCGATGAGCCCGGGGATCACCAGGTCGCCCGCGGCGTCGACGACGGTGGGGGCGACGTGCGTGCGCGCTATCTCCTCGCGTGGTCCCACCGCGACGATCGAGCCGTCGCGGATGGCGAGCCCGCCGTCGGGCAGGACCGAGCGCGCGGGGTCCATCGTTACGACGATGCCGCCGAGCACGAGCAGGTCGGCGGGGATCGTCGCGACGGGATCGCTCACCGGCGGGAGCTTGCCCCAGCGGGCGTGCCCGGGTCAACGAGCGGGCGGGGAAGGTAGGAGGCATGGGCAGGATGCCGCGCCACTTGAGGTAGCCGGCGCGCGTACCAGGCCGCCGTCCTTGCGTCACGGCCTGCACCTCATCCTCGATGTGCATGACCGCGGCGCCGGCGGCGATGAGCGATCGTACGGTGCCCCGGCGTCAACGAAACGCTCCGCAAGTACTTGGCGGCTGAGATGAAAGGAACAACCACCTCAACGTCGTCGCCCATTGTCGGATCCCCTTCGGCGCCATCCGCCGCATCGGATCCAGCGCGCAAGCCACTGGATACACGAACGTCAACCTGTCGGTGCAGCCGAATTAGCTGTAGCGATGCAGCTTGGAAGCCAACGTTTCGTCGAGTACCGTCGGTAAAACGCGCGTTAGCGCCGCCGTCGCGGTGGCGAAATTGCGGGTGAACGCATCGGGCGAGTCCGGGGTCACGTCCAGCAGGTTCGTCACCGCCTTCACGGCGAAGAACCGCGTGGCGGTCCACGTGCAGACCCAAGCTATCGCCGCGGCCTCCATCTCCTTCAACGTCGCCCCGTTGGCCTGAAACTCGGCGATATCTCGTTCCGTATAGTCCAGCGAGCTTCCGGAGGAAATGCCGCCAGTCTTGAGTCCCAGCTTCGCCGCAAGGGCCGTTACGTCGACGCTTTGAAAATCGCCGCGGCCGTACTGGGCGAAGGCCCCGAGCGGGATACGATGATCGTGAAAACGAAAGGGACCGCCGCTTACGTAGACATCCCCTACGTTGGCTCCGCGCGCCGCGAAGGAACCGGCCGTCCCCGCGTTGATTAGCAGCGCCGGCGTGAATCCGCGGATCGCCGCAAAGGCTGCGAGCGCCGCCGGCTCGAGTCCGATATTATCGACGCCAAAACGCGGATCGGTGCCGCTGATGGCGCCCACAACCGGCGTGTTACCGCGGCGACCGGACCAGTAACGGAATGGCAAGCCGACCGCGACGGCCGGTGGCGCAACGGGAAGCAAGCCGAGCGCATCGATCACCGGCTGTGCTTCACCGGCCATGGCAAATAACAGGGCAACGGGACGTCGTTCCATAGCGGCACCGTACGCGACCGCTGACGGAGAGCCAACGGCGGCAGTTACAATAATCATAATGGAAGACAAGACCCACAAAGGGGTATCCGCCCCGATCTCAGACTTGAGCTAGTCACGG
>DATFWE010000042.1:0-111645 GCA_035259575.1 Haliangiales bacterium
CGCGACTACGACTTCATCGTGATCGGAGCTGGCGCCGCCGGCTCCGTGGTCGCGAGTCGGCTCGCGGCCAACCCGCAGACGCAGGTGCTTCTGCTCGAGGCCGGCGGCGATGACCTGACGCCGAACGTCCTCGTCACCGAGAGCTGGTTCATGAACATCGGCGGCGAGATGGACTGGGGCTATGCGTCCGAGGCGAGCCCCGGTGTGAACGGCCGCTCGATCCACGTCGCAGCCGGCAAGGGCCTCGGCGGCGGCACCAGCATCAACGGAATGGTGTGGGCGCGCGGGCACCAGCATGACTTCGATCGCTGGGCGGCGGCGGTGGGAGACGACGCGTGGGGCTACGCGCATGTGCTCGACATCTACAAGCGGATCGAGGACTGGCATGGCGTACCCGATCCGCAGCGTCGAGGGAAGGGCGGCAATGTGTTCGTGCAGCCGGCGCCGGACCCGAGCCCGCTCGCGCCCGCCTTCCTCGACGCGCTGGAGAGCGTCGGCGTCCCGAGGTTCGCCGACCAGAACGGCGTGCTCCAGGAGTCCGGACAGGGCGGCGCGCTGACCAACGTGCGGATCCGCGACGGTCGCCGGCTCAACATCCCCGCCGACTACCTCTATCCGGTGATGGACCGACCCAACATCACCGTCCTCACCGCGGCCTTCGTGCACAAGCTGGTCTTCGACGGCACGACCGTCACCGGTGTCGAGCTCGTGTGGCGCGGCGAGCGTCACGTGATCGGGGCCTCGCGGGAAGTGATCCTCTCGGCCGGCGCGATCCAGACCCCGAAGATCCTCATGCTGTCGGGCGTCGGCGACCGCTCCGACCTCGCGCGCGCCGGCATCTCGACCGTCGCGCACCTGCCGGGCGTGGGCCGGAACCTCCAGGATCACCCGATCATCGCAGCGCCGTTGTGGGAGCCGCCCGAGCCGCTCCCCGTGCGCGCGAACGCCGCCGAGGCCAACGCGTTCGTGAAGAGCCGCCCCGAGCTCGCGACGCCGGACCTGCACATCTGGCAGATCGAGGTGCCTTACCTGTCCGAGGTGACGATGAAGCACGCCGTCCCCGGCGCGTGGTCCATCTCTCCGGGGCTCGTGCGCCCGGAGAGCCGTGGCGAGGTCCGTCTCAGGTCAGGCGATCCGTACGCTGCGCCCGTGGTACGCGCCAACCTGCTCGACGACCCGCGCGACCTCGAGGCGCTGCGCCGGGGGATGCAGCTCGCCCGCCAGCTCGGCAACTCGGACGCGATGAAGCGCTTCGTGAAGCGCGAGATCCTGCCCGGTGACAGGAGCCCCGAGGCGCTCGACGGCCTGATCCGTGATGGCGCCACGTCCATGCATCACCCCACGAGCACGGCGAAGATGGGGCGCGACGACCTCTCAGTCGTCGACTCGCAGCTCCGCGTGTACGGCGTGAAGAACCTGCGGATCGCCGACGCGTCGATCATGCCCGACATCACCACCGGCAACACGCACGCGCCCTCCGTGATGATCGGCGAGCGCATGGCCGAGATCCTCGCCAACGCCTGATCCGTCGATCTCGCCACCGACGACACCATGAGCTACGGGCGACCATCGGCGCCGACGACCGCGGCCTCCCTCGACCGCCGGGGCGCAAAACGGCACCAGGGCCGGAACCCGCCGGCGATACGCCTCGTAGGCCGCGCCGTGGTGGTGGACGAGGGCGCGCTCCTCGAAGCGGATGGCGATGAGGATGTAGGCCGTGGTGGCGACGGCGAAGCGCAGGTGCGCGAGGGTCATCATCGGCGTCGCCCAGAACGCGATCAACCAGCCGGCGTCGGCGCGGTGGTGCAATGGTACGTCACCCATCGCTTCCGCACCGGGGAGGCCGTCGGCGGCGCCGTCCCACTCCTGGGAATCGGCCTCACGCTCACGACCCGGGTGAGCCTCACCGCGCCTGGTACACCACCCGGCCGCCGATGATCGTCATCACGACGCGCGCCTCGCGCAGCCGCTCCGGCGCGACCGCGGTGAGGTCGCGGTCGATCACCACCAGGTCGGCGAGCTTTCCGGGCGCGAGCGTGCCGACGCGGTCTTCCTGAAACGCCGCGTACGCCGCGCCCGACGTGTACGCCGCGAGCGCCTCCTCGACGGTGATCTTCTGCTCGGGCACCCAGCCGCCCGGCCGCTTGCCGTCGAGCGTCGCGCGCGTGACGGCGGCGTAGATGCCCTCGATCGGCGTGGGCGGCGCGACCGACCAGTCGGAGCCGAACGCGAGCCGGGCGCCCGCGTCGAGGAGGGAACGGAACGCGTACGTTCCGCGCGCGCGCTCGGGCCCGATCGCCTGCTCGGCCCAGCGCCCGTCATCGATGCAGTGGTAGGGCTGCATGCTGGCGATGACCGCGAGCCCGGCGAAGCGCGGGATGTCGGCCGCGGCGATGTGCTGCGCGTGCTCGATGCGGAAGCGGCGGTCGCGCGGACCGTTCTCGCGCGCGACGCGTTCGAACACGTCGAGCTGCAGGCGGATGGCGCGGTCGCCGATGGCGTGGACGATGACCTGCAGCCCGGCGTGGTCCGCGCCGGACGTCCAGCGGTAGAGGTCCTCCGGGGCGTTGACGAGCAGGCCGCGGTCGGCGGGAGCGTCGGCGTACGGCTCCAGGAACGCGGCGGTGTGCGACCCGAGCGATCCGTCGACGAAGCCCTTGAGCGCGCCCCACGCCAGCCAGGCGTCGCCGCGGCCGCGGGCGGCGACCCGATCCCGCAAGCGCTCCCACGCGGCGAGCTCCACCGCGGCGTAGATGCGCGTGGTGAGCTTGCCCGCGCGCGCCGCCCGGTCGAAGACCTCGAGCTCGGCGAACGTGCCCAGGTTGTGCACCGACGTCACGCCCTGGCGCGCGACGAAGTCCATCGCGGCGGCGAGCGCGCGATCCTGCTGCTCGACGGTCGGCGCCGGCACGACGCGGTCGACGAGCGCCATGGCGTTGTCCTTGAGCACGCCGGTCGGCTGCCCGGCCGCGTCGCGGACGATCGTCCCGCCGGCGACGTCGGCGGTGCGGCGCGTCACCCCGGCGGCGGCGAGCGCGGCGCTGTTCGCCAGGGCCATGTGGCCGTCGAGCCGGGTCACCCACACCGGGTGGTCGGGGGTGACCGCGTCGATCCAGTCGCGGCGCGGCAGCTCGCCGCCCCACAACGAGTGGTCCCAGTCGCCGCCGATAATCCACGTCCCCTTGGGCAGCGTGCGCGCGAACGCGCCCAGGCGCCGCGCGAGCTCCTCGCGCGTGGCGGCGTCGCGGAGCTGGACCGACGCGAGGCGCATCCCGCCGTCGAGGAAATGGATGTGCGCGTCGATGAAGCCGGGCGCGACGAGGCCGCCGCGCGCATCGACGACGCGCGTCGCCGGCCCGGCGAGCGCGCGGATGTCGCGCGACGATCCGACCGCGGCGATGCGATCGCCGGCCACCGCGACCGCCTCGGCCCAGCGGCCCTTCTCGCCCAGAAAGACGCGGGCGTCGACGATCACCAGCGAGACGCCGCCGCGTCCTCCGGCCGCCGGGGCGCGGCCGCACGCGCCGGCGACGACGATCGAAAGCACCGCGCCGAGGACGCTAGCGCGCACGGCGATCCCACACGATGCGCGACAGGTCGGCCACCAGGCGCTGGGCCTGGCCGCCGTCCGCGATGCCGCGCGTCAGCACGACCAGCACGTAGGCGCCGCCGCGTTCGGGCAGAACCAGCGCGGCGTCGTGGTAGATGCGGTCGATCATGCCGGTCTTGTGCGCGACCCGGGTGGCGGCGGGCAGGCCGGCCGGAATGCCCTCGTTGAGCTGCTGGCGCGCCAGCACGTCGATCATCGCGTCGGCGCCGGCCACCCGCCGCTCGCCCAGCGCGCGCAGGAGCACCATGAGGTCGCGCGCCGTCGCGGTGTTGTCGCGCCCGGCCTCGTGGGCCTTGCCGTCCTCGACTCCGCGCAGCACGTCGATCGCCGTCGCGCCCAACCCGCGGCACATGCCGGTCACGGCGTCGGCGCCCACGAGCTGGATCACCAGGTTCGTCGCGAGGTTCGACGAGCGCACGATCATTCGCTCCACCAGCCAGCCGACCGGCGCCTCCTGCCCCTCGCGCGCGTACGGCTCCGGGTCGGCATCGTCGCCGGGATCCAGCTGGTACTCGCTGCCATCCACGATCGAGTGGAAGCGGTTCTCGACCTTGACGGAAAAGTCGAGTGTGAGCTCGCCCGCGGCGACGCGGCGGTACACCTCCATCATCACCGGCAGCTTCATGGTGCTGGCGGCATGGACGCGGGCGTCCGCATCGCGCAGGAAGGTCGCGCCGTCGCCGAGCTCGACGTACGCCACCGACACCAGCTCGGCGTCGGGCTGGGCGCGCACCCGCGCGTCGATCTGCGCCGCGAGCGTGGCGCCGCAGCCGGCGAGAAGGACGATCGCGGCGAGCCGCACCATCGGCGCGAGGATACACCGCGCCCGCGCCGCGAGGAGCCGGTCACCTAGCTTTCCGCCCCGCTCGATGCACCTCGGCGATGAGCTCGCGCAGGGTCGGCGAGGGTGACGCGCGGCGCGACACCATCACGATCTGCGTCCGGGGGCGCTGGCGGAGGGCGCGGTAGATGATCCCGGCGCGCCGCATCGCGCGCAGCGACGCGGGGATGATCGCGACGCCGCAGCCGGCCGCGACCAGATGCAGCGCGTCGATCTGCGAGCCCTCCTGTACGACGCGTGGGCTGAAGCCCGCGGCGACGCACAGCGCGAGCACCTGATCGTGAAACCCGGCTCCGCGCGATCGCGCCGGAACCACGAATGGCTCGTGCGCGAGCATCGCGACGTCGAGCCGCCGGTGCCTGCCCAGCGGATGCCCCGACGGCAGGGCCGCCAGGAGCGGCTCCTCGAACACCACCTCCGTCGCCAGCTCGGCGTCGGTCACCGGCCCGCGCGCGAACCCGACGTCGACCCTCCCCGCGTGCAGGGCCTCGATCTGCCGCGCCGGCGGCATGTCCTCGAGCTGGACCTCGACCCCGGGCAGCCGGGCGCGAAACGACCGGACGATCTCCGGCAGGCCGCCCAGCGCGGCCGCCGGGACGTAGGCGATCCGCAGCCGTCCCAGCTCGCCGCGGGCGGCGCGCCGCGCGGCCGTGACGGCGTCCTCGATCCGCGCGAGCAGCAGCCTCGACTCGTCGAGGAACGCGGCGCCGGCCGGCGTGAGCGACACCCGGCGCCGGTTGCGATCGAAGAGCCGCAGGCCCAGCTCCGCTTCGAGATCCCGGATCTGCCGGCTGAGCGACGGTTGGGCGATGTGGACGCGCGCCGCCGCGCGCCCGAAGTGGAGCTCCTCGGCGAGCGTGACGAAGTAGCGAATGTGCCGGAGCTCCATGATGCCCATTAGGTATCACAGCTTCCGGAAAAGATCTTGGACATGCGTGCCCGGCGACCGCATCTACCCCATGTGGCCCAAGCGTCTCGATCGCAGCGAGGAGCCGTCGGCACGGTGGCCGTCGCGACCGCGCTCAACCCGCTGAACACCTCCATGATCGCGGTGGCGCTCGCGGACGTGCGGTCCGATCTCCGCGTCGGGCCCGCCTCGGCGTCCTTGTTGCTGCTGTCGTTCGCCCTGGCGTCGGCGGTGGCCCAGCCTCTCGCCGGCTGGCTCGCCGATCGGGTCGGTTCCCGCCGCGTGCTCGTGGCCGGGCTGGCGATCGCGGGCGCGACCGGCGTCGCGGCGGCGGCCGTGCCGTCGTTCGCGCCCCTCGTCGCGGTTCGGGCGATCCAGGCGCTCGGTACGTCGGTCGGGTTTCCCGCCGGCGTCGCGGCGCTCGGGGCGCTGGTCGCGGGCGGGGGGCGGGGCGGGCGGGTCCCCGCGGCATGGCTCGGCGCGCTCACGGTCTCGAGCAACGCGAGCGCCGCGCTGGGCCCCGTGCTCGGAAGCTTCCTCGGCGCGGTCGCCGGCTGGCGGGCCGTGTTCCTCGTCAATGTCCCGATCTCGCTCGTCGCGATCGGCCTGGCGCTTGCGTATCTTCCGCCGGACGCGGCCGGGTCTCCGCGCCCCGTCGCGACGGATCGCGGGGCCGCCGGCGGACGCGCGTTGTGGTCGGTGTACGCCCGCTTTGCGCTGGTCTGCGCCATCTTCTACTCGGTGTTTTTCGCCCTCCCCCAGTGGCTCGAATCCACCCGGCGGCTCACGGCCCCGCAGACGGGGCTGGTGATGCTGCCGTTCGTGGGCACCGCGGTGCTCGCCATGCCGTTCGCCGTCAGGCTACTTTCGCGCGTCGGGGTCGCGCGCATGCTGGTCGTGGGAGCGGGCGGCCTGGTCGTGGCGACCTGGCTGCTGACGCTCGTGGGAGCCGACACGTCCGTCGTCGCGCTCGTCGCGATCGCGGCTGCACTCGGGGTACCCAGCGCGTTCAACAATCTGGGGCTCCAGGCCGAGCTCGTCGAGCATGCCCCCCGCGAGCGGCAAGGAGCGGCGGCCGGTTGGTTCCAGAACGCGCGATTCGTCGGCGCGATGGCGGCCGCCGGTCTGCTGGCGATGGTCGGCGACCCCGCCGCCACCCGCGGGCTGCGCACGCTGGCCGTGGTCCTGGCGCTCTCGAGCGTCGCGCTGCTCGTGTGGTCGGGACGACGGGCGGTCGCGCTCGCCGCCCGCAAACCTGTCACCATCACGGAAAGGACATGATCATGACGGCTTCACTCGATGAGGCGCTCGACCGCCTGCGCGGTGCCGGAGGCGAGATCGCCGGCGGCGGCATGCCGAATCACGGGCCCATGGCCGCCGAGGCGCTGGTCGCGCTCGGCCGCGGCGACGTCGTGGCGCGCTGGGCGGAACGGTACCGCACCGTGCTGGGCACCATGCCGGAGGCGAGCTCGGCGGTCACGATGGCGTCGTGGCGCGACGCACTCGGGGCGCCGCTCCGCTTCGGCGACTGGGCGGCGTTCTTCCGCGATCAGGTGGCGAAAAAAACCTGGCGGACCGTGCTCGCATCGTGGATCGGTCTCCTCGTGCCCGCGATGAATTCGGGCGGCACGCATGGGCTCATCCGAACCGCCCACGCGCTGCGCGCGCTCGAGGACGCGGAGACGCCGCTGCGGATCGAGGAGCTGGCGGTCGCGCTCGCGTTCTGGGCGGCTTACTACCGAGCATTCCCCACGCCGGCGCGGCTGTCCGGGACGCTCGGCTTCGCCGAAGCTCTCGCGCGGGTGCCCCGGCTCATGCGCGGTCGAGACCGTCGGGGCTTTCCGAGGGACCTCGCCCACGTGGCGGGGTCGGATCCGGACCTCGCGATCGCGGTGGATCGCGCCGCCCCACCCGAGTCCATCGAGCGCGCGCTCGGCGAGATCACCGAGGCCGGAGCCCGTCTGTACCTGGCCAACGCCGACCGCCAACCGCTCGTGCTGCTTCACATCGTCACCAGCGCGGCGGCCCTCCGGCTCCTTCTGCCGCATCTGTCGAGCGACCTCAGGCCCGTCGCGTTCGCCGGCCTGTGGCAGGCCGCGGCCGCGAACGCGGCCATGTTCAGCGACGAGCCGGCGCGCGACGGCGACGACCAGGGGTCGTTCTCCGAGCCGGAGATCATCGACCGATCGGTCGAGACGGAAGACCCGCACGCGATCAAGTTCGCCGAGGCATGCCTCCGCGAGCACCGGTTGCGCCCTCGACCCGTGTACCTCGCAGCCGCACGAGACTTCGCCGAACGGGCCCGCCGGGCGCGGGGCTGGAGCGAGGCGGAGCGCGTGGCCGCCGGGATGGAGTTTCCCTGACGCGAATCCGCGTTACGCTTTCCGCGTGCACCTCTCGGCCGCCGCGGCGCGGCGCTTCCTCGTCCGGCGCCACCTCCTCGCCCCGCCGCGATCGCTGCCCGCGCGGGCGCGCTCGGTGCTCGCCGTCGTCCGCGCGCTCGGATCGCTGCAGTTCGACCCGCTCGAGACCCCGGGCGCGCGCAACCACGAGCTGGTCCTCCACGCGCGCGTGGCCGGCTACCGCCGGGGCTGGTGCGAGCGCTGGCTCTACGGGCCCGATCGCCGCCTGTTCGAGGCCTACAACAAGTCGCTCAACATCCTTCCCGTCGAGGAGCTCCCCTACCACCGCATCAGCTTTTCGCGCGGCTGGCCGGGGTACGGCCAGCTCCTCGCCGGCCACACCGCCGAGACGGCGCGCATCCTCGCGACGATCGCCGAGCGCGGGCCGCTGCCGAGCTCGTACTTCTCCAGGGAGATCAACCATACGCTGCCGGGCGGCTGGGGGCCGATGCGCGCCGGACGCCTGCTCGTCGAGGGACTGTTCGTGCACGGGCGCCTGGCGATCGCGCGCCGCGACGGGAACACCCGCTTCTACGACCTGCCCGAGCGCGTCTATCCCGCCGAGCTCCTGGCGCGGCCGGTCGAGGACGGCGCGGCGCTGCGGCATCGCCTGCTCACGCGCTTCCGCGGCGTCGGGCTCCTCGGCGCGGGGGGCGCGGCCGAGGTGACGACCGGGACGGGGCCGGCCGCCGCGCGCCGGAAGGCCATCGAGGGGCTCGCCGCCGAGGGCGTCCTCGTGCCGGTCACCGTCGAGGGCGTGCGCGGCCCGCGCTGGATCCTCGCCGAGGAACGGCCGCTCCTCGATGCGGGCGCGGCAGGCGGCGCCGTCACGTTCCTCGGGCCGCTCGATCCGTTCCTGTGGGATCGCCGCCTCGTGCGCGAGCTCTTCGGCTTCGACTACACCTGGGAGGTCTACACGCCGGCGAAGAAGCGCAAGCACGGCTACTACGTCTTGCCGATCCTCTTCGGCGACCGGCTGGTGGGGCGGATCGAGCCGCGCCTCGACCGGGAGGCCGAGACGCTGGCGATCGCCGGCCTGTGGCACGAGGCCTCGTTCCGGCCGACGCGCCGCTACCGCGCGGCGTTCGACGACGCGCTGGAGGCCTACCGCGCGTTCGTCGGTGCCGACGAGGTCGTCCGCTCCAGGCTCAGTGATGGTGCGCGGCCATGAACAGCGGCCGGAGGGCGAGCCACACCGCGAGGAGGCCCCACGCGACGGCCTGCACCGCCGGGGCGACGCGTACGCCGAGCCGCCGGAGGCCGGCGCCGGCGAGCGCGGGCACGAGCAGGCCGGGCAGCGTCCCGACCCAGAACGCGGCCATGGTGAGCGCGCCCTCCCCCGTTCCGCCGCTCCCGGCGGCGAGGATCCACGCCGGGACGAGCATGCCGCAGGGCAGAAATCCCGTCGCGGCGCCCAGGCCCAGACCGCCGCGCGGCAGGCGGCGGACGAGCCGCGTCCAGACGCCCGGCCGGCGGAGCGGCACGAGCCGCGACGCACCGGCGGCCACGATCGGCGACACCGCGCGCGCGATCGCGAATGCGGCGACGAGGAGGAGCGTCACGGTCTGCACCGTGCCGACGGGGAGGGCGCACAGCGCGTGCTCGCCCAGCGCGCCCATGATCGCGCCGGCCGCCCCGTAGGACGCGAGGCGGCCGACCTGGTAGCGCGCGCGTCCACTTGCCGCGGCGGCGAGCGGCCCGCACATCGCCGCGCAATGGAGCGATCCGGCCAGGCCGGCGGCGGCGGCGGTGGCGAGCGCGGCGATCATCATGGGCGCGGCCCCAGGAAGCGCGCCTCGAGCACGCGGGTCTCGCCGCCCGCGGACACGCGGATGGGCACGCGCCTCTCACCGCGGAATTGCGCGCGCGGCACGATCATGAACACCGGGGCGTGCGCGTCGGCCATCGGCTCGAGCGCGATCTCCGCCATCGGCACGACGAAGCTCATCCCCGGCGAGGTCTCGGGCGCGATGGTGAACGTCGCCGGCTCGGCCTTCTTGTTGACGAGGTGGATCTCGAACGAGTTCGTGACCTTCTCGGCGTCGACGACGAACGGCAGGCCGCGGGTGCGGAGGAGGTTCGCCTCGAAGCCGGCGCGGCCGGCGAGCGCCAGCGCCGCCGCCACGATCGCCGCGCCGAAGACGGCGAGATAGAGGTAAAGGCGCGGGCGCAGGACTCGTTTGCGCTTCCCGTCGAGCCCGTTGAGCGAGTCGTAGCGGATCAGGCCCCGCTTGCGCCCGATCTTGACCATGATCTCGTCGCAGGCGTCGATGCAGGCGGTGCAGGCGATGCAGTCGAGCTGGAGGCCGTTGCGGATGTCGATGCCGGTGGGGCACACGACGACGCAGCGTTTGCAGTCGACGCAGTCCCCGGCTCCGGCGGCGCCGAGCTTGCCCCGCGGCTCCCCCCGCGCGGCGTCGTAGCCGATGACGAGCGAGTCCTTGTCGAGGAGCACCGCCTGCAGCCGGCCGTACGGGCACACGCCGATGCATAGCTGCTCGCGGAAGAACGCGAAGTTGAGGTACAGCGCCGCGGTGGTCGCGGCGGCGACCGCGAACGCCTCGGGGTGGGCCGCCGGCGATCCTTGCACCATCTGGAACAATCCGGGGAGCGAGGCGAAGTAGGCGAGGAAGACGTGCGCCAGGACGAACGAGATGGCGACCCACGCGGCGTGGGTAGCGGCCTTGCGCCAGACGCGATCCCACGTCCACGCTCCTGCGTCGCGGCGCATGCGCCTCTCGCGCGGGCCCTGGAGCCAGCGTTCGACGCGGCGGTACACGCCGTCGAGGAACACCGTCTGCGGGCACGCCCATCCGCACCACACCCGCCCCAGGAGCGCAGTCGCCACGAACAGGACGAACCCGACGCCGAGGAGGACCACCAGCATCATCCAGATGTCCTGGGCGTTGAACGTCGCGCCGAAGAGGTGGAAGTGGCGCCGCGGGATGTCGATGAACACGGCAGGATGGCCGCCGATGCGGATCCACGGCAGGGCCACGTAGACGCCGATCAGCGCCGCGAACGTCCATCGCCGGGCCGTCGCGAACCGCCCCGTCACGTCCGCGGGGTAGACGAACTTCCGGTGCCCGTCGGGGAGGAGCGAGCTCGCGGCGCCGTCGGGGATCATATCTCCGGGGCGCCCTGCGGCGCCTTGCCCGCGGGCGCGTCGGTGTGGCGCAGGGTGAGGACGTAGGATACGACCTCGCGGACCTTCTGCTCCCCGAGCTGGGGGCCCCACGCCGGCATCCCCTTGTCGAGGACGCCGCCGCGGACGACCTTGATGATGTCCTCCGGCCTGCCGCCGTGGATCCAGTAGCGGTCGGTGAGGTTCGGTCCGATCTGCCCGCCGCCGTCGGCGCGGTGGCAGGCGGCGCACGTGGCCACGAACGTGGCCTTGCCCGCGCCGACTATGGCGACGTTCTTCGCCATCGCCTCGAGCTTCTCGCCGGTGAGCTCGCCCTCGGCGGCGAGCTTCTTGGCCTCTTCCTGCGCGAGGGCGTACTTTTCGGCCTTGTACTGGTCGACCGGGCTGGGCCCGGCCTTGAGCACCTGGAACCAGATCCAGTAGCACGTGGCGAAGACGACCGTGCCGAAGAGGATCCCGCGCCACCACAGCGGGAGCTCGTTGTCGAGCTCGCGCAGGTCATCGTCGTAGGTATGGAGCGGCTTGTCACTCATGGTCCTCTCCATCGAGGGGAAGGCGCGCGATGCGCTCGTAGCGGCCCTTGGCGCGCCAGGCGCGCACCGCCGCGGCCGCGAACACGACCGCGAACAGCAGGAACGCCGCCAGCGGCAGGGCGAGGAGCGGGCTCTTGGCGAGGAGCTCTCCGAAAAGGAACCTCACGGCGCACCTCCGGCCTGGGCCACGCTCTTGGGCGCGACGGTGTCGTCGGGCGGCAGCGATTTCTTCCCCAGGCTCTGCAGATAGGCGACCAGCGCGACGAGCTCGCTGTCGGGGGCCACGGCGATCCCGCTCTGGGCGAGATCCGCGGCGATGCCGGCGCCCTGCGCCCGCGCGTCGTCGCCGGCGGACGCGACCTCGGCCGCGTCGTAGGGGACGCCGAGCATCCGCATCACGCCGAGCTTCGAGCGGGTGCGCCCGAGGTCGACGCGGCCGTCGGCGAGGAACGCGTAGGGCGGCATGTTGGAGCCCGGCGACGTCGACCGCGGGTCGAGGAGGTGCTGGTAGTGCCACAGGTTGGGGTACTTGCCGCCGACGCGCGCGAGATCGGGTCCGGTGCGCTTGGACCCCCACTGGAACGGGTGGTCGAAGGCGGAGTCGGCGAGCTGGGACCGATCGCCGTAGCGCTGCGTCTCGAAGCGCATCGGGCGGATCATCTGCGAGTGGCAGGTGTAGCAGCCCTCGCGCAGGTAGATGTCGCGCCCCTCGAGCTCGAGCGGCGTGTACGGGTGCGTCTGGCCGGGCGGACCGTCGGTCTTGGCGATGACCACCGACGGCACGATCTCCGCCACGCCGCCGACGAGGATGGCGATCAGCGTGAACACGGTGAACAGCAGCGGCCGCCCTTCGAGCAGCCGGTGCAGCCCGGCGCTGCCGCCGGACAGCTTGATCGCCCAGAACCCGACCAGGCCCACGAACCCCGCCAGCATGAGGAAGCCGAGCGCGCCGATCGTGTCGAGGAAGCCGACGGCGATCGCCAGGCTCCCCACGATGCCGACCAGGACGAGCGGCGGGGCGAAGACGATCTTCTTCCACGACGGCTCCGCCGCGCGAGCGAGCGGGACCACCTCGACCACGCCGTCGACCGCCTTGCCGGCGCGCGCCGTCTTCCACAGGTTCCACGCCATCACGCCCATGCCGGCGAGGTACATCGCCCCGCCGACGACGCGCACGATGTACATCGGGCGGATCGCGGCGAGCGTCTCGACGAAGTTGGGGTACATGAGGCCGCCGCCGTCGCCCTGCGCGCGCCACATCATGCCCTGCGTCACGCCCGACACCCACATCGCCACGACGTAGAGCAGGATGCCGATCGTCCCCAGGTAGAAGTGCGCCTCCGCCGCGGGCTTCGAGTAGAGCTTGGTGCCGAAGAGGCGCGGCACCATCCAGTAGAACATCCCGGCGGCCATGAAGCCGTTCCACCCCAGCGCCCCGGAGTGCACGTGCCCGATGATCCAGTCGGTGTAGTGCGCCAGCGACGATACGCTCTTGATCGACAGGAGTGGCCCCTCGAACGTCGCCATGCCGTAGAACGTCACCCCGGCGACGAAGAACTTGAGCACCGGGTCCTGGCGGACCTTGTCCCACGCGCCGCGGAGCGTCAGCAGCCCGTTCAGCATGCCGCCCCAGCTCGGCGCCCACAGCATGACCGAGAACACCATGCCGAGCGTCTGCGCCCAGTCGGGGAGCGCAGTGTTCAGCAGGTGGTGCGGGCCCGCCCAGATGTACACGAAGATGAGCGCCCAGAAGTGGACGATCGACAGGCGGTAGGAGTAGACCGGCCGGTCGGCAGCCTTGGGCAGGTAGTAGTACATGATGCCGAGCACCGGCGTGGTGAGGAAGAACGCCACCGCGTTGTGCCCGTACCACCACTGCACCAGCGCGTCCTGCGCCCCGGCGAAGATGGAATAGCTCTTGAGCGCCGACAGCGGCAGCGACAGGCTGTTCACCACGTGCAGCACCGCCACCGTCACGATCGTCGAGATGTAGAACCAGAGCGCCACGTAGAGGTGCTTCTCGTTGCGCCGGGCGAGGGTCCAGAAGAAGTTGATCGCGAACGTCACCCACACCACCGCGATGGCGACGTCGATGGGCCACTCCAGCTCGGCGTACTCCTTGCCCTGCGTGAAGCCGAGGGGGAGCGTGATCGCCGCGGCGAGGATGATCGCCTGCCACCCCCAGAAATGGATCGCCGCCAGCTTGTCCGACGCGATGCGCGCCTTGAGCAGGCGCTGCGTCGAGTAGTAGATGCCGGCGAAGATCATGTTGCCGACGAACGCGAAGATGACCGCGTTGGTGTGGAGCGGGCGGAGGCGGCCGAAGCTCAGCCAGGGGGCCGCATTCGCCTGGGGAAACGCCAGCTGCACGGCGACGACGATGCCCACGAGGAGGCCGACGAGCCCCCACCCCACCGAGGCGGCGATGAACTGTCGGCTGATCTTGTCGTTGTAGACGACCTTAACGGTGGCCATGGGTCTCCTCGGTTTTTTCGTCGCGTAGGGGAAACAGGGACAGGCGATCGGCGTGCTCGTGGTCGCGCTGCTTCATGCTGAAGCCGAAAAGGAGGATCGAGCCGGCGACGAGCATCAGGCTCACGAACACCTGGAGGATCACGACCGCCATAGACGACTCCGCCGCGACAGCGATGCAACCGTCGCGCCGATCACGGTGAGCGAGCTCGCGGGCATGAGCACGGCGCACAAAAGGGGCGACATCAGGCCGGCGTAGGCCAGCGCGACGGCACCCACGTTGTAGGTGACGGCGATGGCAAGATTGGTGCGCACCACGCGGGCGAGGCGGCGCGCCGCATCCAGCGCGAGCCGCACCGGGCGCAGGCCGGGCGACGTGAACCAGAAATCGGAGCGCGCGGGCATGAACGGCCGGTCGATGGCGGGCGTGCCCGAACAGGTCGCCTGGTCGGCGGCGAGGCTGTCGTTGATGCCGTCGCCGATGAACAGGACGTCGCCGCGGTCGTTCGCGCGGAGCCACGCCGCCTTGGCCGACGGGGTCTGTCCGCCGAGCGCGCGCGCCGCCGGAATGCCCAGCGCCCGCGCCTGGTCGGCCACGCGCGCGGGCGAGTCGCCCGACAGGATCCACACCTCGTAGCGGCCGGCGGCGAGCCGCCGCGCCTCGTCGGCGGCGTCGGGGCGGAGCTCCTCCACGGTCTCGAGCGGGATGGGCGGCGCGCCGGCCGCGGAGAACCCGGCGGCGTCGAGCCGGTAGACGCGGCCGCCGCGAGTCAGCTCGACGCCGCGCCCGGGCTCCTCGACGACCACGAGGCCGTCGACGAAGCGGTGCGCCCCGGCGTCCTCGAGCGCGCGTCGCACCGCCGCGGCCCTGGGGTGGGAGCTACGCGCGGCGAGGTTGTAGAGCGCCTCGCGCGCGTCGCCGTCGAGGGCGGCGAGGGCCGTCGGGTCGGCGAGGCGCAGGGACCCCGTCGTGAGCGTGCCCGTCTTGTCGAACACCACCCGCCGCACCGCGGCGGCGCGGTCGAGGAACCCGCCGGCGCGCACGTACAGGCCGTGGCGGCGCAGCCCCGCCTGGGCGAGCTCGTAGGCGAGGGGCGTGGCGATCCCCAGCGCGCACGGGCAGGTGACGATGAGCACCGCGGCGGTGACCGCGAGCGCGCGGCCGGCGTCCCCGGTCGCGAACGCCCATCCGCCGAACGCCCCCGCGGCGAGCGCGAGCACCGCGATGACGTACCAGCGGGCGAGGCGGCGCCAGAACGCCGTCGCCCGCGGCAGCTCGGTCTCGCGCCGCGTCGACTTCTCGAGGAGGGGCAGGAGCGTGGACGCGGCGAACGGGCCGGCGGCGCGGGCGGCCGCCGCGTGCGCGGACGCGTTGAACGCGCCCGCCGGGATGGTGTCTCCGCGGGCGAACGCGCGCGGGGCGCTCTCTCCGGTGATCCAGTCGAGCGAGAACGTGGCGGCCTCGGCGTCGAGCGCGGCGTCGACGGGGCAGAGGTCGCCCGGCGCGAGGAGTAGGCGATCGCCCTCGCGGAGCTCGGCGCAGCGCACGATCGCCACGCGGTCGCGGTCCACGCGGCGGACGAGGAGCTCATCCGCGCCGTCGGCGGCGAGGAGCTGGCGGCGGTTCTTCTCGAGGACGCGCTCCTGCAGGAACCGGCCGAGGAGCATGAGGGCGATGAAGACGGTGAGCGTGTCGAAGTAGGTGGCGTCGCCGCGATGGGCGACGAACGACAGCGTGGACGAAGCGAACGCGAGGAGGATCCCCAAGGCGATGGGGAGGTCGAGGTGGAAGAGCCCGCGGCGCAGCGCCTCCCACGCCGAGCGGAAGAAGACCGGGCCGCCCACCAGCACGGCCGCGGCGGCGAGCGCGAAGTTGAGGTCCCGGAACATGCGGTAGATCGGCCCGGCGCGGAGCCCGGCGTAGGTCGCGATGCCGAAAATCATCGCGTTCATGGCCAGGGCGACGCACACGCCCAGGCGCCAGAGGAGGTCGCGCGAGCCGGTCGGCGCGTCGGGCTTGCGCGCCGGGCCGAGGCGATAGCCGAACCGCTCGATGTCCGTCACCAGCTCGCCGAGGGGAAACTCCGGCGCGACGGTGAGCGACAGCGTGCCGAGCGCCGGGTTCACGACGATGTCGAGCGCCCCGCGGTCTCGCCGGCGCGCGAACATCTGCTCGATCAGCCACACGCACGCGGCGCAGCGGATGCCCTGGACGTCGAGGCTGAGGCGCTGGACCGGCCCGCCGGCGGCGAGGCGCTCCGCCGCGAGCGCCACCCACTTGTGGTCGGCCGGCGCCTCGGCGGCGGTCGCCGGCACGCCCACCGCGCCGCCGAGCTCGTAGTAGCGGTCGAGACCCTCGCTGCGGATGAGGTGGTACACCGTCTCGCACCCGCGGCAGCAGAAGGATCCGGCGCTGGGCGTGCCGCAGTGCAGGCAGGCGACCGCGCAGGACGACGAAATCATCACGCGGGCATCTAGCAAGGAGGGTGCCGACCGCCGCGCGCCCGGACCGGGGACGCGGGCGCAGTTTCTGCGCCCCCATCCCCGAGCCGGGGAAGAATCTGCGCGCTTTCCGACGACCTTCCGAGCACGCGACTTGCAGTCTGATCACGTCATGCACACCGTGTCCGAGCTCATGACGCCGAGCCCGATCGTCATCGACGTCCATCAACCGTTGGCGGAGGCCTCCGAGCGGATGGAGCAGTTCAGGCTCCGGCATCTGCCGGTCATCGACGCTCGGGGCCGGCTCGTCGGGATCCTGTCCGAGCTCGACCTCTATCGCTTCAAGGACAAGCGGCCTCGGGCCGACCTCGAAAACATGGCCGTCGGCGCGGCCATGGACCCGAATCCCTACACCGTGGCGCCGGACGCTCCCATCACCTCGGTCGCGCGCACCATGGCCGCCCAGCGCATCGGCGCTGCGGTCGTCATGAACGAAGGCCGCGTCGCCGGCGTGTTCACCACCGTCGACGCGCTCCGCGGGCTCGCGGCGGCGGACGTGCTCTCCGAGGTCGGTGGCGCGCCGGTGTCGCCGACGGCCGCGCGCAAGGTCCTCTGCCCCATCGACTTCTCCCCCGGTTCGCGCGAGGCCGTGTGCCACGCGCTCGACCTCGCGCGCGGCTCCGGCGGCTCGGTCACCCTGTTTCACGCCTTCGACGTGCCGGCGGTGTCGTTCACCCCGGCGATGATCGAGCAGGCCGACGAGCAGGTGCTGGCGTCGCTTCACGAGTGGCGGCTCGACTTCCAGCGTCCCGGCGAGGCCGATATCGCCGTCGCCAAGGGCATCGGCCCGGCGTGGCGGGCGATCGTGGACTACGCGAAGGCCCACGACTACGACGTCATCGTGATGGGGACGCACGGACGCACCGGGCTCCCGCGCATGCTGGTGGGCTCGGTGGCGGAGAACGTGACGCGCCACGCGCCCTGCCCGGTGATGATCGTGCGGCGCCGCGAGAGCGATCGCCCATGAAGACGATCGTGAGGCGGCGATGCATGACCCGTCGTCTGAGACCTCCCGGCTCGACGAGCTGACCGCCGTCGTGGCAAGGCTCGAGGAGCGCGTCGCGAGGCTCGAACGCGCGCCTGCGGAGTCGAGCGCGCCGCGCCAAGCGCCGCGACCTGCGCCGCGTGCCGAGCCCATGCCGCGGCCACGCTGGCTCGATGCCGCGCTCCTCGGGCGGAGCTTCATCGTGCTGGGAATCGGTTACCTCCTCCGGGCGATCACCGATCTCCCCGTCGTGCCGGACGCCGTGGGCGCCGGCGTCGGCCTCGCCTTCGCGGCCGCGCTCCTCGTCCTCGCCGATCGCGCCGGCGCGCGCGGACGTCCTGCGAGCAGCGCCTGCCACGGCGCGACCGCGCTGATCGTCGCGTACCCCCTGGTGGCCGAGCTGGTGGCGCGCTACGCGCTCATCGGTGCGGCCGGGAGCGCGGCGCTGGTCGTGGCCTTCAGCATCGCGACGATGGTCGTGGCGGCGCGCCGTCGGGTCGTCGCCCTGGCCTGGATCGTCACGCCTGCATCTCTGCTCGCGATCGTCGCCCTGGCCACGCAGACGGGTTTGACGGCACCCCACGCCGCCGCCGTCGTGGCGCTCACCGCGGCATCCGCTTGGCTGGCGCGCCGCCTCCGGCAACGCTTCCTCGTCTGGCCGGTCGCCATCGCCTCCGACCTCGTCGTCCTCCTGTTCGCGTCGCTGGTCGTGTGGGGGAGGAGCGCCGCCTCGCCGTGGGGCGCGGCCGCCATCGCCCTCCTCTTCTTCGGGCTCTGCGCCGGCGGCACGATGGCGCGGGCGGTGCGCGACGGCACCGCCACGACGCCATGGGAGAACCTCCAGGCGTCCGCCGCTTTTGTCGTGGGGCTGGTGCCGGCGGCGCGAATCTCCGCCCAGCTGGCCGGCGGCGCGTTCCTCGGCCTGGCGATGCTCGCCCTCGGCGTCGCCGGCGAGGTCCTCGCCCTGCGTGCGTTCTCGCCGCAGACCGCCGGACGTACGCTCGCCTTCTGGACGTCGCTCTGGCTGGCCGTGGTCGTGGTCTCGCTCGCCGTCGTCTTCCATGGGCCCGCGCTCGCGCTCGTCGAGCTCGCGCCGGCGGCGGCCATGCTGATCGTCGTGCGCCGGCGCGAGCACCCGGCGGGTGAGCTCCAGGCGCTCGCGACGATCGTCGTCGCCGCGGCCGTCTCCGGTGCGCTCGATGATGTCGCGCGCGCGCTGACCGCCCCGCCGCCCGACGTCGCCGCGCCCGGCCCGATCGGGCTCGCGGTCCTCATGGCTCTCGTCGTCGCCGTTGTCCGCGGCATCCGCGAGCCCCCGCGCGACGCGAGCCTTCCGCGTCGCGCCGCCAAGATGCTCGCGGTGCTGCTGGGCGCGCTCTCTGTCGCCGGACTCGCCGCCGGGCTCGCCGCCGCGATCCTCCACCCCTCGTTCGCGGCCATGGCGACGATCCGCACGGGCATCCTCTCGCTCTCCGCCGTTGCGCTCGCGCTCGTCCCGCGGCGGTCGTGCGCGGACCTCGTCTACCCCCTGCTGGCGCTCATCGCCATCAAGATCGGCGTCGAGGACCTGCGGCACGGCGTGGCGGCGACCCTGTTCGTCAGCCTCGGCCTCTTCGGGCTAACGCTGATCCTGGCGCCGCGCTTCCGCCAGGCCGGCACATGAACGGGGCGCAATGCTTGCGGGGGCGCAAACGCGCCAGGCGGGAAACGCAATCTTTGCGCGGGAATCGCGCTCACTGCTTGGCACGGAGTTCGCTGGTCTTCGATGGCCATAAGGAGGTCGCAACCATGAAGCGGCTGAGCGCCATGTTCTTCCTCTCGATGTCTCTCCTCGGTCCCGCCATCGCCTCGGCGGACGACGCCGCGACGAATCGCGTGTTCCGCGCCAAGTGCGCGTCCTGCCACGGCGAGGACGGCAAGGGACACACCAAGGAAGGCGAGAAGATGAAGGTAGGCGACATGACGTCGGCCGCGTTCCAGAAGGAGCTCACCGACGAGAAGATCAAGCAGACGATCGAAAACGGCCTGTCCCGCGAGAAGAACGGCGTCAAGCAGGAGATGAAGCCGCTCAAGGACAAGCTCACGCCCGAGCAGATCGACGCGCTGGTCAAATACGTCCGCGGGCTGGCCAAGTAGCCGAGGCGCGCCCATGAGCGATCACGCACCCGCGCCGGTGACGCGAAGGCGATTCCTCGACGCCCTTCTCGGCGCGGGGCTCGTCGGCTGGCTGGCCACGGTCCTTTACCCGGTGCTGCGTTATCTCAAGCCGCTCAGCTCGACCGGTCCGGGCGGACCGATCAAACTGTCGGCCGACGAGGCGACCAAGCTCGAGCGGGAACGCTACGTGATCGTGCGCGCCGGCACCAGCCGCGTCCTCGTCTTCGAAGATGCGGCTCAAGGCCTGCGCGCGCTGTCGGCGAAGTGCACCCACGAGGGGTGCACCGTGCAGTACGTCGCGGGCGAGTCGATCGTCCTGTGCGCGTGCCACAACGGCCGCTACGACCTCGACGGCCGCGTGCTCGCTGGGCCGCCGCCGCGCCCGCTCGCGCAGTACGAGGCGCAGCGCGACGCCGACGGCTCGATCCTCGTCAAGCTGGGGACGTCGTGAGCGCACCGGAGCGCCGGCGCGGACGCCTCTTCCGCTGGCTGGACTCGCGCTACCAGCTCCAGCCCGTCGTGGACTTCCTCGAGCACAAGGAGGTGCCGGTCGGCGTCCACTCACTGATCTGGTACTACCTCGGCGGCACGACGCTGTTCTTCTTCGTCGTGCAGATCGCGTCGGGCGTGCTGCTCCTCATGTATTACCAGCCCGGCGAGGCCACGGCGTACGAGAGCATCCGCTACATCACCACGAAGGTGCCGTTCGGCTGGCTCATCCGCTCCGTCCACTGCTGGAGCGCGCACCTGATGATCGTCTCGCTGGTGGCGCACATGTTCTCGACGCTCATGCTCAAGGCCTACCGGCCGCCGCGCGAGCTGACCTGGGTCACCGGCTTTCTCCTGTTCGCCGTCGCGCTCGGCTTCGGCTTTTCCGGCTATCTCCTGCCGTGGAACGAGCTGTCGTTCTTCGCCACGTCGGTCGGCACCGACTCGGTGAAGGAGATCCCGGTCATCGGCGACTGGTTGCTGCAGGTCCTGCGCGGGGGCACCGAGGTGAGCATCAACACGCTCTACCGCTTCTTCGGGCTGCACGTCGTCATCCTGCCGCTGGCGGCGTTCGCCATCATCGCCGTCCACCTCCTGTTCATCCAGCGCCAGGGCATGGCGCCGCCGGTCCATCCGCCGGCGACGCCGCGCGCGATGAAGTTCTTCCCCAACTTCGCGGTGCGCGATCTGCTGATCTGGCTCTTGTGCCTGGCGGCGCTGACCAGCCTCGCGGTGTTCCTGCCGTATGGCCCCGGCGTCCCCGGCGTGGAGTGGGAGCTCGGCAAGAAGGCCAACCCGCTCGCCCCGGCCTACCCGGGGATCAAGCCGGAGTGGTACTTCCTGTGGGTCTACCAGCTCCTCAAGGAGTTCCCGCCGCACCTGGTCGGCGGCCTGGAAGGCCCGCAGGCGGCGCTGCTGCTCGTCGGCGGGCTGCTCGTCGTGTGGGCGCTCATCCCGTGGCTCGACCGATCGGCGCGCCGCAACGAGCCCTCCCCGGCCTTCACCGACTTCGGCATGGCGGCGCTCCTGTTCATCGCGTTCCTGACGCTCAAGGCGTGGGACATCGGCGGGGGCGCAGGCAAGGTGCCGGACGCGCGGGCGGTCGCGTGGACGACGGCCTGGTACGCGCTCGGCGTGGCGCTCGTCTCGGTAGTCGTGCGCGCGGTCGTGTACCGGCATCGCTGGTTCCTGTTCACCGGGGCGTTCGCCGTCCACGTGGTGCTGCACGGTCTCGTCGGCCTGCCCTACCTCCTCGCCGGCGCCATCGGCATCGGCGTGCTCCTGGCGGCGCTGGGCGGCCTCAAGCTGCGCGGTCGCGGCGCCGTCGCGCTGCTCGTGGTCCTCGGCGCCGTCTCGGCGGCGCGCGCCGACGAGCCGCTGCCGCCTGCGCTGCAGAAGATGTTCGACGCCCGCCGGCCCGACGGCGCGCCCGTCATCCCGCCGGCGCAGCGAGAGTACTTCGCCAAGCTTCCCGATCGCGTGCGCGCCCTCGTCGCCGAAGCGGCCGACGCGACCATCCTCGGCTCGGCCGAGCACGCCCGCCGTCTGTTCGCGCTGAACCTTCCGCCGACGGCCTTCGAGCTCCTCATCAAGGACAACTGCATCGTCTGCCACACCGATCCAGGCAACGTCGAGGCGCGCACGCTCTTCTCCGCCGACCCCAAGGCCGACAAGTCGTCGCCGCGCCTCAACCTCAAGGAGTTCGCCAGCGACGTGCACTTCCGCCGCGGCGTGTCCTGCTCCGGCTGCCACGGCGGCTCGCCCACCGACCTCAACATGACCGACGCCATCGCCGAGCGGTGGCCGAGCGAGGAGGACCGCGCGAAGTCGCACGCCTGGATCCCGGCGTTCTGCGCGCGCTGCCACAGCGACGCCGCCTACATGCGCTCCTTCAACCAAGCCTTGCCCACCGACCAGCTCGCCAAGTACAAGACCAGCCGACACGGCCAGCGGCTCCTGGTCGAGGGCGACGACAAGGCGGCCCAGTGCGCGAGCTGCCACGGCGGGCACGGGATCCGCAGCGCGAAGAGCCCCAAGTCGATGGTCCACCCGCAGCGCGTTCCCGAGACGTGCGGCGCGTGCCACGCCGACGCCCGGTACATGGCCGGCGAGAAGACCGACCGCGGCGAGCCCCTGCCGACCAATCAGCTCGAACAGTACAGGAAGAGCGCGCACGGCAAGGCCCTCCTCGAGAAGGGCGATCTCGGCGCGCCGGCGTGCAACTCCTGCCACGGCAATCACGCCGCGCAGCCGCCCGCCGTCGCCTCCGTGTCGGAAGTCTGCCGCGTTTGCCACGTCACGAACGGCCGGCTGTTCGACGGCTCGAAGCACAAGATCGCATTCGAGAAGCACGGCTGGCCGGAATGCGCCCAGTGTCATGGCAAGCACGACATCGCCAAGGCGAACGACGAGCTTCTCGCCGACGGGGCCGAGCGGCTGTGCCACGCTTGCCACGCCAAGGACGCGCCGGACAACAAGGAATGCGACGCCACGGCGAGCCATTTCCACGCGACCCTCGGCGAGCTGGCCGGGTCGATGACGGCGTACACCGTCGAGGGCGAGGAGCTGGCGAAGAAGGGCCTCGACGTCGAGCCGCTCACGAACGTGCTCGGCGAGCTCGAGGAGTCGCTCGTCAAGGCGCGCGAAGGCATCCACAGCTTCGACAAGGACACGTTCGATCGCCTGGCGGATCCGGCGCGCGCGGCCGCGAAAAAGAGCCAGGAGCTCATCGACGCCTCGCGGAAGGAGTACCGCTTCCGGCAGGGCGGGCTCCTGGCGGCGATCGGTGCGATGTCGCTGCTCGCGCTCGGGATCTACCTCACGCTGCGGCGGATCGAGTCGCGGAAGCCCTGACGCGGGCGCGCCGGCGACACGAATTTCTTGCGCGCATCGGCTCGGGGGACGCAATCGGTGCGTCGCCGGGGCACGCGGGCCGCGCCCCATTGTCGTGCAGATATCTTTCCAGGCCCGCCAAGGCGGCGTCATTTGTTTCGAATGGGCGCTCGCGCGAACGGGCGTCATGCAAGTTTCTTTCACGGCACGCTGGCTGCAACACCGACGAGCCATGTCGACGCACGATCGGATCGCAACGAGTATCGCGCTCGCGTTCGGGTCCGCGGTGGCGTGGGTGGCGTGCGGGGGCGGTTCTTCGACGACCTCGCCGCCGGACGCCGCTCCGCCCGACGCGCGCCCGCCGGCGCCGGACGCCGCCCCACCCGACGCCAGCCCTCCGGATGCCCCGCCGCCCCCGACGCTGACGCTGTCGCTCGATCCCGCGCTCGACACCGACCCCGACACCGTGAAGGCGACGGCGATCACGGCGGCCGACTTGCTCGACACGTCCGGCACGGCGGTCGCGCACGCGACTGTTGCGAACGACCAGGCGGTGTTCGCGATCGGCGCTCTCGCGCCAGGTGAGTTCTTCATCAAGGTGAACGGGGACGCCGACGATCTCGTGCCGACGCGCATCGACAACCCTGCGGCGAGCGTCGTCCAGCGAGTGGGACAGAAGCTGAGGGCAAGCTTGATCGGGCCGGAGAACAGCCCGGTGTACCGCGTGAACACCTATTCTGCCGGCCAGGGAGAGAGCCCGATCGTGAGATTCTCCGACGGCACGACGATCGCCGGCGAGCAGCCGTACATCTTCATCACGCTCGCCCTGCCAAAGGTTGACATCAAGGTCCTGGGGACGGGGGCTCGCGTGAGCACCCTTTTGCCGGGCTCGCAGCTTCACCCGAGCACGCTCGTGCCCTTCGACGCCTGGATCCTGAACACCAGCGGCCAGCCGCACCACGGGGATGCCTACAACGCGGCGCCCTCATCGTGCAGCGGGTGCCACACGAAGCTCGACATGAAGCCGGCGAGCTATGCCGACATCACCGTCGCGAACGGCTGGTGCTTCCATTGCCACAATGGAACGGCGGGAGACGGCAGCGGCTTCGTCGATCCTACCCAGTAGGAACGACGAAGAAGGGTGGAAAGCTGTGGGGGGAAGGGACGGCTCGCGCGGCTTACCTGTGCACCTCGGCGATGGCCGCCAGGCGGCCGGGGCCGTGGCAGAGCAGACACTGCTCCTTCGTGGCGCCCGGGGCGAGCACGACGCTGCGCGGCGCGTAGAAGTAGCCGCCCATCGCCTGCATGTGGTCGATCGCCACGGGCGTGTCGTGGCACGCGGAGCAGGCCGCGACAATCGGCGACTTCACGAGCGTCGTGGGATCGGCCTCGCACGGCGCCGAGGTGGAGCACGTCTTGGCGGCCACACCGGTGCACGGAGCAGCGCTGGTGCACGTGCACGGAGCGGCCGCGGTGCAGTTGGTGCCGCCCTGCTTGCCCGAGGTGACCCCGGTCACCGTGCACGGGTTGGCAAGGCTGCACGTGCACGGCGTCGCCGGCGTGCAGCTCTGGGTCCCCTGCGTGCCCGTTCGCCCGTCGGGAAGCGTCGTCGTGAGGTTGGTCGTGGCGAACCCGAGCCCGTAGTCGGTGAAGCCGTCCGCGATGACGTACGGCGAGATGGTGAACCAGCTCGCCGGATTCGTCGTCGCGTTGTTGTTGTATCGCCCCTTCGCGACTGTGCTCGGCAGCATGCTGGGCAGCGCGGCCATGCTCGTGGCGGAGCTGAAGTCGTAGTCGCCCGCGACGTGGCACGCCGTGCAGTTGTTGAGCGGCCCGGGGAACTCCACGTGGGAGAAGTTCTCGGTCGCCGACTCCGCGTGCCACGTGAACGCCACGGTGCGCTTGCGCGCGCCGTGGATCGCGTGGATGAAGTCCTTGGCGTTCCCGCCCCAGCCGCTGGTCGACTGGTTGGGGTTGTGACAGAACGAGCAGGTCGGCCCGTTGTTGCGCTGCCCGGCGTGGAACGTCGGCGCGGCGCCGAGCGTGACGTGACACTTGAGGCAATTTGCGTTGTCGATGATGACGTGGCGAGCCGTGTATCCCGTCGCCACCTTGTAGACGTCGGGCGCGGGGACGATCAGGCCGCCTTGCTTCTTGACGGTGTCGTACGGGAACGCGGGGAGATCGATCTCGGTCAGCGGGAACGCCGACACCAGGTTGTAGGTGTAGCCCACGCCGCCGGTGAGCTGCGCGGCGTTGTTCGGGATCACGACGTTGGGGAGGACGATGGTATAGAAGCCGGACGCGTCGGGTCCCGTCAGCGTGCCGGCGCCCGTTCCCGTCGCGGTGCCGTTCCAGATGTTCTTGATGTAGCCGCTGGCGGTCGCGTTGTAGTCCGCCGGTGCCGCGATGCCGTCCTGCGGCACGCTGAACGCGAAGTAGACGCTCGGCGAGCCGACGAAGCCGTCCATGAGCTCGGTGGCGCCGCCGCCGAACGTGGGGAAAGCGACGTTGCTGCCGTTCTTGAGCAGCTTGAACTTGATCGACGGGCGCTTGACCCCGCCGGCATCGGCGACGGCGTCGACGCTGCTGACGGCGTACGTGATGACCGCCGCGCCTTCGGGGACCGCCCCCGCGGCCGCCAGGAATCCCGCGTTCGTGTTGGCGTTCGTGCCGCCATTCAAGATGTTGTTCGGGTCCGGGGGAGCGATCGGCACGTGGTATCTGCCGATGAGCGCCGGCGTGTGGCACGTGGCGCAGGCGCCGTCGGCGACTGCGCCGCCGGTGTGCTTGCACGGCACGTTCAAGCCCGTGCCGTCGACCGCGGGCGGATGGACGCACGTCGCGGCGGACGAGGCCGCGGCGAAGTCGACCTGGTCGTGGCACGACGTGCACGCGGCGAGGGTCGGACGACCCTTCGCCTGCGCGCCTTGCGCCGCGCCGTCGTGGCAGGCGCCGCAGTTGCGGATGTCCTGCGGATAGGTCGCAGCGACGCCGTGGAACACGTTCTGCGGCTGGAGCGACTCGCCGTTGTGGATGCGGTGCACGAACACCATGGCCTGCGCCGCGGGGTTCGAGACCCGGGCCGGGTTGTGGCACACGACGCAGTACCGCGCGTCGATGCGGCCGCTGTTGTGGAAGCTGCTCGAGGTCAAGCCCTCGGCGCTGAAGCCGCGGTGGCAGTTGTTGCAGCCCGCGGTCGACGCGATCTCCCGGTTGAGCGGCGTCCCGGTGGGGTTGTTCGGGATGTAATTGAAATACGTGTTCACCGCGTCGAAGCCCGCCGGGTCGAGCGTGTTGTCGAGGTTGGTCTGGCGGGAGGCCTCGATCCACACGACGTGCGTGTTCCCCAGCTTGCTCGCGTCGTACGCGACCGCCGTGAAGACGACGCCGTTCGGGGCGCCGGACGTGTCGGTCTGCTGCACGTCGGCCGTGGGGAACGTGTAGGTGTACTCGCCGGACAAGGGAACGTCCTCGACGAGCAGTCCGACCGCGGGCGTCCTCGTCGTCGCGGTGGTCGTGGCGCTGGGGTTGTAGGCGGTCGGCTGGAACCTGGTCTGCGCCGACGCCGAGCTCGCCTGCGTGAGCACGGTGTTCGGCAGGACGTTCCCGTCGGGGTCCTTGGTGAGGTACGACAGCGAGAACCGCATCGCGATCGGCGTGTTCAGCGTGTAGATCCCGTTCTTGTCCACGGGGAAACCGCGCGAGTCCTTCATCGAGAACCGGACGGAGATTGCGCCGGACGCGTCGTCGCTGACGCCCTTGATGGCGATCGCCAGCCCGGTGCTCGTGGCCGAAGGGCCCGGGGTGCCGCCGCATACATACGTCGTCTGCGCGGGGTTCACCTCCGAGGGATCGAGGAGGCCGTTGCCGTTGGCATCGACGCCCATCTCGATCTTGACGCCGCCGGACGGGCAGTTCGGCCCGGGCGGCTCGGGGCTGGTTTTCACGAGCGTCGGCCGGCCGCTCGAGCCGTTGCAGATGTACGTCGTCTCCGACGCGTTGACCTCGCCCGGATCGAGGACGCCGTTCATGTTCGCGTCCACGCCGGTCTCGAGCCTGGTGCCGCCGTTGGCGCAGTGCGCCCCCGGGGGCTCGGGCGTGGTCGCGACGAGCGCCGTGCCGCCGGTGTCGCCCGTGCAGCCGGCGAACAAGACCGCCGCGACCGCGCCGGCGAGCCGGATTCGTCCGATTCTGCTTGCGTTGTGCATCACGTCCTCCATCAAGCCGTTCGTACCGACCCGGCCGTCAGAAATGACAGGTCGTGCACATCCCGTTGCTGCGGATCTCCGAGTGGTCGTGGTGCGAAAGCCACGACGCGGGATGTGGGTTGCCGCCGATCCCGCCGACGCGGTGGCAGCTCACGCAGTTGGATCGCGGGCCCTGGTCGTGGCACGACGCGCAGCTCGCGATGTCGCGCCGCGCCGCCTCGCCATGGAAATCCCCCGATCCCGGGATGGTCCACCCGAGCGGATGCGGATCACGCGGATTTTGCGCGGTCGGCGTCAAATTCTGGGCCTGATGACAGCTCGTGCAGAAATCGTTCCCATGGCACTTGCGGCAGGAGGCCTCGTTGCCGGCGGCCTCGATCGAGTGCCGTCCGAGGAAGTCATTGCGGTGGATGAAGGACGCGTCGACCGACTCGGGGAACTTGACCTCGACCCGGGTCGCCACGGTCCGGGCGTGGCAGTCCGCGCAGTACGTCTGGTCGTGGCACTGCGCGCAGTTCCCGGCGGAGCTGCGCGCGTCGGCGCCGTGGCGCGCGATGTAATTGCCCTGGTGCGAGAAATCGGACAGGGGCTTGAGCGCGATGCGGTTCAGCGTCGGATGGCACCCCGTGCACTGGGTCTGCGCGTACTCCTGCGCGTGCTCGTGGCAGCCCAGGCAGTCGCTCATCTTGGGCACGGTGTCCACCGCTGCGAACGGCTCCGGGAGCCGCTGGTGACAAGTCGAGCAGTCCTCCTTGACGCGCTCGATGTGCTTCTGGTGGCTCATCTTCACCAGGCCCTCGGCGAGCGTGCGCTTCGCGGCGTGCTGGACGTCCGTGTGGCAGAAGCTGCAGTTGTTCTTTTCCTTCTGCTCCTTGTGGCACTGGAGGCACGTGTCTTCCGGGGGCAGCGCCTCGGGCGCGGTGCCGAGCGCGGTCTCGTCGAACACGCCCTCGTGGCAGGCGATGCACTTGACGTCGTTCTTGGCGTGGATCTCGTGCGGAGCGCGGATCCGATCGCTGGGCGGGTCGGCCGGCGTCGTCCGCGGCGACGCGGGCCAGCACGAGACGAGGGCGCCGCCGGCGGCGGCGAGCGCGACGAGGGCAAGCGCCTTCCTCACGGCGTCACCTTCTTCGCGCGGTAGTCGAAGTTGTAGACCAGCTTCGCCATCGCCTCGGTGCGCCACTCGAGCAGCGGCGTCCGCCCGGTCAAGCCGCTCACGAGGCCCCTCCACCCGGGCGCGAAGTCCCAGCCGACCGTCGCGGCGAACGTCAGCGACAGGTTCTCGCCGTTGATCCGCGGGTCGAGCCACACCGCGTCGCAATCGAGGGTCGCCGTGACGTCGCGGCCGAACCGGTGCAACCCGTAGATGCGGCCCTGGACGTAGCGGCTGGCCGGCAGCGCGAGGACGCGCCCCTGGACGCCGATCTGAGTCATGTCCGCCCCGTCGACGGCGAGCGATGCGCGCAGCCCGGCGCGCCCGCCGGTGCCGGAGTCGTCGTGGAGCACGAAGCCGTCCCCCCACAGGCGAAGGCGCGCCCACGGCCGGAAGTACACCGTCGCCCCGCCCTCCTCGCGCGCCTCCTCGGCGAACACGGAGAAGATCGACGCCCGCGATACGAACAGATCCGGCGCGGTGCGCGCCGCCTCGGCCGTGACCTCGAGGTTGCGCAGCGGCTGCCACAGCGCGCGCAGCGACGCCTCGCTGATCCTCTGCTCGAGGATGCTGAACGCCGCGAGCGCGGTCAACGTGACCTCTTCCGTCACGACCGCGCGCGCGTCGACGCCGGCCTCCTGGCGATCGACCAAGCCGTCGTCGAGGATGTCCACGAACGAGAGGCCGCCCTCGAAGATCGGCGACGGCCGCCACGACAGGCGCCCGCCGATCACGCCCTGACCGTGGGCGTAGCCGAAACGCGGCGGCACGGGAACGCCGCCGTAGATCTGGACACGGATGCCCGCGGGGGCGAGCGCGACGACGTCGGCACCGTCGAGCTGAAGGTTGCGCGCGACGCCCGAGGCGACGAGCTGGCGCCCGAGACGCACGCCCAGGTGACGATCGAACAGCTTGCCCTCGATGAACGCGACGTCGACGTCGCCGGTGACGTTGCGGTCGTCCAACGTGGTGCCGCCGGCGACCATGCCCCACCCGGACACGACGATGCGCGTCCCGTGGACTCCCGGGATGTCGACGTCGCGCGCCGAGAGCCAGATTTCCTCGTACGCGGGTACGACCGTGTGCACCGTGCCGTCGCGTGGGTCCTGGCGCCCGGCGAGGAGCGTCAGAGCGGTCGCGTCGACGGTCTGCCCGTGCACGAGCACCGGCAGGCCCACGCCGACGGCCGCCACGATCGCGCTAGTTCTGAACGTCGACCATTCCATTGATGTGGGCTCCGCCAACCTTGATGGCGCCGCCGGGCAAGACCGTCCCGGAGTGACACTGCACACAGTCCGACAGCTTCAGGCTCGGGTCATGGGCGTCCGTCGGCGGTGGGATGCCGTGGCACGAGCCGCAGGCGATCGTGCCCACCCCGCCGCCCCACACCGGCCGCACCGCCCCGTGGCACCATACGTTGTTGCAGGTCTGCGCCTGCGCATCCCACGCCGGCTGGGTTTTGCCGCCGCCCGTGGCGCGCACGCCGGTCATGGCGACGGTCGCCTCCTGCGTGAGGTGCCCGGGCGCATCGACGCTCGCGGGGACCGTGTGGCAGTCGCCGCACGCCACGGGCGCGGACAAAAGGTGCAGCGCGTCCGTGTGCGCGAGGTGGCTGCCCGTCGCGGGCGGCTGGCCGTGACAGCTCGTGCACACATCGGCGCCGACGCCGAAGTCGATGCTGCCGTTGACGTGCTTGCTCGCGTCGCGGACGTGGCGCTCGGCGTCGACGACCGCCGAATGGCAATCGACGCAGCGACCGCCGGTGTTGTGATGGCCGCTCGGCGGCAGCCCGTGGCACGTGCCGCACGCCGCCTGGTCGGGGCCGCCGGTCCACTTCGGCGCGGTCCGCGTCGCCGCCGCGTCCGTGAACGCGCCCCCGTGACAGTAGACGCCCGAACAGGTCCGGGCGGGCTGATCGTAGGTCGGCGTCGCCGACATCGCGAATGCCAGGGCGCCGAAGTGTATCGTCGCCGGTCCGGTGTGGAGGTGGCCGGCCTCGGTCACGACCGCCGGCTTCAGGTGGCACGCGGTGCAGTCGAGCGCCGCGCCGATGCCTCCCGAGACGTGGGCCAGGTGCGACCCGGTGGATGGCGGCTGCCCGTGACAGCCCGTGCACGATGTCAGCCCGCCGGAGTGGCAGGTCGCGCACCCGACGCCCGAGGTGCCGCCGGCGAAGTCGCTGCCGTGGCATTTCGCGCACAGGGTGAGGTCCCAGTTGAACACCTGGCCGACGACCGTGCCGTGGAACGTCGGATCGCTCGGATTCATCAGGCCCGGGCCATGGACGGGCGACGTCTCGTAGCCCAGGTCATCGTCGACGACCCAGGTCCGCAGCAGCGCGAACGTGGTCGCGAACGGCGCGTGCGTCGCGTCGCTCCCGATGGCGATGAGGACGGACGTCGCGTCGCCGGCGCGGGCGCGCGCGATGACCTGAAAATAGTCGTCCGTCCGGAAGCCGGCCGCCGGCTCGCTCCCGGTGTGGCAGGAGCCGCACTTGTCGGCGAGCGCGGGCGCGACGTCCTTCTTCCACGTCAATCCCTGTCGCCGCACACCCGGCTCGAGGGTTTGCGGCGTGGCGCAACCCACGGCGAGGCCGACGGCCATGGCGGCGACTGCGCGCATGGCTCACTTGCCGGCGAACGACCGCATGTACTTCACCAGGTCCTCAATCTGGTCGGGCTTGAGCTTCGCCTTGTAGGCGTCCATCTGCTGCTTCTTGCCGTCCTTGGTCCGGTCGAGCCCGTCCTCGATCGCCTTCTGGATGGCCTCGTCGGTGAACTCCTTCTGCCACGCGGGGGCGGTCGCGTCGCGGACGCCCATCTCCTTGCCCTTGGTGGTTTGCCCCTTGCCGTCGTCGCCGTGGCACGACGCGCACTTCGCCTTCCAGGTGCGCTCGGTCTTGTCCGCCCGAGCGGCGGTCGCGAGAGCCATGATGCAGAACAACGCGGTGCAAACCGTACGCATGATCACTCCTTTGCCCGGGGAGGGGCCGCCGCCTCGTCCGGCCGACCCCAAACGAGCCAATAGAGGTAGAGGAGAAGGCCGATGCCGAGCGCTGCTCCGCCGACCGTCGCGAACGCGATGAACGACAGCGGGTGCGACCAGAACAGGGTGACGAGCTCGACGACGAGCGCCACCATCACGAGCGCACACGCGAGGCGCAGCAGCAGCGACGACCGGCTCATTCCTTGTCCTCCGTCGGTCCGGACCACAGCTTGAGCTTGGCGAGCTCATCGACGGCATGGACGTTGGGGTGGCAGCTCTGCGACAGACACGACAGCTCGTTGCTCTGGATGCGCGCGCGTTCCTTCTTGTGTTCCGACGTATCCTCGAAACCGCGCGTGCCGTCGTGGCAGTGCAGGCACTCGCGATTGTTGTACGGCGTGTAGAGCTTGATTTGCTCGGGCACGGTGCCGAGGTAGGCCACCCACACGTGCTGCAGGCCCTTGAGCTTGGCGTGGAGGTCGCCGTAGAGCGTGTACGTCGTGTGGCAGGCGAAACATGCCGTTTGGCGCGGCACGCGGGAATTCTGAACATGGGCCGCAGGGAGGTATCGGGGATCGTCGATGGTTAGGCTCTTCCCGTACTTCTCCATCGCGTGGCAGGACGTGCAGTAGGCGACCGTCTTCGAGTGCTCGATGTGCGTGCTCGTCCCCATGAACACGATGAACAACGGAAACACCATGATCGAGACGAAGCCGAACAGCTTGCCGATGCCGTGGGTCAAGACCTGCGGTCGCGCGACGCCCACGAAGAGGAGGGCGATTGCGACGAGGATGCTCGCAACAGGTAGGATCCCCATATGGACACCCGCCCAGCCCAGCAACCTGCTTGCCAACCTGGGCCCGGTTTTTGGCGGGTCTCTGGCAGTCTTTCCCGCAAATCCTGCGTTTCAGGGCGGCCGAGGCGCGAAAACTGCGTGGGTCAGACGGACGATGAGGCCAGCTCCGCGTTGATGCGGGCGGCCACGTCCTCGACGAAGCGCAGGACGGCGGCCTCGGCCACCCGATGCAAGAGGAGGGCGTCGAGGGCGGTCCCGACCGGCCCAAGCGGGGGACGGTATGCCCCGTAAAGCTCGATCTGGGTCTCGTGGCGCGACAGCGGATAGAGGCGCAGCGAGGCCTCCATCGACGGGAAGAAGCCGCCGGCGCGCGCGGCCGTCCACGCGATGTCGATCCGAGCCGTCCGGTCCCCGAGGACGCCGACCTCCTCGGACCGGGAGACGACCCGGATGCTCACCGGCACGCCGACCTCGAGAGGGCCGAGCTTCACGCGCAGCGTCGCTCCGACCTCGTCGGCCCGCACCGAGGCCGCGCGGGTGGCGCGCTGGAACAACCCGGCGGCGTCGCCGTCGAGGAGCGCGCACACGCGCTCGTAGGAGGCGGTCACGTACTCGTAGCAGCGCAGCTCGATCATCACACCGTCCTCGAGAAAACGGGTCGGCGGGCGTCCCCGTGCCCGCGATACGCGTCGAACGCCATCGACACGTTGCGGACGAAGACCCGACCGAGCGGAGTGAGCCGGATGTCGCCGCCGTCGATGACGCACAGACCGTCGTCCGCGAGCGCGCGCAGGCGCTCGAGCTCGGGGGCAAATGCGTCGAGCTCGTCGGCCGCGAGCGTCGCGCGGAGGTTGCACATGAGGTTGCCGATGATCGCCCGCCGCCGCTCGTCGTCGGGGCTGCGCACCCAGCCCCGCTCCACCGGCAGGAGGCCGGCGTCCAGCATGGCCGCGTAGCGCGGCAGCGTCTTGACGTTCTGCAGGTAGGCGCCGCCGACGTCGCCGATGCCGCTGACGCCGAGCGCGATCGTGCCGGCGCCCCCGCGTCCGGCGGAATAGCCCTGGAAGTCGCGCCACAACCGCCCCTCCGCGCGGGCGCGCGCGAGCTCGTCGTCGGGCAGCGCGAAGTGATCCATGCCGATGGCGACGTAGCCGGCGTCGATGAGGGCGTCGTGGGCCAGGCGAAACAGCGCGAGCTTGGCCGCGCCGGTCGGGAGCTCCGCCACCGGCAGGCGGCGCTGGTGCGGTTTCACCGTCGGGACGTACGCGAACGAAAAGAGCGAGATGCGGTCGGGGCGGATCGCCGCGATGCGCTCGATCGTCCGCCGCCATGACGGGGGCGTCTGGCGCGGCAGGCCGTAGATGAGGTCGAGGTTGACGCTGCGCAACCCGAGCGAGCGCGCCCCGTCGACCGCCGCGCGCGTCTCCTCCTCCGTCTGGATGCGCGCGATCGCCCGTTGCACGTCCTCGTCGAGGTCCTGGACGCCCATGGAGATGCGCCGGAAACCCAGGCGCGCGAGGAGCTCGAGCTGCGTCGTCCGGGTGACCGCGGGGTCGACCTCGACGGCTAGCTCGGCGTCGGGAAGGATGTCGAACGCGCCGGCGAGGATCGCGTGGAGCTCGGCGAGCTGCCGCTCGTCGAGGAACGTCGGCGTCCCCCCGCCGAGGTGGACGCGCGAAATCGCCTTCCGCCCGCCGAGGGCGGCCCGCACCAGCGCCGCCTCCTTTCGCACCAGGGCGAGATAGTCGTCGCCCTTCGCTTGGTTCTTGGTGACGATGACGTGGCACCCGCAGTACGAGCACATCTCGCGGCAGAACGGGATGTGCACGTAGAGCGACAGGGGCTCGGCGCCAGCGCGGGCGAGCGCCGCCTCGGCCTCGTGCGGGCCGAGGGCGCGCCAGTCCACCGCGGTGGGGTAGCTCGTATAGCGCGGCCCCGGGACGTCGAGTCGACGCGTCATCTCGTCGGAGAGCGCCGGGAAGTGCGCGTCGGTCATGCGACCGGTTCGTGCAAGCCCGAGGCCACGCCTTTCCTCGACTCGGGGCGCCGGCGGGCGCACAGCTTGCGCGACGGCCGCGCAAAACCCGCAAAAGCTGCGCGGTCCCGTCAGCCGGGCGGAAACCTGCCCTCGAGCTGCACCACGCCGTCCTCGAGCTTGCTCGTGAACGGGATGCCGCTCTTGTGGAACACGGCGAGCATGGGGCCGTTGCCGGCCAGGACCTCGGCGCGAAACCCCGCCAGGCCGCGGCCGCGCGCGATCTCCATCATCCGGCGGAGCAGCAGCTTGCCCACCCCGCGACCCTGCCAGTCGTCGCGGACCACGAACGCGATCTCCGCCAGCCGCGTCGCCGGATCCACGTCGTAGCGACACAGGCCCACGATGTCCTCGGTGGTCGGCTCGCACACGACGAGGCCCATCGCGCGGTCGTAGTCGACGTCGACCATCGCCTGCATCTCTTCGTGGGGATGGCTGCGGCGATAGCCGAAGAAGCGGCGGTACGTGCTCTCGTCGGAGAGCGAGTAGAGCAAGCGCTGGAGCGGCGCCTCGTCGCTCATGCGCAGCGGGCGGACCTCCACCTCCTCGCCGCCCTTCAGGGTCTCGCGGCGCGTCTCCTCGAACGGATAGGTCGCGCGCGGCGCGATCTGATCCGGGAACACGAACCGCCGGCGCTTGGCGGCGACGAGGAGCTCCGCGCGGAAGTCGGGATGGGCGATCTCGACCAGCGCCTTGGCGCGCTCGCGCACGCTCTTGCCCCACAGGTCGGCGATGCCGTGCTCGGTGACGACGTAATGGACGTCGCCGCGGCTGGTCACGACCCCTGCCCCCTCCTCGAACGCCGCGTTGATGCGGCTGATCGTGCCCTTCTTGGCGGTGGAGCGGAGGGCGATGATCGCCTTGCCGCCGCGGCTGCGCGACGCGCCGCGCACGAAATCGACCTGGCCGCCGATGCCGGAATAGAACCGGCCGCCCACGGTGTCCGACGCGACCTGGCCGGTGAGATCGATCGCCAGCGCGGAGTTGATCGCGATCATCCTGTCGTTGCGCGCGATCGTCCCCGGGTCGTTGGTGAACTCCGACGGGCGCATCTCCAGCGCCGGGTGCTCGTGCGCCCACTCGTAGAGCGCGCGCGTGCCCATGACGAAGGACGTCACCATCTTGCCCGCGAGCAGCGTCTTCTTGCGGCCGGTGACGACGCCGGCCTCGGCGAGGCGCATGACTCCGTCGGAGAGCATCTCCGTGTGGATGCCGAGATCGTGGCGATGCCCGAGCGCCGCCAGGACGGCGTCGGGGAGCTCGCCGATGCCGGTCTGGAGCGTCGCGCCGTCGGGGACGAGCGACGCCACGTGCCGCCCGATGGCCAGCGCCGCCTCGTCGGGCGGCTCGGCGGCGCGCTCGAGAATGGGCGCGTCGACCTCGACGAACCGGTGGATGCGCCCGATGGGGATCGCCGAGTCGCCGTGCGTCCACGGCATGCGGGGGTTCACCTGGGCGATGACGAGGTCGGCGGAATCGACGGCGGCGCGCACGATGTCCACCGACACCCCCAGGCTCACGTAGCCGTGCCGGTTGGGCGGGGTGACCTGGATGAGCGCCACGTCGATGCGCACGCGCCGGCTGCGGATGAGCTCGGGGATGTCGGACAGGAACACCGGGATCCAGTCGGCGCGGCCGTCGTGGACGGCCTCGCGCACGTTGGGCCCGATGAAGAACGCGCTGTGGTGGAACCGGGCCCGGTGCTCCGGGCGCACGTAGGGGGCGGGCCCGAGCGTGAGCAGGTGCACGATCTCGTTGTCGGCGAGATGCGCGCCGTGGTCGACGAGCGCGTCGACCAGCGCGACCGGCTCGGCCGCGCCCGAGCCGATGAGGATGCGCCGTCCGGGGCGGATGAGGCGAATCGCGGCGGCGGGCGAGCAGAGCTTGTCCTTGAGCACGGGCCGAATATGGGGTTCGCGGCCGGCGTTCGCAAGTCAGGTCGTCGCGTGCGCCCGCTCCTCGGCCGCCTCGCGATGGGCGAGCGGACGGTACACGATGCGGCACGCGACGCGGCCCTTGTCCCCGTCGGTGACGTTTGCCGGGATGTACAGGAACGCCGACTCGGTCTCGCACTCGAGGACGCGCGGGCCCCGCTCGACCATGCCGTCGAGCAGCACCCGGCCGGAGATGTCCTCGGTGTGGTGGGACTCGTGGTCCTGGTACAGGGCGGAGGTGGCGACGAGCTCCACGCTCTCGATCTGCACCCAGGTGTAGCGCCGGCCGAACAGCACCGCGACGTTCATGCCGGCCTCGCCGATGGGAACGACGAGGGCGAAGAAGCCGTCGTGCGTCGCGTGCGCGTCGCGGGCGGCGACGGTGGACTCGGCGCCGCGCGCCAGCACGAACGGCACGTTCTCGCGCCGCACGGTGAAGTCGGCGTGGGCGAAGCTCAACCCATAGCGCTGCTGGGCGAAGTAGGTCACCGCCATCTCGAGCCCGGCGTAGCGCAGCTCGATGGGGTAGTTCATGCGGCGCCCGGAGTGGCCGTGCTCCATGAAGAACAGTCCGCGCCGGCGCAGGCCGGTCAGGCCCTCCTCGCGGTCGAACAGGCGGAAGGAGTCGGTGGTGGCCAGGTTCATGTCGAGACGGAAGCCCTCGAGGTAGGCCATCTCATGGCGCGTGGGGAAGTACGACAGGCGGCCCAGCTGCCCCAGCGCGGCGCGGCGCAGCGACGCGAGATCGGGGCGCTTGCCCGTCGCGGCGAAGAAGCTCTCGGCATCGGCGGCGAACGCGCGGCACGCCTCCTGCACCGGCTTCACCCGCTCGATCTGGTCGCGCGCGATCACCTGGGGCGCGCCGATCGGCCTCCCCTCCTCGTCGTAGTCGACGACGCTGTCCATGTCGGCGGTGCAGATGTCCTCGAGCAGCGCCACCTGATCCACCAGCGACAGCACCCCGCGCTCGTCGCAGCACGACGGGTCGAGGAGGCCTTTGCGCGAGCGCTCCCACCCGGGCGTGCCCACGACCATGAGGTAGAGCCCGGCGACGTCGACCCCCCACTCCTCGCGAAGCACCGGCTCGAGCAGGCGCTGCGCCGTGCACTCGTAGCCGAGATCGACGAAGACGAGCGTATCGCCGGGCGCGACGCCGGCGGTGCGCTCGACGTAGCGGCGCAGGCGCGCGCGGTAGGCGCGCGAGCGCTCGAAGATCGCCGCCATCGTGTCGGGACGGCGGATGCGCCGCATGAACTCGTCGAACGGGCGCGACTTCCTCTTGGCGGCGGCGACGATGTCCCTGCCCTGGTCGCCGGCGAGGCCGAGCTGCCGGGCGAGGTCGTCGAGGCGCTGCGTCCCGATGAAGCGCGCCAGGTAGCGCTCGACGTCCTCGGGCCCGCGGAACGACGCGGCGTAGGCGGCGAAGCGGCTGATGCCCACCTCGTGGCCGACGGGCTCGCCGGCGATCGCGCTGGCCACCTGGCGCGGCAGGTAGGCGTCGCGCATGAGGAACAGCGGCTTCACGCGCTTGCCGGCGGCGCGCAGGGCGGCGAGCTCGTCGACGATGAACCGCCCGAACGCATACATGATCGGCCCGGCCGCGGCGTAGCCGAGGAGCTGGTCTCCGTCGGCGGGGGCGCGCCGCTGGGCGAGGACGCCGTGGAACGGGCTGGGCACGCCGGCGGTGTGGCGCACGCTCGGGTCGAGGAGCGCCATGGCGGTCCCCTGCAGGCGCAGGAGCTCGCACACGTCGGCATCGTTCTGCACGAAGCGAAGCGCGCGCATGCCGGCGGCGAGCGGCGCCGTCAGGTCGGCGGTCGGGTTGTCGCCGATGTGGAGAACCGCGTCGGGGCGGACGTTGAGCTCGGCGAGGACGTGGCGGAACAGGCCGTCCGCCTTGCCCTCGCGGAAGCGGCTGGAGCAGAACACGCGCGCGATCGCGGCGTAGGCGTCCTCCGGCAGCACGGCGGCGAGGAGCGCGCGCAGCTCGGTCTCGTCGAGGTAGGTGTCGCTGACGATCGCGACGCGCAGGCCCTTGCGCCGGGCGGCCCGGATGAGCTCCACCGTCGGGGGAAACGCGAAGCAGGCGTCCATCTCGGCGGCGAGCTCGGCGCGGGCGAGCTCGGCGATCTCGGCCTCGCCGAGGTCGGGGAACGCGGCGCGGTAGATCTCGGGGAGCCGCACCTCTGACCGGCCCTTCTGCAGCCGCCGGAGCGAGCGCGCCAGCGACTCCGCCTGCGCGCGCAGCCGGGCGGTGAGCCCGCGGGCGCGAAACGGCGGCGCGTGCTGGAGGTCGTAGAAGACGTCGGCGGGGGTGGCCGTCCTGCGGAACAGCAGCGTGTCGAAGCAATCGAGGGACAGAACCTTGATGCGCCCGGCGTGCGCGGCCAGGGCATCGATGAGCTCGAACGCGCGGACCTCAGGGCGGGCGGCGTCCATGTGCGCGGGGGCGGTCGAGGGCATTCGTCGCCTTGTTGAGCAAGCCCCATGCCGCGCTGTTCGGCAACGGTTTCAGATAGTTACATATGTGCCCGCGTCAACGTCCCCCGCGCCGACGGGAGGATTGACGGCTCACTCCTCGCGCAGGGCCACCATCGGGTCCACGCGGGACGCGCGGCGCGCCGGGATGACGCTGGCGGCGATCGCGACCCCGGCCAGGAGCGCGATCGCGCAGAGCGCCGTGGTGGGGTCGTGGGGGGCGAGGCCGTACAGCATCGCCTTGGCAGCCTGCGCGCCGGCGAGCGCCAGGACGAGGCCGGCGACGAGACCGTAGAGGAGCAGGCGGGCGGCCTCCGTGACGATCATGCGCGTGACCCTGCCGGCGTCGGCGCCGAGCGCCATGCGGATCCCGATCTCGTGCACCCGCCGCGCGACGCTGTAGGACACCACGCCGTACAGCCCGATGGTGGCGAGGAGCGCGGCGAGCAGGCCGAAGAACCCGGCCAGCGTCGCCATGAGGCGCTCCTGCCGCACGGACTCGCCGACCATCCGCTCGAGGAGGTCGAAGTCCATGACGAGCCTGGGCTCGAAGTCGCCCACCGTCTGCTTCAGCGCCGTCACCACCGCCCCCGGCGGCAGCCCGGTGCGGACGACCAGGTTGACGTAGGCCTGCGGCGTCTTGTCCTGCGTGCGCGCCCGGAACACCGTCGGCGGCGAATCCTCGCGGAGCGAGTAATACTTGCTCTCGCGCACGACGCCGACGATCTCGTACACCCGCTCCGGCTCGCCGCTCGGTTCTGCCTCGACGCGGAGCTGCCGTCCGATCGGGTTCTTCCCGTCGAACAGCGTGCGCACGACCTCGGCGTTGACGATGGCCACCTGCGGCGACTCCGGCGTGTCGCGCGCATCGAAGTCGCGTCCGCCGACGAACGGCGTCTCCATCGTCTTGAAGTAGTCGGCGCTGACGAGATTGAACCTGCCGGTCACCGCCTTCTTCGGGTCGCCTCCGTCGGGCCAGATGTTGTCGTGCCAGCCGCTGCCCGAGATAGGCACGATGCTGGCCGTGGCGGCGGACGCCACGCCCGGCGTGCTCCGCACCCGCTCCAGGAGGTCGCGCACGAACGCCAGCCGGCGCTCCTGCGGCAGGTCGAGCGGACGGGCGTCGACGGTGAGCACGACGACCCCTTCGTCGCGGAAGCCGGCATCGACGGTGACGAGGTTGCGCAGGCTGCGCACGAACAGGAGCGCGCCGAACAGGAGCACGAACGACAGCGCGACCTGCACCGCGACGAGCACGCGCCGCAGGCCGAAGCGCTCGCGGCCGGCGGTGGTCGAGCGGCCGGCCTTGAGCACGAGGCCCACGTCGGTGCGGGTGGCGCGCAGGGCCGGCGCGAGCCCGAACAGCACGCACGTCAGGGCGGCGAGCCCGGCGGTGAAGCCGAGGACGCGCCAGTCGAGCGCCAGGTTGACGAACAGCTCCTCCCCGCGCGTGCTGAGGAACGCGACGAGCACGTCGCTGAGGAGGCTGGCGAGGAACAGGCCGAGCGCGGCGCCGAGGACGGCCAGGAGCAGGCTCTCGGCCATGAGCTGGCGGATGAGCCGGCCGCGCGAGGCGCCGAGGGCGAGGCGGATCGAGATCTCGCGCTCGCGCGCGCTGGCGCGGGCGAGCAGCAGGTTGGCCAGGTTCGCGCACGCGATGAGGAGCACGAGCCCGGCGATGGCGAGGAGGAAATACAGCGCCCCGGAGTATTCCTCGCGCAGGGAGGAGATGCCGTGGGCGGCGGAAAATGCGCCCAGCTTGTACTCCTTGTACTTCACGACGTTCTGGGGCGGATAGCCGGGCGGGACCGTCTCGTCGAGGAGCCGCTTGCCCAGCGTCTCGATGTAGGCGTCCGCCCGCTCGATCGTCCACCCCGCCTTGAGGCGGCCGACCGCCGACAGCCACCACCCGTGCGGCACGTCGAGGAGGTTGCGTTCGCCGTAGAGCGTGACCTCCATGCACAGCGGGACCGCCACGTCGAACGAGCGGCCGACCTCGAGGCCGAAGAACCCAGGCGGGGCGACGCCGATGATCGTGACGGAGTGGCCGTCGAGGGTGAGCCGGCGTCCGATCGCCGACGGATCGCCGCCGAACTGGCGCCGCCAGAACCCATCGCCGAGGACCGCGCCCGGATCGGTGCAGCCGCGCCGATCATCGGCGGCGGCGAACGTGCGGCCGAGGGCGGGCTTGACGCGGAGCACGTCGAAGTAGTCGCCGCTCACCAGCATCGCGCGCGCCCAGCGGGCCTCGCCGGCCGGGTTGAGGTTCACCGTGCGGTCGCCGAACGCGAGCATGCCCGCGAACGCCTCCTGCTCGTCGCGCAGGTGCGTCCACAGGTTGTAGGTGAGATCGGGGTGCGACCCGTTGAACCTGCCGCTGCCCCAGTGGCGGTCGCGGATGCGGACGATGGTCAGCTCGTCGGCGCGGTCGACTGGAAGCTTGCGCAGGTGGAGTGTGTCGAGGAGCTGGAAGATGGCGGTGTTGGCGCCGATGCCGAGGGCCAGCGACAGGAGGGTCACCGCGGTGAACCCCGGGTTCTTGGCCAGCGCCCGCACGGCGTAGCGCAGGTCGTGGAAAAGGTCCCCCGCGACGCCGCGGGGCGCGCCGCCGGGGACGATCGGGTCGCGCGCCGCGGGGCGCAAGACCCCGCGCAGGCGCTGCGACAGGACCTCGTTGTCGTCGAGCTCGGCGAGGACCGCGGCGTCGGCCTCGGCGGGGCTCCGGCCCCGGGCCACGAGCTCGGCGTGCCGGTCCTCGAGGTGCTGGACGATCTCCTCGACGATCTCGTTCTCGCGCGTCGGCTCGAGCTGCGCGCCCGCCAGCCGCCGCAGGACCTCGGCTCGCCACTCAGGCATGTTCGCCTCCCGTGATGCGGTTGATGGCGGCGACGAACGCCTCCCACGAGCTGCGCTGCTGCGCGAGCACCTTCCGGCCGCTCGGCGTGATGCGGTAGTACCGCCGCCGTCGCTGGCCGGCCTTCTCCACCCAGCGGCCCTGGAGCCAGCCGCGCTTCTCCAGGCGGTAGAGGAGAGGATACAGCGACGCCACGTTGAAGCGCACCACACCGTCGGAGCGGGAGTCGATCAGCTTGCTGATCTCGTAGCCGTGACGGGGGCGTACTTCGAGGAGCGAGAGGATCAGCAGCTCGGCGCTGCCCTTCTTGAGCTCTTTGTCAGCCACAGGTCGTTATACGATATATGATCGTACGACGTATGGCTGTCAAGAGGGGCGTCAGGAAGCCTTGCGCTCCTGGCGCGCGGCCGCGGCCGGTCCGACGGCGAGGACCGGGCACGGCGCCCGGCGCAGCACCTGCTCGGCGACCGAGCCGAGGATCGCGCGCTTGATGAAGCCGCGCCCGTGCGTCCCCAGCACGATCACGCCGCACCCCGAGTGGTGCGCGCGGTCGAGGATCCCTTCGGCCGACATGCCCAGCGCCTGCACCACCTCGACGTGGGGGGCGCCCATCGCCTCGGCGTCCGTCTTCCACTCGTCCAGGCGCTTCCGCGACGCGGCGACGAGAGCGTCGATCACCTGCCGGCCCGGGAACGGCGCCTCGGGCAGGCTCGCCATCGGCGGCGCGACCGCGTGGTAAAGCTCGAGCGACGCCCCCAGCTTGACCGCGAGATCCACCGCCACGTCCATCGCGGCGCGCGAGGTATCGGAGAAGTCGACCGGACACAGGATTCGATCCCAGCTCGTCATTCGCATCACCTCCCAAGGCCGTCACTGCAACGCGCGTACCGCGCCGACTGGCCCGAACCTTGCGTACGTCGGGATCCATGAACCCCAGCGAAGCGCGTGCGCACATCCTGCGAGAGCACGACCGGCTGCGCGAGCTGCTCGCGGCCGCCGAGACCGCCGCGGCGCGTCTCCTCGCGGGAGTGGACGATGCGGACCGCTTCCGCGGGATCGTCGCCGAGCTGCGCACCGCCCTGGCGGAGCACAATGCGCACGAGGAGGCGCTGATCGAGCCGATGCTGGCGGGCGTCGACGCCGTGGCGCCCCTCCGCATCCGGCGGATGGTCGAGGAGCACGCCGCGGAGCACGCCGCGCTGCGGGCGCACCTCGCCGGCCCGGAGGCGGAGATCGCGCACCGGATGTCGGACCTCGCCGAGGACCTCCTCGCCCACATGGAAGCGGAAGAGCGCACGTTCCTCCACCCCCGCGTCCTCGGCGACGACACGCCCCGGGGCTGAGCGCGCAGCGTTTGCGCCCCGGCGGCCCCACATCGCCGAATATCGCAAGGTCTGCGCCATCCCCGATCTGGGCAGGGGGTCTGCCTTGGGCGACACTGGGACGGTGATCGCCGCCGCCACGCTCGACGAGCTGGTGCGCCTCCGTGGGGCCGAGACCCCCGCCGCCGATGTGCTGCGCTTCGAGGGCCAAGCCCTCCGCGCCGCGGAGCTCGACGAGCGCTGCCGGCGCACCGCCCGCGCCCTCGCCGATGCCGGCATCGGGCCGGGCGATCGGGTACTCCTCTACCTGCCCAATGGAATCGACGTCATGGTGGCCTGGTTGGGGATCGTGCGGCGCGGCGCGATCGTGGTCCCGGCGCATGCGACGCTGCGCGAGCGCGATCTGGGGCACCTGCTCGCCGTCTCCGGGGCGAAGCTCGCGCTCACCGACGCGGCCGGCGCGCCGGCGATCGCCCGGGCCGGCGCGCCCGGCGACGTGTGGATCGACCTCGGCCCGGCGCGGACGGCCCCCGCCCACGGCGGCGAGACGCCCGCCGCGCCCGACGACGTGGTCGCGCTCCAGTACACGTCGGGCACGACCGGCCTGCCCAAGGGCTGCATGCTCACGCACGCCTACTGGCTCGCGCTCGTCGGGGCGATGGCGGCCTATGCGCCGTTCGGACCGGACGACGTGGCGCTGTCCGCGCAGCCGGCCAGCTACATGGACCCGATGTGGAATCTGTTCCTCGGTCTCGCGACGGGCATGCCTCTGGCGCTGCTGCCGCGCTTCTCCGCGACGACGTTCTGGCGCAGCGCCGTCGCCACGCGCGCCACGTTCTTCTACTGCCTCGGCACGATGCCCCTCGTCCTGGCCAGGCAGCCGATCGACCCCGCGATCGAGCGCGGGCACCGACTGCGGTTCGTCCTGTGCTCGGGGATCCCGGCGGCGCGGCACGCGGAGCTGGAGGCGCGCTACGGCTGTCCCTGGCGCGAGGCCTACGGGACGACCGAGCTGGGGGCGGTGCTGCTCTCGCCCCTCGCCGCCGTCGACGACGTGGGGACCGGGGCCCTCGGCGAGCCGTGCGCGGGCAAGGAGATCCGCGTCGTGCGCGACGACGGCGCCGCGGCCGGGCCCGGCGACTCCGGCGAGCTGCAGGTGCGCGGCCCGGCCCTCATGCGCGGGTACTTCGACGACGCGGAGGCCACCGCCGCGTGGTGCCCCGACGGCTGGGCGCGCACCGGCGATGAGGTTGCCCTCGACGCGCGCGGGCGGCCGCGCCACGTCGGGCGGCGGCGCGACCTCATCCGGCGCGGCGGCCAGAACATCGCCGCGGCCGAGGTCGAAGCGGTCCTGGCCGAGCATCCGGCGGTGCGGCAGGTCGCCTGCGTCCCCGTCCCCGACGAGATCCGCGGGGAGGAGGTCAAGGCCTACGTGGTGCCGGCGGCGCCCGGCGCGGTGTCGCCCGAGGCGCTGGTGGAGCACGTGCGCGAGCGGCTGGCGCCGTTCAAGGCGCCGCGGTACGTCGAGATCGTCGCGACGCTGCCGATGACGCCGTCGGAGCGCGTGGCCAAGCGCCTCCTCGCGCGCGCGGTCGGCCCGCGGACCTACGACGCGGACGAGCCCGTCGCCATGCGCGAGCTCACCCGCCTGGTCGCGCGCGCCGATTGGGTCGGCCTCGACGAGATGCTCGAGCTCGAGACCGACGCGGTGCTGGCGTGCCTCGCCGACCCCCAGCTCGAGCGGCGCGTGCGGGCGCGCGTGGGCGATCGCGCCCCCGACCCCTCGCCCGGCCCCGACGTGCGCGTCGCGCGCGCCGGCCGGCTCGCGACCATCACGCTGGACCGCCCCCACGTGGCCAACGCCCTGCGCCACGCGAGCCTGCGCGAGCTCCTCGCGATCCTCGACGCGCTGGCCGCCGACGACTCGGTGGACGCGGCGGTCGTCACCGGCGCCGGCCGCGCCTTCTCCGCCGGGGAGGACCTGCGCGAGCTCGTCGCCGGCCTGCCCGGCTCGGCCGCCGCGGCGCTGCCGCTGGCGCAGGACCTCACCCGCCGCATCGTGGCGCACCCGAAGCGCATCGTCGCCGCGGTGAATGGGCCCGCGGTGGGGCTGGGCGCCGAGCTCGCCCTCGCCTGCCACGCGCTGGTCGCGGCGCGCGGCGCGTTCCTCAGCTTCCCCGAGGCGGAGATCGGGCTCCTGCCCACGAACGGGGCTTTCCACTTCGTGCCGCGACGGGCCGGCCCGGCGCTGGCGCTCGCGTGGTTCCGCGGCGGTGCCCCCATCCCCGTCGAGGAAGCGGCGGCCGCCGGCCTGGTGGCGCGGGTCGTTCCGCCCCACGAGCTCGCCGCGGTCGCGGCCGCCGTGGCGCTCGGCTGAAGATACAGTTGTACTTCCAGTATAACGATCGTATCCTCACGAGCATGCAATGGGTGACGCGTCGGCACATCCGGGTGAACCGGACCGCCACAGCCTGGCTCGTCAGGCGCTTCATCGACCCCGGGGCGAGCTTCGTCTTCTGCGGCGCCGAGGAAGTGGCGGCCGTCGAGGCGCAAGGCGCGATCGGTTTCGACGCGCCCGGCGCGCGCTATCCGCACCGCGACGACCGGGGCCGCTGCTCGTTCGAGGCGCTCGTCGACGAGCATTGCGCGGGCGACGACGCGCTGCGCCGCATGGCGCGGATCGTCCACGGCGCCGACTTTCGCGACGCCGCCGCCGCGCCGCCGGAGTCGGCCGGACTGCGCGCGATCTCGCACGGCTTCCCCCTCGTCGCCGCCGGCGACGACGAGACGGTCGAGCGCGCCGGCTTTCTCTACGACGCCCTGTACGCCGCGCTGGCCGAGGCGTCGCGCCCTACCCCGACCAGAACGAGCACTTGACGAGGAACACGTCGGCCGCCGCGCCGCGGAAAGCGGCGCCGACGTCGAGCCGCGCGTTCTCGCCCGGTGCGAGGTCGACCGCCTGCGACTGGGAACGCGCGTACACGAGGTACAGCGTCGAGCCGAGGCGCCACTCCCAGCGGAGGACGACGTTGGCGTTCAGGACGGCCTCCTCGCGGTCCGGGTTCGCGGCGGGCGGCGCGGCGGGCGTGAGGTCATCGAGATGGACCACGCGCGAGGTGGACGTGGTGAACGCATCGTAGTGCACCGAGGCCAGAAACATCTGCGCGTAGGCCTGGAGCGTGAGGCGCGGCGCGAACGTGTACGTCGCCCGGAGCGTCGCGCCGACGCTGGCGGCCTGCTGGTGGCCGAAGAGCGGGCGGCCGTCCGCCGTGGTCTGCCCGACGTAGCGCGGCTCGCCGGTGGTGTAGGTGGCGGCCGGAAGGACGTCGATGTCGAGCTGCGGGAGCGCGCGCACGCCGATCGACCCCTCGACCGAGAAGTTCCACCCGTCGAAGAGACGCTGGCTCTGGGTGCTGAGCGAGCCGACCACGCGGGCCCGCGGGTCGGTGCTGAGGCTGGCCTCGAGCCCGAGCAGGCCCGCGCGCTCGAGGGCCGTCCCGTCGCCGACCTCGCGGTCGTCGAAGTGCGCGGCGCGATAGTGGAGCTCGACGAAGTACTCCCAGAACCCGCGCAGCTTGCCCGACGTGTTGATCTGGTAGAGCTCGGCGAGCTTGAGCCCGTCGACGTTGCGCCGGTGGAACGTCTCCAGGCGGTACGAGCTCTCCAGCAGGACGTCGCCGGGCGTGCGGTCCTTGTACTCCCCGACCGCGGCGATGCTGTGCAGGTTCGCGCGCGTGAGATAGCCCAGGTCGTCGATGTCGAACCGGCGCCCATACCCCTCGTATTGCAGGTCGAACAGCCAGCTGCCGCCCTCCTTGGCGGCGTGGGCCAGCACGCCGGGCGCGACGTCGCCCGACTCGATGATCGTGCCGTCGACCTGTCGGCGCGGCGGACCGTTGGCGCTGAGCGAGGCGAGCGCCATGCCGTTGACGACGTAGTCGCCCGACGGCGAGCGCCAGCGCGCGTCCACGGCGGCCACGTAGGCGTCGTGAAAGCAGCGGCTGCCGTGGACGACGACGGTGCCGCTCGCGCACAGCGTGTTGAGCTGGAGGTCCGCCGGATAGCTGTCGGGGCGCTCGAAGCGCGTGACCGAGGTGGCCATCGCGCCGACGTGCGCGTTGTCGCCGATGTCGCGCTTCACGCGCACTGCCGCGAACGCCGTGACCGGTTCGAGGGCGCGCGCCGCGCGGCTCCCGTCCGCCGCCTGCACGGTCGCGTCGTTCGCGCCGACGACCGCCGCCAGCGCGCCGACCGTGACGCGCCCGCCGAGCTGGCCCGAGAGCTTGGCGGCGCCGTAGATCGACGACGGCTCCGGCGCGTCGACCAGCTGCTCCCCGGCCGCCAGCTCTGGGGCCGCCGGCTGGCGCCCGATGCGGCGCGTATAGAGGATCCGGACCGGCGTCGCGAACGCGTCCAGCCCCTCGAGGAAGAACGGCCGCTTCTCCGGGAAGAACGTCTCGTAGGTGGTGAGGTTGAGCACCACCTGATCGGCCTCGACCTGCGCGAAGTCGGGCAGGACCGTCGCGTCGAGCGTGAGGTCGCGCGCGATGTGCCACTTGGCGTCGAGGCCCGCGGCCGCGGAGACATCGGTCCCGGAGGTCAGCGTGTCGGGGGTCGGTTCGCGCCGCCGCAGCTTGGCCAGCGCGAACGGCCGGATCTCGAACGGGCTGCCGGCGCGCAGGCCCTCGAGCGGCCCGAGCGTCCCGTAGTGCGACACCTCGCCGGCCACGTTCCGCGGGATGAACGCCCACTCGTCGATCTCCTGGCGCGCGGAGACGTACCGGCGGACCTGGAGGCCCCATGTCTGGCTCGGCGCCTCCGGGAAGCGGAGGATGCGCAGGGGGATGCGCAACTCCGCGGTCCAGCCCGCGTCCGTGCGCGCCGTCGCCGCCTCCCAGTTTTCGTCCCACTCGAGGCTGAGCTCGGTGTCGTCGTAGCGGATGCCGTCGACGAGCACGCCCGCGGCGTTGACGCTGAAGTGGAACGCCGACTTGCCGTCGCCGCGCGTGCCGAGGTCGATCTCGACGCGGTCGGCGTCGACGACCCGATCGCGACGCGTCAGCCGCGCCACGAGCGGCGAGTGTTCTTGCGGGCAGTCGACGGCGACGTAGATGGCGTCGTCGTCGTAGAGCACGCGGACGGTCGTGGCCTCGCTGGGCGGCTGCCCCTCGTCGGGGAACTTCTGCACGAACGCGGTCGCCGGGGCGGCGTCCGCCCACGCCGCATCGTCGATGCGGCCGTCGATCGCCGGCGCGCGCTCCGCCCGCGTCGGGCGCAGCGCGGGCGGGGACCCCTCCACCAGCAGCGCCGCCGTAACGAACAACTGAATCATCCGAGGGGCCCCAGGATACAAGGTCGGCCTTGACAGCGAAACGGGCGAACCCCACGCTCACGTCAGTGACCGCGCCGGCGTCGGGTGAAGGACGGTGGCTCCTCCTCATCCATCAGATCCCGCCCAAGCCCGACTACCTGCGCGTGAAGATCTGGCGGCGCCTCCAGCGCGTCGGCGCCGTCCCCATCAAGAACTCAGTCTACGTCCTGCCGCAGGGCGACCGCGCGCAGGAGGACTTCCAGTGGATCGTGCGCGAGATCGCCGCGCAGGGCGGCGACGCGTCCGTGTGCGAGGCCCGCTTCGTCGACGGTCTGTCCGACGAGCACGTCGAGGCGATGTTCCACGCCGCGCGCGACGCCGAGTACGGCGAGATCGCCGAGGGCGCGCGCCGCCTCGTCGACGGGCTGCGCAAGGCCGACGCCGCGCGCAAGTCGGAGATCGCCGCCGAGCTCGAGCGCCTCCGGCGGCGCCTCGCCGAGGTGGTGGACATCGACTTCCTCGGCGCCCCCGGCCGGGAGGCCGCCGAGTCGGCCCTGACTGCCCTGCACGATCGCCTCCGCCCCGCCGAAGCCAAGGGCGAGGACGAGCCCGAGCGGCGATTCCGCCGCGAGGACTACCGGGGCCGGACGTGGGTGACGCGCAAGGGCATCCACGTCGATCGCATGGCGAGCGCGTGGTTGATCCGCCGGTTCATCGACGAGCGCGCCGCGTTCAAGTACGTCCCCGCCAAGGGGTACCGGCCCGAGCGCGGCGAGGTACGCTTCGACATGTTCGAGGCGGAGTTCACGCACGAGGGGGACGCCTGCACCTTCGAGGTGCTGATCGACCGCTTCGCCCTCCGCAAGGATCCCGGGCTCGCGCACATCGCCGAGATCGTGCACGAGCTCGACGTGCGGGACGGCAGGTTCGAGCGCGAGGACGCCGCCGGCATCGGGGAGATGGTCACCGGCATCTGTCTCGCCCAGCGCGAGGACGGCGAGCGGCTGGCGCTGGCGTCCCGCCTGCTCGACGCGCTCTACGAGAGCCTGCGGCGGCGCAAGCGCTGACCGGTGCACCGCCGGTCCAGCGCGCGGCCTATCGAGCGGGGCGAGGGATCACTCGGCGTAGAGCGCGATGACCGGGCTCAGCCCGGCCGCCCGCCGGGCCGGGATCACCGACGCGGCCGCGGCCACGACGACGAGGACGACGGGGACGGCGGCGAAGGTGGCGAGATCGGTGGGGCTGACCTGGTAGAGAAGGTTGGCCAGGACGTGGGTGAGGGCCAGGGCGCCGGCGATGCCGAGGACGACGCCGAGCGAGGCCAGCTTGAGCGCGTCGCCGAGGACCAGGCGCAGGACGTCCATCCGGCGCGCCCCGAGGGCCACGCGGACGCCGATCTCGCGCGTGCGCTGGGTGACGAGGAAGGCGAGGACGCCGTAGACGCCGACGGCGGCGAGGAGGAGGGCGATGAGGGCGAAGCCTCCGATCAGCGCGGCGAAGAAGCGCGGGGCGGCGACCGAGCGCGAAAGGACGGTTTCCATGGTCGCGACGTCGAAGATCGGCTGATCCGGATCGAGCGACCGGACGGCGCCGCGCACCGCGGCGACCAGCGCGCTCGGCTCGACTTCCGTCCGCACCGCGAGGGTCATCCAGCGGAGGAACTCCGGCTTCTGGGCGTGCGGCTGGTACACCGCCGGCCCCTCGTCGGCGTCGAGCCCCATGTGCTTGACGTCGCCGACGACGCCGACGATGGTGCGGAGCGCGCCGTCATCGGCGCCGAGCCGCAGCCGGCGGCCCAGCGGCGAGCCGTCGGGGAAGTAGCGAGCGACCAGGCTGTCGTTGACCACGACCACGCCGGCGGCGCCGCTCCGGTCGGTGGCGTCGAACCGCCGCCCCGCGCGCAGGGGGATGCCCATGGTGGCGAAGTAGTCGGGCGAGACCACGCGGTAGGCGGCGTAGGGGGGCCGGCCTCCCGCGGGGACCGGGCGCCCTTCGATGGCGAGCTCGTTCATCATCTGGTTCTTGCGCAGCGGCAGGTCCTGGACGCCGCCGACGCTGCGGACGCCGGGGAGGGCGCCGATCCGCCGCTCCAGCTCCTGGAAGAAGGCGATCTGCCGGTCGTTGTCGCGGTATTTCTGCGCCGGCAGCCACACCCGCAGCGTGAGGAGGTTGCGCGTGTCGAACCCGGGCGCGACCGCCGACAGCCGCGCGAAGCTCTTCATCAGCAGGCCGGCGCCGACGAGGAGGATCAGCGCCAGGGCGATCTCGCTCACCACCAGCGCGCCGCGGAGTCGGGCCCGCTGGCCCCCGCCCTCTCGTTTGAGCGCGTCGAGCGGGGCGTCGCGGGACACGAGGAAGCCGGGCAGCAGGCCGCAGGCCAGCGCCGACCCGACGGTGATCGCCAGCGTCACCGCGAGCACCCGCCCGTCGATGGTGGCCTGGGCCAGGCGCGGGATGCCACCGGGGCCCCAGGCCAGGACGCCGTCGACCGCCAGGGCGGCGAGGCCGGTGCCGGCGGCGGCGCCGAGGAGGGCGAGGAGCAAGCTCTCGGTCAGCGACTGTGCGACCAGCCGGGCGCGCCCGGCGCCCACGGCCACGCGGATGGCCATCTCCCGTCGCCGCGCGGCAGCGCGGGCCAGGAGCAGATTGGCGGCGTTGACGTTGGACACGAGCAGCACGCAGGCCACCGCGCCGAGAAGGATGAGCAGCGGCGGGCGCGCGTCGCCGTAAAGGAGCGGCACGAGCCGAGACACGCGCACGGTCCAGCCGAGGTCGTCGGGGTACTCCTGCGCCAGCCGCGCGCCGACGGCCTCCATGTTTGCCCGGGCGCCGGCCACCGTCTCCCCCGGCGCGAGCCGCGCGATGACGCGGATGAACCGGGTGCTGCGGCCGTTGCGGTTGGCGTCGCCCGGTCCGGCGGGGGCCCAGAGATCGATGTCGTCGCCGGGGTAGGCGAAGTCGGGCGCCATCACGCCGACGACGGTGACGCTCTGGCCGGCGAGCGCGATGCTCCGGCCGATCACCCCGGGGTCGCCGCCGAACCGCCGCTGCCACAGGCCGTGGCCGATCACCGCCACCGGCGGGCTGTCTGCCCGATCGTCGGCGACGCCGAGCGTCCGGCCCAGCGCCGGCCTCGCTCCCAGGACGTCGAAGAAGCCGCCGGTGACGATCGCGGTGGTGAGCCGCTCCGGCGGATCGACGCCGGTGAGGTTGGCGGTCCAGGTGAACGACGCCGCCATGCCGGAGAACGACCGGTTCTGCGCCTGCCAGTCGGAGAAGTTCGCGAACGACGCCGACCGGACGTCGTCGGCCGCGCCGGAGGTCTCCCACACGGCCACCAGCCGATCCGGTTCGGCGAACGGCGGCGGCCGGAGCACCACCGCGTCGACGACGCTGAACACCGTCGTGGTGGCGCCGATTCCAAGGGCCAGCGTGGCGACCGCGGCCAGGGCGAACGTCGGCCGCCGGGCCAGCGACCGCGCGGCGATGCGGAGGTCGCGGCGGAACACGTCGACGAGGCCGGCGCCGCGGAGTTCGCGCGCTTCCTCGCCGATGCCGGTCACGTTGCCGAACCGGCGGCGGGCGTCGCGCTCGGCATCCTCCGGCGTCATCCCGGCGGCGCGGTTTTCCGCGATCCGCATTTCGATGTGGAAGCGGATCTCCTCGTCGACCTCGCGGGCGACCCGCCCGGGGGCGAACACGGCCCGCAGCCGCTGCCAGAGGCGGCTCATGTCGTCTCCATGATCTTGGCGATGGCGATCGACAGGCGCTGCCAGCTCTCGGCCTCGGCCTCGAGCTGCCGCCGCCCCTTGGGGGTGAGCTGATAGTAGCGGGCGCGCCGGTTGTTCTCGGTCGTGCCCCACTCGGAGCGGATCCATCCCCGTTCTTCCATCCGATACAGCGCCGGGTAGAGGGAGCCCTCTTCGACCTGGAGCGCGTCGTCGCTGGTGCGCTGGATCCAGCGGGCGATGTCGTAGCCGTGGCTGGCGCCGCGCCGCAGCGTCTTGAGCACGAGCATGTCGAGGGTGCCCTGGAGAAGGTCGGATCGAGGAGCGCGTTCCATTAGACGTCCTAGGGGAGCGTAGGGGCGCTCCCTTAGAATGTCAAGGGGAAGCGGGCAGCGCTCGCGCCAGGGCATCGAGGTCTTCGACCAGCCCGCCTCGGTACGCTCTTCCCGTCTTTCTCCATCGCGTGGCACGATGTGCAGTAGGCGACGCTCTTGGAGTGCTCGACGTGCGCGTTGGTCCCCATGAACGCAATGAACACTTGCGCGGCCGCGTCGCTTTCGTCGCGGTCGCGGTGGCCGTCGTGGCGTCGGCCTGCGACGGCCCGCGCGGGCCGGAGGCGCGGGGCGTGACGGCGTCCCCCCAGGCCCCGGGCCGCGACGATCGCGAGCGCCGCGACCAGGCGGCGGCGCTGATGCTGCGCTTCGCGGAGCGCACGGGGCTCACGTCAGCGCGAGCGGAGCGGCGCTACCTGTGGACGGATGCGTTCGCCGTGTGCAACTTCCTCGGCCTCGCGCGCGCGACCGGGGAAGCGCGCTACACCGAGCTCGCGCTGCGGCTGATCGATCGCGTGCATCACACCCTCGGGAAGCATCGCGCCGACGATGCGCGCACGGGCTGGCTGAGCGGCCTGTCCGCGCAGGACGGCGAGGCGCACCCCACCCGCGGCGGCCTGCGCATCGGCAAGGAGCTGCCCGAGCGCCGCCCGGACCAGCCGTTCGACGAGCGGCTGGAATGGGAGCGCGACGGCCAGTACTTCCATTACCTCACCCAGTGGATGCACGCGCTCGATCGCGCGGCACGAGCGACCGCCACGCCGCGATTCAATCGGTGGGGGCGCGAGCTGGCGGAGACGGCGCGCGCCGCGTTCGCCCACGGCGCGCGGGGCACCTCGCTCCGACGCATGTACTGGAAGATGAGCATCGACCTCGGGCGGCCGCTCGTGCCGTCGATGGGCCAGCACGACGCGCTCGATGGGTACGTCGCGTGCGCCGAGCTGCGGGCGACCGCGGCGGCGTCGGGGGAGCCGGCTGCGGGTCCGACGCCGCCCACGCTAGAAGACGAAGCCCGGGACTTCGCCCGGATGATCGACGTCGACAACCTGGCGACGGCCGACCCGCTGGGGATCGGGGGCCTCCTGGTCGACGCCCATCGCCTGGATCGGCTCGTCCGCCGCGGAGCCGGTGCGGACGGCGGCCTGCGCGATCGGCTGCTCGGCGCGGCGATCGCGGGGCTGGAGCAGTACGCGCGGGCCGGCGACCTCGGGCGCCCCGCCGAGCGACGCCTCGCGTTTCGCGAGCTCGGGCTCGCGATCGGGCTTCACGCGGTCGCGGCGATGCGGCGCGGGGCGACGGACGAACCGGAGCGCAGGCTCCTCGAGGCGCTGCGCCCCTACGATAGGCTGGCCGACGACGTCATCGCCTTCTGGCTCGAGCCCGAGCACCAGAGATCGTCGACGTTCGTGGAGCACGAAGACATCAACGAGGTCATGCTGGCGACCGCGCTCGCGCCCGAGGGATTCCTCGGCGAGCTCTGAAGAGCGCTCCGTCACATAGAGTGCTCGGCAGGCAAAAGGTTACGGCGTCCGCGTGTAACCGATCGCCGTCGGCAGACTCCGTTCATGCGAAGGAGGAATCGCATGTCCATCCGTCCTTTGGCCAAATTCGGGGGGTGCGTGACGCTGTGCATGGCCATGGCGTGCACCGGCGCGTCCGCGCCGATCGGCGATCAGGGCGCCGCCGAGGGGTCCGACAAGACCGGCGAGCCCGATTCGGTTCGCCAGGCCGCCCTGGCGATGATCCGCGAGGGCCGGCACACGTTCCGCTTCGACACCTTCGGCGACGAGGCGTTCTGGGGCGACACGCTCCGGTTGCATCAGGCGATCGCCGGCGCCGCGAACGGCGGCGTCGGTCCCGGCGTCAGCCCCGCCGCGGCGCTCGGTCTCGGCCTGAAGGTCGACGTAGAGGCGCTGCCGCGCGAGCTGCGGGTTGCAATTCGCAATGGGCAAGTGGATCTGAACGACCCGGCCACGACCGTCGCGCTGCTCCGCCTGAATGCCGTCGTGGGGGTCACCGGCTTCTTCGCCGGCGACGGAACGCTGCGCTCCATGGGCATCCAGTGTGCGCTTTGCCACTCCACCGTCGACGACTCGTTCGCGCCGGGCATCGGGCGCCGCCTCGACGGCTGGGCCAACCGCGACCTCAATGTGGGCGCGATCGTCGCGGCCGCGCCCGACCTGTCGGTCGTCGCGAGCCTTCTCGGCACCGATCAGGCGACCGTGCGCACGGTGCTGCACTCGTGGGGGCCCGGCAAGTTCGACGCCGAGCTCTTCATGGACGGCAAGGCCTTCCGCCCCGACGGCGGCTCGGCGGCCACGCTCATCCCGCCGGCGTTCGGCCTCGCCGGCGTGAACCTGCACACGTGGACCGGTTGGGGCTCGGTCACGCACTGGAACGCGTTCGTCGCCAACCTCGAGATGCACGGCAAGGGGACCTTCTTCGACCCGCGCCTCGACGACACGAGCCGGTTCCCCATCGCGGCCGCGAACGGCTTCGGTCACGTGACGATCGCCGAGAACGAGGACCGCATCACCCCGCGGCTGCCGGCGCTGCATTTCTTCCAGCTCGCGTTGCGCGCGCCGCGGCCGCCGGAAGGCAGCTTCGACGAGGATGCCGCCGAGCGCGGCGGTGCGGTGTTCTCGGGCAAGGCGCGCTGCGCGAGCTGCCACGTCCGGCCGCTCACCACCGAGCCCGGCTGGAACATGCACACCGCGCAGGAGGTCGGCATCGACGAATTCCAGGCCGACCGCGCGCCCGACCGGCGCTATCGCACTACGCCCCTGCGCGGCCTGTGGACCCACCAGAAGGGCGGCTTCTACCACGACGGCCGCTTCGCGACGCTGCTCGACGTCGTGAACCACTACAACTCGTTCATGGCCCTGGGCCTCACCGACACCGAGAAGCAGGAGCTCGTCGAGTTCATGAAGTCGCTATGACCCCCCGCTGACCGCGGCCCCTTGCGCTCGGCGCGGCTCCGAGCCTACGCTTCGATCCGCCGGGACAACGCCCCGTCCCGGCAAGGAGGTCACCATGGCGAAGCGCGTTGCGTACGTGACGGGCGGAATGGGGGGCATCGGCACGGCGATCTGCCGCAAGCTCGCCGACATGGGCCACAAGGTGATTGCGGGCTGTGGGCCGTCGCGCGATTGCCAGAAGTGGCTCGACGAGCAGAGGCGCGACGACTACCAGTTCTACCCTTCCGTCGGGAACGTCGCCGACTGGGACTCGTGTTGCGAGACGTTTGCCCGGGCGAAGGCCGAGCACGGCGCGATCGACATCCTCGTCAACAACGCCGGCATCACGCGGGACGGCGTGTTCCGCAAGATGACCCGGGCCGACTGGGACGCGGTGATCCGGACGAACCTCGACTCGCTGTTCAACGTGACCAAGCAGGTGATCGACGGCATGGTCGAGCGCGGGTTCGGACGGATCATCAACATCTCGTCGGTGAACGGCCAGAAGGGCCAGTTCGGTCAGGTCAACTACTCGACCGCCAAGGCGGGCATCCACGGGTTCACGATGGCGCTCGCCCAGGAGGTCGCGGGCAAGGGCGTCACCGTCAACACGGTCTCGCCGGGATACATCGGCACCGACATGGTCCGCGCCATGAAGCCCGAGGTCCTGGAGAAGATCGTGGGCAGCATTCCGGTCCGGCGCCTCGGCACGCCGCAGGAGATCGCTTCGATCGTCGCGTGGCTCGCCGGGGAAGACAGCAGCTTCGCCACCGGGGCCGACTTCTCCCTGAACGGCGGCCTGCACATGGGGTGACCACACGACTTGGCCGCGCCACGCGCGCCGTGTACACAGGACGACATGCTCGCCCTTCGTCTGGCCTCCCTCACCCCCATCGCCCACGCCCTCCTGCGCATCGTCGCCGGCGCGATGTTCGCGCAGCACGGCGCCCAGAAGCTGTTCGGCGCGCTCGGTGGCACCGTCATGCCCGTCGGCTCGCAGCTGTGGATCGGCGCGGTCATCGAGCTCGTCGGCGGCGCGCTGATCGCGCTCGGCCTGTTCACGCGCCCGTCCGCGTTCGTCGCCAGCGGTACGATGGCGGTCGCGTACTTCCAGTTCCACTGGAAGCTCCACCTCGGCACGGCCGTGTTCCCGGCCGTCAACAAGGGAGAGCTGGCGGTGCTGTACTGTTTCGTGTTCCTCGTCTTCGCGTGCACCGGCGCCGGAAAATGGGGGCTCGACGGCGTCCTGATCGCCCGCGATCGGGGGTTCCGGGGTTGACACGATTCGCCGATGCGCAACATGGATCATATGAAGGACAAGGTCGCGCTGGTCACGGGCAGCTCGCGCGGCATCGGCGCGGCGATCGCGAAGGTGTTCGCGGCCGAGGGGGCGAAGGTCGCGGTGCACGGCAGGGACGCGGAAGCAATCTCCGCCACCCGGGAAGCGATCGAGAATGCCGGCGGCCGCGCGATCGGCGTCGCCGCCGACGTCACCAATCTCGCCGAGATCGAAGCCATGCGCGCGCGCATCGAGGAGGAGCTCGGCCCCATCGATGTGCTCGTCGCGAATGCCGGGGGCAGCTTCAGCCCGCCCGGACCGATCGAAGAGACCAGCGAGGAAGGCTGGCGCGCGTCCGTCGAGGGAAACCTCACCGCGACGTTTCTCACCATCAAGAGCATCCTCCCCGGCATGAAGCAGCGACGGGCGGGCACCATCATCACGATGTCGTCGTCCGCCGGCCGTCGCGCGCACCCGCGGTCCCCCCTACCCTACGCCGCGGCGAAGGCGGGCATCGAGCTCCTCACGCAGGATGTCGCCGCCCAGGCGGGCCCGTTCGGCGTTCGCGTGAACTGCATTGCGCCGGAGACGATCCTCACCGAGCGCAATCTGCAGCGCATCCCGGAAGCCCAAAGGTCCCAGCTCGTCGACGCCCATCCGCTCAAACGCCTGGGGACGCCCGAGGACGTCGCGCGCGCGGCGCTGTTTCTGGCCTCGGATGATGCCGCCTGGATCACCGGCATCATCCTGGACGTCGCGGGCGGCGCGGTGATGGTGCGGTGACGGACGTATGGCCGCTCAGGGCGCGCCCGACGCGCCCGCCCGTTCCGCGCGCACGCGCTCGCGGAAGTCGGCCTCGTCCTCCGCGATCATCTTCGTCCAGCCGTCGGGATCGTAGAGCGGGTGCGGGCGGACCGCGGCGCGGATCTTGTCGACGCGCCCCTCGAACAGCTCCTGGGGGTGCATCGTCAGGTAGATGTCGGGCTTGAGCTTCTTCAGGCGGGCGAAGCTCTGCAACGTGTCCTCGACGAGGCGCGGAAACTTCGGATTGCCCACGAGCTTGACGCCGACGTTCGGCCCCGCGCACGCGTAGAACGCAACCGCATACGACTCCTTGCCGTCCTGCACGCGAGTCGTCCACACCGTGCAGCCGGGCGTGTGTCCCGGCGCCCACACCGCGCGCAGCGTGGTTCCGCCCAGCGTCACCGTGTCGCCGTCGGCCAGCACCCGGTCGACGTGGACCGGGTCCCACCCCTCGTCGCCCAGCGGCGAGCGGTCCGTGCCCGACGCCAGCGCCGCCGCGTCGTCGCGGAGCGCCATCACGCGCGCGCCCGTCGCCCGTTGCATCGCCGCGTGCCCCTGCACGTGGTCGAAGTGCGCGTGACCCGACAGCATGATCTTGATGTCGCGCAGCTTGAACCCCAGCTTCTCGATGCTGCCGCGGACGACCGGCTCCATCTCCCGCGTGCCGGTGTCGAGGAGGATGTGGCCCTCGGGCGTGACGATGAGGTAGGAGGCGATGTTCCGCGCGCCGACGTAGTAGATGTTGCCGACGATGCGGAACGGCTCGACCGCGGCGCTGGCCGGGCCGTGGAGCTCCGCGCTGACGCCCGGTTTGAGGACTCCGTGGGGATGGTCGCGGTAGTGCTGCTCGAGCCAGTGGGCGCCGAAATCGCCCCCCGCCTCGTCGAGCGCGTGCCACACCGAGTGTACGTGCGTCGCATCCTGCTGCGTATTGTCGTACTCGTAGACGAACGTCGGCCCCTTCACGCGGTAGTAATGGGGCTGCCCCGGCGCGGCGCCGCCGGCCCAGGTGAAGACGACGCGGTCGAGTCCCTTTTCGGCGATGCGCGCGCGCTCGCGCTCGGCGAGCTCGCGCGGCAGGTTGGCGACCGCCTCGTCGATGAGCGCGGCGAGGATCGCGCGCTGCGGCTCGGTCATCCGCGCCGCGGGAAGCCCCGGCAGGTCGCCGCCGCTCGCGCCCGGCCCGGTGAGGATGTCGCGCGGAGCGGCGACCTGATAGATCGCCTGGGCGCGCGACGCCCCGTCCAGGCTGGCCAGCAGGCGGAAGCCGAGGTCCTCCTCGTCGGCGAGCACGCGCATCCCGCCGAGGAACTCGCCGGTCACGCGCGTCGGCGACGCGCCGAAGAACGCCGGCGCCTCGACCGGGCGAACCCCGTCGACGAGAGTGAGGTTGAGCGACAGGTGGTGCCCCTCCAGCCGCCAGCCCCATGTCGCCGTCGTCGACGGCTCGCCGAACACCGCCAGGTAGTACGCGCCCGGGTCGCGGCCGGGATCGTTGTGCTCGCGCCGCCGCAGCACCTCCTCGAGCGCCATGATCCCCGTGGCCTTGAGAAATCCCTGCCGGCTGAGCGCGGTGGACAGGAACGCGTAGGCCAGGTGCCGCTGCGCCGTGTCGAGCGTGCCGAGCGCGATCCCGCGCCGCGGCTTGGGGACGTAGTGCCAGCGCTGCCGCTCGGCGTCGTCGACCGCGAACGCGGCCCGCGCCCGCTGCGCGGGCTTGAGCGACGACAGGAAGCGCCGGGCCGCCTCGACCATGTCCGCGGACAGCACCTTCTCGTCGCGATCGCGGTCGTGTACGGGCTCGTGCGCCGCCGATTGCGCGGCCGCGAGGCACAGGGTCACCAGGAATCCACGTCGCATGGCGTTCATGGTGGCGTCGCGGCGGGGCGCGGTCCAATTGATAGATTCGATGCCATCGATAGAATGGCTTTATGGACCCGGATCCGCGCTATCTCCACACGTTCCTCGTCGTCGGTCGCGAGCGCAGCTTCAGCCGCGCGGCGGCGATCCTGCACCGGACCCAGCCGGCGGTGAGCTACCAGATCCGGCGGCTGGAGCAGCAACTCGGCACGAGCCTCCTCGACCGCACCAGCCGGCACGCCAGCCTCACCCGCGCGGGACAGCAGCTCCACGATTTCTGCCAGCGGTTCTTCGACGAGCTCGAGCGGCTGCAGACGGCGCTGCGCTCCGGCTCGGCGATGGCGCTCGAGACGCTGCGCATCGCGTCGGTCAGCGGGTTCGGCCGATACGTCCTGTTCCCGCTGCTCGCGCGCCTGCCCGACCTGCCCTACTCGCTGCGCTTCCCCACCGCCGACCAGGTGTTCGCCGCGCTCGAGGACGGGGAATGCGACGTCGGTTTCGTGTACCTGCCGCGCGTGTCGAGCCGCCTCCTCACCGCGCCGGTGTGGCGTGAGGAGCTGGTGCTCGTGGCGCCGGGCGGCGGCCGCGGCCGGCGCATGCCGCAGCAGCTGCCCGGGTTCGAGGCCCTGTCCTTCGTCACCTACGACGAGAGCGAGTACGTCTTCGGCAAGTGGTTCGAAGCGCTGTTCGGACGCCAGCCGCGCGTGCTGCGCAGCCGGTACCATTTCGAGGAGCTCGAGGAGGTGGTGAGCACCGTCGCCGCGGGGCGGGGCTGGTCGATCGTCCCCGACCATGCGGTCGCCCAGGCCGCGCGCCGCGGCGACGTCGCGATCCTCCGCCACCCGCGCCGCCGCGTGCGCAACCTCATCTACGCGGTGACGCGCGCCAACGCCCCCGCCCACCCGGCGGCGACGCACGTCATCGACGCGCTGCGCGCCGCCCGGCCGCGTTCTGTCTCGGGTTTTCGCTGACCGGCACGTCTAATCGTCGTCGCCGTTGCGGCGGAGGATCTCCCACGTCGCGTTGTCGCCGTGCTGCTGGGTGAAGAAGACGCGCCAGCCGTCGCGGAACGGCCGCGGGATGCTCGCGCCGAGGAGGCCGTCCCGGCCGGGATCCCCGTTGGACACGTGGATGCCGGTGATCTCGTTGTCGCCGTCGTTCTGGAAGCCGGGTGAGCCCGACAGCGCCGAGTCGATCGTCGCCGACGGATCGCGGCCCTCGGCGATGATCCGGATCGGCGCGTGGCTCGGGTCGGAGTAGTCGACGCGGACGTCGAACAGGAACGCCGAATCGAGGGCGTTGTGCTGGGTATGGAGCGTGTCGCCGCGGTCCTCGACGAAGACGATGCGATTCGCGTCCCAGAACGCGACGTTGTCGAAGCCGGCGTGGTCGAGATCGCCGCGGTAGAATAGGGCGAGGGTGCCGTGGTCGGCGGACGGCTCGGACTGGGTCAGCACGAACACGCCGCCGAAGCCGCCGAAGCCCGACCCGGCCTCGGTGAGCGCGTTGGTGTCGCCGGTTTCGTCGAAGAAGAAGCGGCGGAAGCCCGAGCCGGGCTGGAATTGGCCGTTCTCGGGCCGCTTGAACGGCGTCGCCAGCTTGGCCTTGGCGAGCGCATTGGCGCTGTACGGCGCGGTGCCGTCGACGGCGGTGTCGTGGAGGGTGACCCAGTGGGTCTCGAACACCTTGCCGTAGGTGTGCAGGTCCCCGACGTCGGGCGACAGGATGTCGGCGTCCGCCTGGCCGGCGTGGAACGCGATCGGCTGGCCGGTCCGGAGGGAGATCACCTGGAGCGCCTGAAGCTTGCCTTCCTTCAGGTTCCCCGGATCGCCGGGGACGTACCGGTAGATGAAGCTGTTGGGCTGGCGCGCGCGGCGGTTCACGGTGCCGGTCGGTCCGCCGACGTCCTCGACGATCCACACGTTTCCGTCCGAATCGTTCTGGATGCCCTCGTAGCCGCCGCGGCCGACCGCGCCGGAGATGTCCTCGACCTGCGACGGGAAATCGAGCGTCGCCTGCCACACGCCCCCGTTGGCGCCGGCCTCGAACGTGAACAGCAGTCGCCGGGCGAACGGATCCCAGGTCGATCCGTCGAAGGTGGGAATGCGGTTGCCCGCGACGTCGTGGGAGGCGAGCAGCGTCACCCGGTGCAAGTCGTCGGCGTCGAGGTTGATGCGCGAGATGAAGCCCACGCCGCGGGCGCCATTCTCGTGTCCCTGGAACAGGAAGTGACGCCCGTAGTCGTAGCCGGGGTCGGCGCCGTGCTGGCCGCGCAGGACGAGATAGGTGTTCTTGTCGGGCTCCGTCTTGGTCGCCTCGACGTTGTGCGTCGCGGACTGCACGTCGCCCGGCGCCGGCAGCATCGGGCCGTTGCCGTTGTAGCCGTAGTGGGTGAGGTCGACCGTCGTGCCGTCGGCGAGCGTGACCCTGGCCGGGTTCTCCAGGGGGGTCGAACCCTGCGCCACCGCGGTGGCGAAGAGCTCGGGGGAATACACGTTCGGGGACGTGACGCCGGGGCTCTTGGTGTTCGCGGCGGCCACAGGCGTCAAGCCCACCCCGTCCTCGTCGCGGCCGCGGTCCTCGGCGGAGATCGCGCCGACGCCCTCCGTCGGGCGGGGGGGCTCGGACGAGCAGGCGGTCGCGAGCAGCAGGGACAAGGACACCAGTCGATGGATTCGCATCGGACACCTCCTTGGAAGCCCTTCCGTCAGGCGGGGCACGTGTACGCCCCACGCGGACCGGCGGCAAACCACATTCCGGAAACGAATCGTCGACGGACGGGGTGCAGACCACCCCTTGATCTAGGGGAACAGACCGCGGATGCGGGTCGCGTCGGCGACGCGGCTCACGGCCCGGATGTACGCGGCCGTGCGCATGTCGGTCTTGTGGGCGACGGACGTCTCGTGCACCTCGGCGAACGCCTTCTTCATGATCGTCTCCAGGTGCCGGTTGATGGTGGCCTCGTCCCAGAAGAACGAGCTCAGCCCCTGCACCCACTCGAAATAGGACACCGTCACGCCGCCCGCGTTGGCGAGGATGTCGGGCACGACGAACGTGCCCTTGTCGCGCAGGATGTCGTCCGCCATCGGCGTCGTCGGGCCGTTGGCCGCCTCGACGATGATGCGCGCCCTGACCCGCGCCGCGTTGCCGCGGTGGATCTGGTTTTCCAGCGCCGCTGGGATGAGGACGTCGCACGGCAGCTCGAGCAGCTGCTCGTTGCTGATGGGTTCGGCTTCCGGGTAGCCGACCAACGTATGGTGCGCGTCCTTCCACGCCTGCACCCCCGCCGGATCGAGACCGCGCGGATTGTGGATGCCGCCCCGCGAATCCGACACCGCTACGATGCGCGCGCCGTCGAGGTGGAGCAGCCGGGCCACGGTGGCGCCGGCATTGCCGAACCCCTGCACCGCCACCGTCGCGCGGTCCGGGGGGACGTTGCGGACGCGGCACGCCTCGCGCACGATGTACTGGCAGCCGCGGCCCGTGGCTTCGCGCCGTCCTTCGGAGCCCCCGACCTCGAGGGGCTTGCCGGTAACGACGCCGAGCGCGGAATGGCCCGCCACCATGCTGTACGTGTCGAGCATCCACGCCATGGTCTGGGCGTTGGTGTTGACGTCGGGCGCCGGGATGTCGGTCTCCGGCCCGATGAACGACGAGATCTCGAACGTGAACCGCCGCGTGATGCGCTCGAGCTCGCCCAGCGACAGCTGCTTGGGGTTGCAGCGCACGCCACCCTTGCCGCCCCCGTAGGGGATGTTGACCACCGCGCATTTCCACGTCATCCACGAGGCCAGCGCGCGCACCTCGTCGAGCGTGACGTCGGGGTGGAAGCGGACCCCGCCCTTGCACGGCCCGCGCGCGATGTTGTGCTGGACGCGGTAGCCCTCGAAGATGCCGACCGCGCCCGAGTCCATCTTGATCGGGACGCTGACCACCAGCGAGCGCTTGGGCGACGCCAACCACAGCCGCATGTCCGCATCCAGATGGATCGCGTCGGCCGCGCGCTCGAGCTGCTCGCGCGCGATGTGGAACGGATTCAGGTTCTCTTCGATCGCTGCCATGGGCTGGTCCTCCGGCTTTTCGGGAGAATCTAGCCGACTCCGACAGGAGCGGTCGAGCGACGGCCGCACACCACGGTCAGTGGAGGAGATCGAAATCGAAGCTCGTTTCCGGGGCATTCGACAGCAGGAACTCCAACTTGGTCGTCTTGGCGGAAGCGGTACGCCCCCCGAACGCCGCAGCGGCCAGCACGATCGCAGCGATAGCTATCCTCTGGGATGAGCTCATGTGCCTCTCCTTTCGAGGAAAACTCAGGATGGGCGTTTCTGGACGATGGCTAGCACACTTCCCTCGAAGAGGGGGAGGCGCGAGTCATTGGGTCCACGCGCCGAGATCGATGACGTATCGATCGCACCAATCGGCGACGGTGCAGACGTGCTGCGCGTCCGGCGGCCGAGAGGGGTCGAAATACCGCCAGCCCGAAGGTCCCAAGATGCGTGCGGCGCACTTGGGCCCCCGGCACTCGTGTCGGAGGGTCATGGGGACGCCGGGGAACGTGGGGGGCTGCAGCCCCGGCTGGTAGACGTGCATGTAGGGGACGCCGTCGAATCCCCAGTGATCGTCTCCGTAGCAACAGTCGCCGGCGGTGTGCGTCGACGCGTCGGGGAACATATCCGAGCAGGCGGTCGTCGTTTGCGGCGGCGGCTGCATCGTTGCGCCGCTCTGCTCTCCGGACTGCGTGGCCGTGTGGGTGAACATGCACCCCGGCTGGTTGGTGAAGACGTAGTACTCCGTCTCGTGCTGGTGCTGGTGCACGTGGGTCGCCGGTTGTGAATTCACCATGTCGCGCTCGGCGTGGAACACCACCCCGCCGGGCTTGAACGGCGGTTCGAAGTAGGCCACGACTGCCGTGTAGTGGGTGTCGCCGCCGGAGTCGAGGTACTGGGTGTCGAAGTCGTAATCGTAGCGCGTGCAGCCGTCCGGCGGCGGGCCCGCGCAGCTCGCGACGCAGTCGTTGGTGTAGAGCCGAACGTTGGCGTCCGCGTTGCGATCGAGGTTGCCGATCGTCACCTTCACCTCGAGCGCCGGTTGCGGCGTAGGACAGCTCGGGGCCCAACGCACGACGATGTTGTTGCGGAGCGGCGTCGTCAGGACGACGTCGTCGCTTCCGTCGAGTCTCAGGTTGGTGAGGGGTGCGAGCGTCGTCGGCTGCGGATCCCCGGCCACGGCGTCGCCCTCGATGGCCACGATGGTCACGCTCGGAACGGCGTACGCGGCCTTGACGCGCTCGATGTCCGACTTCGACACGTGCAGGTCGGCGCTGGCGAGCAGGCCCGGGAGATCGCTCGCCGACCACGGCTGCGGCGGGCGGGACACGAACTGTCCGGCGAGAAGGTCGAGGCTGTCGGCTTGACGATCCAGAAAGGTCACCTTGTGCGCGTTGTCCGCGAACAAGCGCAACCGCGACGTGAAGGCGCCGCGCGCGTACACCTCGTGGACGATATCGACGCCGAAATTGCCGGCGACGTCGAGCTCGACTTCGGAGCGGCCGTCTTGATTGAGATCGAGGCGCGGATCGTGAAGGTCGTCGCCGAGGACGGTCATTGTCCCCTGCATCGTCATCATGTCGCGCAGCCGGCGAAAGTCGCGCATGTCGACCACGCCGTCGCCCTCGGCGTCGGACGGCGGCGAGCCGTCGCGCGTGAACCCGTCGGCGGTGCCGTCGTCAAAATCGGTCATCCATTCGAGAATGGCGGGCGTGCGGGGGCGAACGACGTCGAGGCCCGCGACGGCGAACAGGAGGTTGAGCCGGGCGCTCGTGGTCGAGCCGCCGCCGTCCTGCGCTGCGGCGTAGGGCCGGGCGGTGAGCAGCGTGCGGAGCTCGGCGTTGGTGAGGGTCGGCTCGATGGCGAGCAGGAACGCGGCGGCGCCGGCGACGAACGGCGCCGCGAACGACGTGCCGTGCGCCAGGGACATACCGTCGCTCGAGTCGGGATCGAGGACCGTGATTTGGTCCCCCGGCGCGAAGACGCCGCCGCCGTCGACGTTGCTGGACGCCGCGCGCACCGCCGGATCGGTGAGTCTCGCGGCTCCCGGGGTGAGGGCCTCCACGACGATGATGTCGTCGGCGACCCCCAAGGTGGGATCCTGCGCGGCCCACGCGAGGTCGGAGTGCAACGCCGACGGGAAATTCCCGAGGCCTTTCGGCGGGCAACTCGGCTGTCCGGCTCCGCCGCACTTGCCGCGCGATCGACAGAAACTTTCGCCTTCGAGCAACATCGGCCCGGAATCGTTCCCCGCCGAGTGCACGAAGAGGATCGGACCGTCGAGCTGGGCGGCCGCGACGATCCGCGCGATCAAAACCGCGCCGTCCGCCATCAGGGCTTGCATGGTCATCGGGTCGCACCGCCGGCCGTCCGGGACGCGCTGGCTCGGGTCGATGCGCGGATCACAGCGCTCCCACACGACGCCGCCCATGCCATCGGGGTAGCTGGAGCAGGACGAGGAGATGGTGAAGCCCAGCGACAGGTTGACGACGCGCGGCCGCCGGACGCCGTTCAGAAGCGCCTGCAGCGCGCCGAGCTCGTTCGATTGGTACAGGTTTGGGAAACGCAGGTCGACGCCCTCGGCCACCAAGGTTACGAAGGGCGCGACGCCCTCGAGGAGCTTCTTGTTGAAAAAGTTGGCGCCGATGATGCCCGCGACGGCGGTGCCATGGGGGTCGGTCCCCCCGGGCGCCGTTTCGAGGATGCCCTCGAGGTCGGGGCTCATGAGCATCGGGGCATCCACGATACCGACCACGGGCGGCGGCCGACCCACGAGAGCGTCGGCGATCCGCCGGTTGAGATTCCACGCGGCGGGAGCGTCGATGTTGTTGAAGGCCCACTGCGTGCCGTCGAACCAGCGGTCGGGCGGTGCATCGCTCGGCGGCAGGCGCGTCTGGGCGATGGAAAGGTCCGGAGCGATGACCGCCACGGCGGCGGCGCTGCGCAAAGTCATGTAGGCCGCGTCGACGACCTCCACGGTGGAGGCCTCGCCGCAATCGAGCAGCGCGACGCCCGCGCGGGCGAACATCCCGGCGACGTGACAACCCGACGACCCGAGGGCGGCGAGAAACGCGTCGGCGCTCGCCCCCGACGCTTTTGCCGTAAGTAGGAACCGCGGCGAAGTGTCTATTCCGAACAGCGGGTTGAAAGCCGGCGCGACGTCGGCGACGGCGAAGGGCTGCTCGACGAGGCCGGGCGGGGCGTCCGGGACCGTCGTGGACGCATCCGCCGCCGGACGCGCATCCGCACTGTCCGGAGTGCTCTGCCCGTCGCCCGCGCAGCCCGCCGCGAGCAGGAGGACGAGGATGCGCCGCCGCACATGGGCTTGGCGTGCATCGCGCATGCCCGAGGTGCGCCCGCGTGGATTCGTGGACTTGCGCGCGCGCCCGCCGGTCGTTCGCGCGCACGCACCCTGGGGCGACACAGGTACGGCTCATGGGGCACACGTCCGTGGTCATTTCGCTCGACCGGCGTATCGTCGACTCGCCCGGACGACGCGCGAGCCGCGCCGCGCGGCACGAAAAGTGTCCAGCGCGCGGCCGGCCGGGCGTTGTCAGGGTGACGGAGGTAGAACATGGCTGAATTCGCGTACCTGTACCGAGAGGTCGACAAGGGACCAGCGTCGCCGCAAGAGATGCAGGAGCGGCTGAAAAATTGGACGGCGTGGTTCCAGGATCTGCAGGCGAAGGGGCACATCAAGCAGCGCGGCGTGCCACTCACCGTCGGCGGCGCGACGGTCAAGGGCCGCGAGCGGCAGGTGCACGACGGCCCCTACGCGGAGTCGAAGGACATCGTCATGGGCGTGACGGTCGTCGAGGCGCGCGACCTGGCGCAGGCGATCGAGCTCGCCCGTGGCTGCCCCGTCCTGGACAGCGGCGGCCTCGTCGAGGTGCGGCCGGTCCGGCAGCTGTAGCTTGGCGGCGCCCGACGACCTGCTGTTCCGTCGCGAAGCCGGCCGGCTGCTCGCGATGCTCACCCGCATGCTCGGGGTGGACAAGCTCGCCCTCGCCGAGGACGTGGTGCAGGACGCGCTGCTCACCGCGTTCCAGACCTGGCGGCTCACCGGCGTGCCCGAGCACTTCGCCGCCTGGCTGACCACGGCGGCGAGGAACCGCGCCATCAGCCTGCTGCGCCGCCAGCGGACCGCTCAGCGACTCGCGCCCGAGGTCGGCCGCTTCCTGGACGAGGAGCGCACGCCCCCGGCCGCCTCCCTCGAGGGCGACGAGCTGAGGATGATGTTCTCCTGCTGCCAACCACGGCTGCGCGAGGAGGCGCAGGTCGCGCTGATCCTTCATCTCCTGTGCGGATTCTCCGTCGGCGAGGTGGCCGCCGCGTTCCTGGTCACCGAGGCCGCCATGCACAAGCGGCTGTCGCGCGGCAAGAAGGTCCTCGCCGAGTCGAAGCGGCTGTTCGAGCTCACCACCGCCGATTTCGCGCCCCGCCTGTCGGCCGTGCAGCGCGCGCTGTACCTGCTGTTCAACGAGGGCTACCACGGCGCCGGCCCCGAGGTCGTCCGCGCCGAGCTGTGCCGCGAGGCCATGCGCTTGGCGCGCCTGCTCCTCGCCCACCCGCCCTCGGCCACGCCCGCCAGTCGCGCCCTCGCCGCGCTCATGTGCCTCGACGCCGCGCGGCTGCCCGGGCGCGTCGACGACGCGGGCAACCTGACCGCGCTGTCCGAGCAGGATCGCTCGCGCTGGGACGCGTCGCTCATCGCCGAGGGTATGGAGCTGCTCGAGGCCTCCGCCGCCGGCGAGGAGGTGACGCCGTACCACCTCGAGGCCGCGATCGCCGCGATCCACGCCGCCGCGGGCCGTGCCGAGGACACGCGCTGGGGCGACATCGTGGACCTGTACGACGCGCTCCTGCGCATCCGCCCGTCGCCGGTGGTGGCGCTGAATCGCGCCATCTCCGTGGCCGAGCACGCCGGACCGGAGCGCGGCCTGGAGGCGCTGGCGGCGATCGATGACCGGGATCGCCTGGCCGCCTACCCGTTTTTCACCGCCGCGATCGGCGAGCTCGAGCTGCGCAGCGGCCGGTTCGACCGGGCGCGCGAGCACTTCCGCGCGGCCTACGGGCTCGCGCGCAACGAGGGCGAGCGTCGCTTCCTGGAGCGCCGGATCGCCGAGTGCGACCGCCTCGCGCGGTCGTGACGTTCCTCCGAAAAATGTGTCCACGACGACCGGGCTGAAACGCTGTTGCGGTTGGAGGAACAGCGATGAACAGCTCAGGGACACTACGAGGAAAGTGTGCCGCGATCTTTGGCGCCGGAGGCTCGGTCGGTGCGGCCGTCGCCAAGGAGCTCGCGATGGAAGGCGCAGAAGTCTTTCTGTCCGGCCGGACGTTGTCGGGCGTGGAGGACGTGGCGCGGGCCATCGTATCGGCGGGCGGGCGGGCTCATGCGGAAGCGATAGACGCCCTCGATGAGGCTGCCGTGAACGCGTACGTCGACCGCATCGTGAAGCAGACCGGGCGCCTCGACGTCGCATTCAATGCCGTCGGGCCGCGGGCGAGCGAGTACGGCAACGGCAAGCACGCCGTCGATCTGGCAACCGAGGAGTTCATGGTGCCGCTCACGACCATCGTCAGGTCGCAGTTCATCACCGCGCGGGCGGCCGCGCGCCAGATGGTGAAGCAACGTTCGGGCGTGGTCATCTTCCTGACCGGCAGCCCGGCGCGTGGTCACGTGGAAGGCGCGACGGCCATCGGCACTGCCTTCGGCGCGATCGAGACGTTCATGGAGAACCTGGCCGTCGAGATCTGCCCTCTCGGCGTCAGATCCGTGTGCCTTCGTACGACCGCGAACGCGGACAGCCGGACCATTCAGCAAACGGTCGACATCTTGGCGGCCAAGATGAACGTGCCCAGGGATCACATGATTGCCAGCCTCGCGAACATGAACCTCCTGAAGGTTCTCGCGAGCGTCGCCGACACCGCGAAGGCGGCGGCGTTCCTGGCTTCGGATCGCGCGCGCATGGTGACCGGCACGGTCGTCAATGCGTCCGCTGGCGCCGCGGCCGACTGAGCGCGACGATCATCAGTGCCCATCCGCGCCATCGCTGTCGCCCGCCGACGGCGCCGCGACGTGACCGCCGAGGTAGGCGGCCTGGACGCGCCGATCCTTGGCCAGCTCGGCGGCGTCGCCGTGGAGGGCCACCTGGCCGCGCTCGAGGACGTACGCGCGCTGCGCGACCTCCAGGGCCATGCGCGCGTTCTGCTCCACGAGGAGGATGGTGGCGCCGTCGCGGTGGATGGCCTTCACCGCGTCGAAGATCTGCGCGACCAGGATCGGCGACAGGCCCATCGACGGCTCGTCGAGGAGGAGGACGCGCGGCCGCGCGAGCAGCCCGCGCGCGATGGCGAGCATCTGCTGCTCGCCGCCGGACAGCGCGCCGGCGGGAAGGCGCAGCCGCCGGCGCAGCGCGGGAAACCGCTCGAGCTCGGCGTCGATCGCGGCGCGCGGCGCGCGCGGGCGGCGGCTCTCGGCGCCGAGGATGAGGTTCTCCTCGACGGTCATGCGCTGCAGGACCGCCCGCCCCTCAGGCACGAGGACCACGCCCGCGGCGACGATGGCGTGCGCCGGGCGCCCGGCGATGTCGGCGCCGGCGAGCTTGACCGACCCCGCCGCGGGCGCGACGAGGCCCGCCAGCGCGCCCAGCGTGCTCGACTTGCCCGCGCCGTTGGGGCCGATGAGGGCGACGATCTCGCCCGCGCCGATGTGGAGGGACAGCCCGCGCACCGCCTGCACGTGGCCGTAGGCGACGACGAGGTCGTCCACGCGGAGCAGCGGCTCGCTCATGCCGTCGTCCCCAGGTACGCGGCGATGACCTCCGGATCGCGCGCCACCTCCGCGGGCGTGCCGCGCGCGATGACCTTGCCGAACGACAGCACGGTCACGCGCCGGCACAGCTCCATGACCAGCGGCACGTTGTGCTCGATGAGCAGCACCGAGCGCCCCTCCTCGGCCAGGCTGCGCACGAGCGCCGCGACTGCCGCCGCCTCGCCCGCGTTCATGCCCGCGGTCGGCTCGTCGAGCAGGAGCACGCGCGGCCGCGCGGCCAGCGCGCGCGCGATCTCCACGCGACGCTGCTCGCCATAAGACAGGGTCTTCACCTGCTCCTGGGAGCGCGGCTCGAGCCCGACGCGGGCGAGCAGGGCGCGCGCCTCGGCGTGGGCGCGCAGGCGCTCCGCGCGCGCGCCGGGCAGGCACAGGAGGTGGGGCAAGAACGCCGCGCGGCGGACGAGGTGCAGCCCGACGACGACATTGTCCAGCGCGGACAGGCCGCCGAACAGGCGAATGTTCTGCCACGTCCGCGACACGCCCGCCGCCGCCACCCGGTGCGCGGGCCGGCGATCGAGGCGCAGGCCGTCGAGCGCGATGGAGCCGGCGGTCGGCGCCATGAGCCCCGACACCAGATTGACCAGCGTGGTCTTGCCCGCGCCGTTGGGGCCGATGAGCCCATGCACCTCGCCGGGCTCGACGCGGAAGCTCACGCCGTCGACGGCGCGGACGCCGCCGAAGGTGCGCGTGACGTCGGCGACGACCAGGGTCATCGTCGCCCCCGGCGCGCCCGCCACCGCGCCGGCAAGGACGCGAGGCCGTTGGGCAAGAACAGGATGACCAGCAGGAGGACGAGGCCGTTCACCATCGGCCGGAACGCGCCCGGGGCGACGCCGGCGCGCGCGCCGATCTCGCGCAGGAGCTCCGGCAGGATGGTGAGGAACGCGGCGCCGAGAAGCGGGCCGTAAAACACCAACGTGCCGCCGACGACGGCCTGGACCAGCATGTCGATGACGCGGCCGAAGGCGAAGCCGTTCGGCGCCACGGTGAACGTGAGGTGCGCCTCGAACGCGCCGGCGAGCCCGGCGAGGCTGGCGCCGAGCGCGAGCACCGCCAGCTTGTGGCTCGTGGTGCCGATGCCCATCGATCGCGCCGCGGTCTCGTCCTCGCGGATGGCTTCGAGCGCCAGGCCGGCGCGCGAGCCGCGCAGGCGCGCGAACAAAAACAGCGCCGCGGCGACGGCGAGCCAGATCATCCACAGGCGCGTTTTTTGCGGGATCGCGTCGAGGCCCATGGCGCCGTTGACGTAGTCCCAGTTGACGAAGCCCAGGCGCACCACCTCGCCGAAGCCGATCGTGGCGATGGCGAGGAAGACTCCGCGGAGGCGCAGCACGGGCAGGCCGAGCGGCACGGCCACGAGGGCGGGAACGAGCGTCGCGGCGACCAGCACGAGCGGAAACGGCAGGCCGGCGCGCAGGGTGAGCAGCGCCCCGGTGTAGGCCCCGATGGCCATGAAGCCGGCGTTGGCGAGCGACAGCTGTCCGGCGGACAGGGTGGCGTAGATGGACAGCGCGAGCAGCGTGTTGATGCCCACGTAACCGACCAGCGTCTCGTAGGTGAGCAGGAGATCGCGGAGCGCGTCCACGGCTACCCCTCGCGCACCGAGGCCTGGCCGAACAGACCGCGCGGCCGCGCGACGAGGACGAGGAACAGGACCGCGAACGACACGACATCGCGGAACGATGAGCCGAAGCGCGCCACGGTGAACGTCTCGACGAGCCCGAGGGCGAACCCGGCAACCACCGCGCCCGGGATCGAGCCCATGCCGCCGAGGATGATGACCGCCAGGCCCTTGAGCTCGACGCTGCGGCCGACGTCGGGGGAGATGGAGTTGAACGCCAGGCCGAACAGGACGCCGGCGGCGCCACCGAGCGCCGACGACAGGAAGAACGCGTACGCGATCACGCGATCGACGTCGATGCCGAGGACGCGCGCGGCGCGCGGGCTCTCGGCCACGGCGCGCAGCTGGCGGCCGAGACGGGTGCGCGCGATGAGCAGCGACAGCGCGGCCATGAGCGCGACCGCCACACCCACGATGACGATCTGCAGGAGCGACGCGGTCGCGGTGCCGATGCGGACGACGCGATCCGGGAACGTGCCGAGCGGAAAGCGCGAGATGTCCGGCCCGAAGAGCTGGAGGGCGATGGCCTCGAACACGGTGGCCATCGCCAGCGAGCTGATCAGGCCCGAGATGTTGGAGTCGGCGCGGCCGCGCAGCGGCCGGAACGCGATGCGCTCGAGGACGATGCCGAGGACGCCCGCGGCGAGGATGGCGACGAGCATCGCCGCGCCGAGAGGGAGATGCGCCGTCGCGACGAGGGTGAGCGCGAGGAACGCCGACAGCATGAACACCGCCTGGTGGGCGAGGTTCAAGATGTCGAGGACGCCGAACACGAGCGTGTAGCCGACGGCGAACAGCGCGTAGATGCTGCCCACGAAGATGCCGTTCAGCGCCTGCTGCCCCATTGCGGCTACTGGACGATCTGGAACTTACCGTCCTTGATGATCTGCACGCTCGGCTGGTGCGACGCGTCGCGCGCGGGGGTGAACGAGAACTTGCCGAGCGGGGTGTCGAGGTCCTTCACCTTGGCGAAGCCGGCGTTGATGTCGTCGCGCCCCGCCTTGCCGCCCGACTGCTTGATGGCCTCGGCGAGGATGTAGATCGCGGTGTATGCCTGCGCCGAGAACTGGTCGGGGTTGACCGACTGCTTGGCCAGCGCGGCGAGAAACTTCTGGTTGGCCGGCGACTGGCTCGTCGAATCCCACGACGTGCCAACGAGGATTCCCTCCGCGGCGGGGCCGGCGTTCTTGATGAACGCCGGACTGTTGAAGCCGTTGCCGCCGAGGATCGGGCCGGTCCACCCGTGCTGGCGCGCCTGCGACACGATCGCCGCGGCGTTGTCCGCCAGCGCCGACACGACGAGCGCGTCGGGCTTGGCGTCGATGAGGGCGGTGAGCTGGGCGTGATAGTCGCGGTCGGCCTTGGCGAACGTCTGCGTGCCGACGAGCTTGACGCCGAGGTCGGCCAGCACCTTTTGCATGACGTCGTAGCCGGCCTTGGTGAACACGTCGTCGTTGCCGTAGAGGACGCCGGCGGACTTGAAGCCGAGCTTCTGCTGCGCTTTGGCGAACGCGCCGGGGATGACCTGCGCCTCGGTGAGCGAGTCGCGCCAGATGTGATCGCCGATGTCGGTGATGCCCTTGGCCGCCGTGTTGGACACGGCGAGCACGGGCACCCCCGCCTGCTGCGCGAGCGGATCCGCCGCGCTCGCGGTGTTGGACAGCGTCGGGCCGATGATGACCGCCACCTTGTCCCGGTTGATGAGCTTCTGGAACACGGCGATGCCCTGCTCCTTGGTCGACGCGTCGTCGTCGATGATGAGCTCCAGCTTGACGGGGAGGGCGCCCGAGGCGTTCACCTCGGCGACGGCGGCGGTGAGGCCGGCTTTCTGCTGGGCGCCGTACGACGCGGCCGGGCCGGTGAGGCTGAGCGCGGCGCCGATCTTCACCGTGGCGGCGTTGCCCTCCGCGGGCGGAGAGGCGGTCTTGTCGCACGCGCCGAGCGCCGCGGCCGCGACGGCGACGGGAAGAAGAACGGGAAGGTGAAAGCGATACATTGTCGGAATCGTAACGCCGGTCGAGGGGAACGAGGGGGAGGAAGTTTGGCCTCCGGGTGGTGACGTGCCGCGGCGCGGCCCACGGTCACGCGCCCGCTCGCCCACGGCGCGAGCGCGAGCGCGGCGCCCGCCGAACGGATGGCGCGCGACGAGGCCGTGCCGCTTCGGAACGAACCCCCTCGGGGGCGTCGCTCGCGATGCGTTGAACCGCCCCCGCGAGCAGCCCGAACGCCTGCCGCACGGCTGTGGGATCCGCGGTCGGCGCGGGAGTTGTATTTTTCAAGTATCGGGCCGGCCCCGCGATGCGATAGGCGCTCGCCGCGCTCACCGATGTGTCCGCGGTACCTCGTCCTTGTCCTCGGCAAACGTCACGCACACGACCGCCAGGGTGGCGGTGAGGAGCGCGATCAACCCGATCTTGATTGCTTTCTTCATGCTCACCTCACGTACCCGTCGACCTCGATGACGGCCTTGGCGAAGTCTTCCGGAGCTTCCTGAGGCACGTTATGGCCGATGCCCCTCAGAACCCGGTGCGAATGGCGGCCCGAGAACTTCTTGGCATACGCTGCTCCGTCCGCGGCCGGGCCATCGAAGTCGCTGCCGATCGTGATGGCCGGCACGGAGATGACGGGACCCTCGGAGAGCTTCTGCTCCAGCGCGTCGTACTTGCGCTCGCCGTCGGCCAGGCTCAGCCGCCAGCGGTAGTTGTGGATGACGATGCTGACGTGATCGGGGTTGTTGAAGGACTCTGCGCTGCGTTCGAACGTTGCATCGTCGAAGTTCCACGTCGGCGACGCGATCTTCCAGATGAGCTTGTTGAAGTCGTGCCGGTTCTCGCTGTACCCGAGCCTGCCGCGCTCCGTGGCGAAGTAATACTGGTACCACCAGCCGTACTCGGCCGCCGGCGGCAACGGGCGCAGGTTCGCCTTGAGGCTGGTGATGAGATAGCCGCTCACGGCGACGATCGCCTTGCAGCGTTCGGGCCAGAGCACGGCCATGACGTCGGCCGTCCGCGCTCCCCAGTCGAATCCGGCGATGATCGCCTTCTCGACCCTCAGCGCATCCATCAGGGCGATGATGTCCATGGCCACAGCCGACTGCTGGGCATTCCGGAGCGTATCGCTCGAGAGAAAGCGCGTCGTGCCGTAGCCGCGCAGGTACGGCACGATCGCCCGGTACCCCGCCGACGCCAGGAGCGGCGCCACATCGATGTAGCTGTGGATGTCGTAGGGCCAGCCATGCAGAAGAATGACCGCGGGGCCGCCGGCCGGGCCGACGTCGACATATGCGATGTTCAGGAGGCCGGCTTCGATCTGCTTGACCGGCCCGAACGACGCGCCCGAGCCCGGCTGGGCTCGCGGCACACCCGTCCGTTTGGTCGTGCTGGACGGTGCGCAACCAGAAGCGATCGCGCCCAGCGAGGCGGCGGCGAGGGTCGCGCCGGCGGCGCCGAGAAACCGGCGGCGATCATGGTCGATCTGCTCGGACATGTTCATCCCTCCGTCGATGTCGAGACGACTGGCGGCGCTCAGGGAATGAGGACGGCGCGGAACCGGACTTTGTTCTGCAGGACCTTGTTGAACGCTGCCTCGGCCTGGTCGAGCGGGAACTTCTCGATCTGGGGACGCACGCCGGTGCGGGCGCTGAAGTTCATGGTGTCCTCGGAGTCGAGGGCCGTGCCGCTCGGCCAGCCCGCGATGGACTTGCCGGAGAGCAGGGCCAGCGCCGACACCGTGAGCGGCTCGAACGACGCCGCCACGATGAGAAGCTTGCCGCGGGGCTTGAGCCCTTCGAGTGTGCTGGCGATGGCCGCGCTGTGAGGTGCCGTCGCCAGCACCAAGTCGGCACCACCGAGCGCCCTCAGCGCCTCGGCGGCGCCGACCTTCTGCGTGTCGACGTACTCGTGCGCGCCGAGCTTGCGGGCCAGAGCCTCCTTGTCGGCGCCGCTCGACAGCGCCACGGTACGAAAGCCCATGCGCGACGCGAACTGAATGGCCAAGTGGCCCAGCCCGCCGATGCCCTGAACAGCCACGGTGTCGCCGGTCGTCGCGCCGCTGTTGCGCAGGGCGTTGTAGGTGGTGATTCCGGCACAGAGGAGCGGGCCGGCCTCGGTCGCGTCGAGCCCATCGGGGATGCGCGCCACCGCCTCGGCAGGGACGACCGTGTACTCAGCGTAGCCGCCGTCGAAGGTGATACCCGTCACCTTGCCGTTCTCGCAGTTGATGAAGTCTCCCCTCCGGCACGCCCTGCACTGGAAACAATGACCGCCGTGCCAACCCACCCCCACGCGATCGCCGACCTTCCAGGCGCCGACGTCGGCGCCGACCGCGTCGACGCGGCCAGCGACCTCGTGGCCAGGCACGCGCGGAAGCCTGAGACCGGGATAGCCGCCCGAGCGCGTGACCGCGTCGCTGTGACAGACGCCGCAGGCTTCGATTTTGACGCGGACCTCTCCGCGCCGAGGGTCGCGCACGTCGAGCTCGACGACCTCGAACGGACCATTGGGGTTGGTCGCCTGAACCGCCTTCATCTTCCTGGCCATGGTGGAACCTCCCAAGAAATCGGGTAGTGATCGCCGGCGAGGCGGATCATATCGTAGCCACTCCCACTAAGCGCAGCGACCGGAATGCAGCTCGGAGCTCGGCGGCGCGGCCATTGTACCGGGTGGACGCGCGGAGGGCGCGGGGGTACGCTTTCGCCGTGGCGGCGTCGGAGGACGGCGACGGCAAGACCGCGACCGATGCGGCGCTGGGGGCCACGATCGACCTCGGCGGCAAGGCGCCCGACGACGTCCCGCGGTGGCTGGGCGACCGCTATCGCGTGCTCGAGGTTCTGGGCCGAGGCGGAATGGGCGCGGTGTACCTCGCGCGCGACGAGGCTCTTGTGTGCGAGGTGGCGCTCAAGATGGTCGCGCCAGAGCGCGCCAGCGATGCGCAGGGGCTGGCGCGGCTGCGCGACGAGGTGCTCCTGGCGCAGAAGGTCACCCATCCCAACGTGTGCCGCACGTACGATCTCGAGGAGATCGACGGCAACTGGCTGATCAAGATGGAGTACGTGGCGGGGGAAACGCTGGCGCGCCGGCTGGCGCGCGAGCGCCTGTCGGTCGACGAGGCGGTGAGCATCGCCGAGAAGGTGTGCGCCGGGCTCGCCGCGGCCCACGGGCAGGGCGTGGTGCACCGCGACCTCAAGCCGCACAACATCATGATCGAGCGGGCGACCGGCCGCGTGGTGCTGATGGACTTCGGCATCGCGCGCACGTCGGCGCGAGCCGGGCAGACCGCCGACGAGGGGGTGAGCGGGACGCCCGAGTACATGGCGCCGGAGCAGGTGCGCGGCCGCGAGGTGGACGGGCGCGCGGATCTCTACGCGCTCGGCTGCGTCCTGTACGAGATGCTCGCGGGCGAGCGCGTCTTCGGCGGCGCGACGGGCATGGCGGCGGCGATGGCGCACGTCGAGGAGCCCGCGCCGGCGCTGCCCGCCGCCGTGCCCGAGCGGCTCCGCCGGCTCGTGGCTCGCCTTCTCGAGAAAAACCCCGCGCGGAGACCGGCGGACGCGGCCGAGGTGGCCGCGGCGCTCGCCGCGCCGCCGCGGCGACGGCGATGGTGGCTCGGCGCGGCGGCGGTCGCCGTGCTCCCGGCCGCAGCGGCCGTGTTCGTGTGGGTGCGGTCGCCCAGGCAGTGGCACGCGGAGATCCGCGAGCTGCCGTATTACGACGAGAGCGCCGACGGTCCCAAGTTCTCGCCCGACGGCAAGCGGATCGCGTACGCGTCGGACCGCGAGGAGCCGAATCGATTTCGCATCTACGTCGAGTCGATCGAGGGCGGCGAGTCACGGGCGGTCACGCCGCGAGGGATGAACGTGGGAAACGCGAAGTGGACGTCCGACGGCGCAGCGTTGCTGTTCACCGAATGGCCAAGGGGGCGGGCATTCCGGCTGGCCCTGCCCGGCGGCACACCGGAGGCGATCGCCGCCGACGTGCATGATCTCGACGACTGCCATGGCCGGCTTCTCCTCCTCTACTGGGATTCTCCGCTGTGCGACGGGTGCCAGCGACTCGCGCTGCGCGAGACCGACGGCCAGGAACGTGAAATTCGCCGCTTCGGGACCGGCGAGGCGCTCGGCTACCTACGCTGCGATCGTGCCGGGCGACAGGCCCTGTACTTCCTCGCCGACCACGCAGGACGGGTGACGGGATTCCACACCGATCTGTGGGTGGTGCCGCTGGACGGCGGCGCCGCGCGCCGCGTCACCAGCGGCCGGCCCGTGGAGGCCGGCACCTTCACCGCCGACGGGCGCTCGGTCGTGATCGCGTTGCGGCAAGCCGGCACGTCGCACCTGTGGGACACCCCAACCGACGGCTCGGCGGAACCTCGGCAACTGACGCTGGGCGTGGGAGACGACGGGGTGCCTGACGTCGCGCCCGATGGACGGACGCTCATCTTCAACGTCGACACCGCGCTCGTGCAGCTCTTCGCCTATCCCACCAAGGGGGGACCCCGGCAGAAGCTGACCGCCAAGGTGCAGGACCTGGCTCACCCGCGCCCGACGCCCGACGGGCGCGCGATCGTTGCCGCCTCCCTCGCGCCCGACGGGCGAGGGCAAATCGTGCGCATACCCGTCGACGGCGGCGAGCCCCTGGCCCTTGCCGATGGCGCCACGCCCGACCTCACTCCACGAGGGGACGAGGTCGTCTTCGCCGAGGTCGGCGGCGGGCGCGTCCGAGCGGTGCCGGTCGCGGGCGGGCCTTCCCGTGCGATCGCGGAGGCGCCCGGCCGGGTGACGCGCCTCGGCGTAGGGGCGGACGAGAAGGTCCACCTGGCGATCGCGAAACCCGACGGTTTCGAGGCGTGGGCGGCGCCGCTCGCGGGCGGCCCCGCGACCCGCGAGGCGGCGGCGCCCTGGTTCATGATCTGGCCGGCGCCCGTCGGCGGATGGCGTGCCGCCCTCGCGCCCAGCCTCGTGTGCACCCTTCGCATCCGGTTCCTCCCGCCGGGCGACTCCCTCGACGATACCTCGGCACATGAGGTGGAGGCCTCATCCTATGGATCGTGGGCGCGAGACGGCCGATCGTACTTGTACGTCGGGTGCGACGGTCGCGCGCATCGTTTCTGGGTCGAGACCGGAGAGGATCGCGAGTTGGCTGCCGTCCAGCCCCATGCCGGCGTCGCCGTCTCCCCCGACGGCGAGACCCTCTACACGACCGAGGCCGTCCGCCACACGCGCCGCGTGCTCATCACGAACTTCGCCGACCGGCGGTGAGCGCCGCGCCCTGCGCGCTCACCCGAGCTTGAACGTCGCGATGAGCTCGGAGGTCAGTGCGCATCGGTGGGTGCAGGCGTGCCGTCCGACCAAGTGGGCACCGGAACCATGAACACGGTGATTGGCTCCGGAGCACCATGAAATTGTGGGTTCAGCAAAACCGCGGCGTGGGGCACGTCTGCCCCCCAAGTGTTACCGTCCATCAGGGGAGTGTAAATCATCAGATGCGGCACCCAATGCCCGCCTACGTCCCCAAGATACTGTTTGCTCGACATCATGTAGGTCATCGCACCCGGCTCCAGCGGCGGCAGCTCTTTCGTCGCGAATGTCTTGATACCATCCATGATCTGAGCTTTGGACATTCCAGCCAATACCATCTCTGTCCTCTTGTACGTGATTGGCAGCACGGATCGCACGGCCGGCGGATTGAAACAGATCGGACCCCGTAGCTTTGGATTCCAAAACTGCGGGTAGTCAAAATGAGCCATCCATGATCGCTCGACGGCACACACGAAACCGTTCTTCCCTTCGACTGCGGTTTCGTAGCCATGCCGTCCGAGGATCAGAATTTTCGCATCGCCGGATATTGCCTCCGGAGCTGCGCTCCGTGCCATGGCTATCTCGGCGGCTCGGTCCGCCATCAGGTACTGGTCGAGCGGGGCCATTCTGGGATACGGTGTCTTGGCGTCGTCTGCCTGCGCTTGCCACGCCGCGCCCAGCGCGACCACCAGCGCGAAGGTTCCTGATGCGATCATCTTGACCATGTTTCGGCTCATTTGATTCCTCCTCACAGGGACCCAAACAATCATGAACCTCGTCCACGACTGCGTACCCGAGGGCGTCCTTGCTTCCGAAGTGGTGGTACGGCGCCCCCTTGGTGACCCCCGCTGTGGCCAGAATTGCATCCAGGTCAGCAGTCCGAAATCCTGAGCGGTAGATTTCGTGGAACGCAGCCTGCAGCAGGCGCCCACGCGTCCGTTCTGCACTACGCGGCGTGGTCACGCGCGACCGCCGTCTCTTTCTAGCGGTCAACATACCAACCAGTATGTATGTTCACGCAGGAAACAAGTCCAAAGCAGAACGCTCACAAGAACTCTCTGCCGACCAGGCTTACGAGGACGGCACTCCTGGCGCGGCAGCCGCGCCCACGACGGTCAGAAGACGGCTGCCGCCCGAGAACGCCGTAGGCACAGGCATCGGGTGCATGGCTCCCGAATTCACGGCGGGAGCCACGCACCCTGCCCGTCACGCTCACTTGCGCTGAAGTGCCGCCGCGAACGGCGCCATGTCCGGGTTCTCGGTCTGAAGGAAGCCGTTGCTCGCAAAGTCCTCCACCTTATGCTCGTCGAGCGAGACGAGCACATCGCGGAAGTCGTTGCGCGCGTACGCGCGCCCCGCGACCTCGGTGAGCTCTCGCATCAGCTTGCGCTTGGCCTCGATCGGAAGGCCCGGCGGGGCGACAACCTCGACGTAGATCCGCGCGGGCTCCGACTGCACCGCCCAGTCCTCACCGCGCGTGACCGTAAGGAGAGGCGTGTGACCGACGTTCTCCGAGGCCACCTCCTCGATGTACACGCGGTCGTCGGGCATCTGGTACGTGCTGATGAGGGCGTGCAGCGTTCCCTCGATCAGCTCCTTCTTCGCGTTCTTGCTGAGGCTCGGACCCTTGATCATCACGACTGGCATGGTTCTGCTCCTTCTTTCGGGTTGTGCTTCGAGGCCATCGCCTCGAATCACCCTCTAGACAATCGACCGAGACGAGAATCGACATCGCGCCGCGGTCGCGAGCGTTACGATGACGAGCCGGGGAGCGCCGCGAGCGTGCTTTCCAGAAAGCGGCGCTCAGGCGCCGAGCACGGGCAGCGGAGGGCCTCGCGGTAGTACGCGGCGGCGCGCGCGTCGTCGCCAGCGGCGGCCGACAGCTTGCCGAGGATCGCCCACAGCAAGTAGTAGCGCTGCAGCGCTGGGTGCTCGCGGACCGCTTCCAGCATGCGCAACGCCGCGGCTGGCCCGTCGCACTGAAACACCGCCACCGCGTGGTTGAGCGCGACGACAGGGGACGGGTTGATCACGAGGAGCTGGTCGTAGAGCTCGCGGATTTGGGCCCAGTCCGTGTCTTCATAGCTGCTTGCGGTCGCGTGGCACGCAGCGATGCCCGCTTCCAGGTGATACGCGGTCAGCGCGTCGCCGTGCATGCTCTTCTCCAGGTGCGCCATCCCCGCGACGATGCGCTCGCGATTCCAGAGCGAGCGGTCCTGCTGCTGTAACAGGAGGAGCTCGCCGCCCGCGGCCATCCGCGCGTCGAGGCGCGCGGCCGCGAGGAGCATGAGCGCGAGCAGCGCGTGCACGCGCGGTTGATCGCATTCCGGAATGCGAGAGATCAGGGTGCCGAGCCGGATCGCTTCCTCGCACAGCTCGCCCCGCACGAGGTTGTCTCCGCCGTGCGCTGCGTAGCCCTCGTTGAACAAGAGATAGAGGACCTCGAGCACTGAACCGAGGCGCGTCGGCAGCTCCGCCGGCGCGGGCACCTCGAACGAGAGCGCGAGCTCGGCGATCTGCTTCTTCGCGCGAACGAGCCGCTGCGCGACGGCCGTTGGTTGTGCCAAGAGGGCGCTCGCAATCTCTTCAACACTGAGACCGGCGACCGTTTTCAGCGTCAACGCGACACGACTCTCGGCGGACAACGCCGGGTGGCACGCCACGAACATGAGCCGCGCGACGTCGTCCATCGCCCCGGACGCGTCGATGCTTTCTGCAGCTTGGTCGGCGTCGCGATCGGGACCGAGGGCGTCAGCGATGTTCTGCGACTTGCGTTTGATAAGGCGGACGTGATTGAGGACGTTGATCGCGCGGTTCTTCGCCACCTGCGCGAGCCACGCCGTCGGGTTCTCGGGCACGCCGCGGTACGGCCACACTTCCAAGGCTTTCATCAACGCTTCCTGCGCCACGTCCTCCGCGAGATCGAGATGCTCCGGGCCGAACGCGCGCGTCAGGATCGCGAGGATGCGGCCGAACTCGTGCCGGAAGAGATGGTCGACCAGCCGCTCGACGTCGGCGCTTGACCCGCCGGCCATCGCATCACCTTGCAACGATCTGCCGGATTTCGAGGATACCTCGTTCGAGGACCGGACAGTCGCGAGCCAACTCGACCGCGTGCTCGTAGTCGCGCGCCTCGACGAGGTAGAAGCCGGCGACCAGCTCCTTGCTCTCGACGTACGGACCGTCGGAGACGCGGAGGCGGTCCTGCTCCTTGCGCAGCGTGCGGCCGTCGTTCGCGAGCCCCTCGCTCGCGAGGTAGGCTCCCGAGTCCTTGAGCTGCTGCACCCAGTGCCCGTACCTTCTCAGGATGTCCTGCATTGTTTCCGGGCTGAGTCCAGCGTAGGCGTCCGGCTTGTGCTGGATCAGGAAGAGGTATTTTGCCATCTAGGCCTCCACGGGGGACGTGCGAGAGGACCACCGCGATCCCTTCGCGCCTCTTAGACAATCGAGCCGCGTTCGGATCGACATCACGGCGCCAAGTAATTTCACTGAGCTATTGCGTGAAACCAGCGCGAAGCGGCCGTGCGGCTGCCGGTTGAATGGGGACTCTACGAGAAGGGGTAGGCGCGTCGCAAGCTGCGAAACCTCGGGACGCGTCGAGGGCTGCCGGTGTCGCTGCGACCGACGCGCGCTGCGTCCACTAACCCGTGAAGGTACGCCAGATTACACACACCAACCGCTGCGTAACCCATGGCCGGCCGAGCCACCCCGAATCAGGCGCCCATCACGCGGCACTCGCCGCTCCACGTCGAGTCCTTCCCGCTCGGCGAACGCGCTCACCGGCAACCCCGACGCCACGAGCTGATCGTGGAGGGGTTACGCTCTAGCCGTCAAGCACGGTCAGATCGAGCTGGCTGAGTCGCTCAGGGTCGCGGAGGATGTCGATCTCGACGATCTTTCCGCCCATGACCGTGAAGGCCATGACCGCGAACGGCTTTCCTTCGAGCATGCAGACCGCTCCAGCGGCGCCGTTGACGAGGACCGGGTGCCTGAGAAGGCCGAGGCGCGAGAAGGACTGCGCTCCACGAGCCACCTGCTCCGCACCCCGGACCTCGATCAATCTGCCTGTGCCGGCGTCGCCTCGGAGGACCACGTCCGGGTCGAGGACAGCGACGAGCTTGTGGAAGTCACCGTCACGCGCAGCCGCAAGGAAGGCGTCGACAACGCTTCGTTGAACCTCCATGTCGACGTCGGGAGTGGCGTTGCGCGCCTGAATGCGGCGTCGTGCGCGGCTGGCGAGTTGGCGAGCGGCCTCAGGCGTGCGCTCGACGATGGGCGCGATCGCCGCGAAGGGCATGCCGAAGATGTCGTGCAGCACGAACGCGAGGCGCTCGGCCGGCGCAAGGGTCTCGAGCACCACGAGCAGCGCAAGGCCCACCGCGTTGGTCAGCAGTGCCTCGTGCTCCGGGCTCGGACCGTCAGCGCGGTCGATGATCGGATCGGGCACGCGAGTCTGGCTCCGCTCTTTGCGTGAACGGAGCATGTTCAGCGAGATGCGGGCGACGACGGTCGTCAACCATGCGCCAAGATCGTTGACCTCTCGGTAGCCCGTTCCGCTGAGCCGGAGCCAGGCTTCTTGGACGGCGTCCTCGGCCTCACTCAGCGAGCCAAGCATGCGATAGGCGACGGCCCGCAGACGGGGCCGCTGCTCCTCGAACCTTTCCGCCAACCATTTGAGCTCGTCCACCGGTCCCATTCCTAAGCCGTGCTGGGTCATACACATGAGACCCGCGACACGCGGGTGATGTGACGGGGTGGGGCCTCACTGAGGATCACAAGCTCAGCCCGTCACGTTTCTAGTCTACCGCGTGTCTTACAGGTGCCTCGCCCCGGACGGCGCGGCGCAAGACACACCCGCCATCGGAGATGATGACCATGCAACCTCGGATGAAGAGCCCGGTCTTTGCCCTGCCGGGTAGCAGGGAAGCCCTTCTGACGATCGTCAAGGCCACGGAAAGCTGCGGAGTGCCTCGAGCGACCCTCGAGCTCGTCAACGTTCGCGTCGGTCAGATCAATGGATGCAGCGTCTGCGTCGACATGCACTCTCGCATGCTGAACAAGCTCGGCGAGAGCGACACGCGGATCTTCGCGCTCGCGGCGTGGCGAGAAACCCCCTATTACACGGAGGCCGAGCGCGCCGCGCTCGCTCTAGCGGAGGCCGCGACGAGACTCAGCGACCGAGCCGATGCGGTGCCGGACGAGGTGTGGAAGGCAGCGGCTCGACACTTCTCCGAGGCCGCGCTCGGTGCGCTGGTGATGACGATCGCCCTCGCAAATCTCTGGAACCGCCTCAACGTCGCGACGCAGCAGGTGACCGGGGATTGGATCGCGCAGTACGTCGCTGAGCTTGTGGGAGCTCGACATTGAATCCATTGGAAGAGATCATTGGGAGACGACCATGAAAGACGAGCCGATCACCACCGTAGAGCGGGTCATCGACGATGTGGAAGCCGCGTTGTCCCGGAACGACCTCGAGGGCATCGTTGGGCTCTTCGCACAAGACGCAACGATCGAGAGCTATCTGGTCTCGCGCGTCTTCAACCGGAAGGAGGGGGTGTGCCGCGGTCGGGATGAAATACGGGAGCTCGCACGCGCGCTCATGAAGCGCGGCGTGCCCTGGGGAGGACACGAACCGCCGATCATTCGAGGCAACACGGTCGCCGTCGAGTTCATGACTGCGTCCTCAGAGGCGGAGAAGTTCTCCGTGGACATCATCGAGGTGAGGGACGGCAAGATCCAGAGCCTCCGCGCGTACGCGGGGTGGCGCGCGGTCCTGGCTCTGACCGGCGAACCCCGAAACTGATCCAGCGTCACGCGAAGGCGCCGGGTCACGGAGCTCAAAGCAGCGTCTGGATGGCCCGCGCCACGGCCGATGCGGCACTGATCGGCACCAGTGGCGCGCGCCGGGCAGCGTCACCCGGACCGAGGCGCGGGGACGTCTCGGCCCAGCGATCCGGGATGTAGTGATCGCCCAGGCCCCAGACCACCTTCACCGGCAACTGGTCGACGAGCTGCCGCACCATGGCGTCGATCCCAGTGCGTGCGCTGAGTATATCCGGCGACCGCCGAGTTGGCCCACCTGGGCCACGCATTTGGCGGCTGGACCTGTTCAGTAGTAGCTCCTGTTCCTGCACGCTCGCGGCAGCCTCGGCCTGGAAGTGTTCCCACTCGCCCGCAGGCAGCCGCTCGCGCGCCGGGCGCGCCACGTCATCGAGCTCGGCGACGAGCTGGGGTGGAACCGCCGCCGCCACCGGCGCGCCGGGCTCACCGGCGACGCTCGATGCCGGCGCCGAGACCGGGCGCTCCTCGGGCGTGAAGCTGCGCTCGGCCAAGTCGTGGCCGTCAGCGGCCTGCGGTCCGTTGTCCGGCGGCAGGACAGTCGAGTCAGCGGCGCGCTCGGCGTCGGCATGCGCGGGCCGCGCCGCCGGCTCAATCGAGCGGGAAGCTCGGCAGGGGATCGCTCGCCCCATAGTGCGGCACACCGTTCTGCTTCGCCCAGTCTGCCGTCTGCAGCTCGACCTTGGGCAGCTTGAGCTTGTCGCGCTGGAAGTCGAGCTCGCGCTTCTGGACGTTGTTCTCCGCGCTCGGGATGTAGTCTTCGGGCCGCAGGCCTTGCCTGCCGGCGACGACCTCGCCGTAGATGCGCGCGGTGTTCTCGTCGAGCGGCAGGTAGCCGGTAGTTTTGAGCTGGTCCATAACCGGCATGCCTTCGGTGGTCGTGCGCAGACCGACCTGGCCGGCTCCGTTCTTGCCGACGGCCTCCGGGTTGTAGAACTGCGCGACCGTCGTGTCGATGAGGAAGCGCTGGCCGCCGGGCAGCTCGGCGATGACGATCGAGTGCGACGCCGCGCCCGGACCGAAGGCCTGCCCAGTGTGGATCGGGTTGATTTGCGCGCCCGGCACGAGCTCCTGGAGGTGGTACGCGGTCGCGGCCTGGCCTTCGCCGCAGTAGCCGCCCAGGTGCTCCGGCGTGAAGATGTCCGTGTACAGCGCCTTCTGATACGCCTCGGCCCCGTTCCGCGCCGCGTTCTCGAGGTGCGTCTCCCAGATGGCCTTCCTGCCGCCGTACGCGACCTGCTTCATGAGCAGGTCGGCCTCGGCCGGCGTGAGCGGCTCGGTGTTCGCGCGCGCCTTGTTGACGATGCGCGCGACGTCGGCTTGGTCCGGGATGGCCCGGTCGGGGCCCGGACCGCGGAACGCCTCCTTCTGCTCGGGGCTCATCGGGCCCTCGAACGCGCGCGGGGCCGGCGCCTTCTCGGTCGGGGCCATCTCGGTTGCCGGCATCTCGGTAGGCGCCATCTGGCTCGGAGTCGCGCTCTCCGGCGCGAACCCTGGCTCACCCTCGGGCATGACCGGGCCCCAGTAATGCTCCTCGCGCGGCACCTTGATCGCCGGCGCGCGCTCGGTGTCGGCCGGCGACGCCGGCTTCGAGACGACCTCGACCTGCGGCTCGCGCGCGCGCAGATGCTCCGGCCCGACCGGGCTCCGCTCCGTGACCGGCGCCGGCTGGTCAGCCGTCGCGGGCGGCGCGGCCGCCGCGCGCGCCGCGCGCGCCCGCTCGGCCGCCTCGTTCTCCTGCCTGAGGTATTCCTCCTCGCCCTCGAGGCGCATCGCGTCCTTCTCGTGGAACGCGGCGGCCGGCTCGTCGGCCGGGCGCGCGGCCGGCTGGTGCTCGGCGGCCGACGCCGACTCCGGCCCCTCGACCATGTGACCGAAGCGCTCGGGGTCCATCTTGGCCAGCGCCTCGCGCTCGGCCTGCGCGAAGGCGCGCTCGCCCCAGTTGTGACCGTCGTCGACGGGCGGCAGCTCGGCCGGGACCGGCTCGACCGGAGCCCGCACCGTCGGCGCCAGCGGGTCGACGGCAGCCGGCTGGACCGGCGTCGGCGCGTGCGGATCGACCGGCGAAACCGGTCTACCGGGTTCGACCGGCACCGCATTCTCGTGCGGAGCACCGGAGCCATGGCCGCCAGCAAAGCCGCCGATCATTGCGCCAGCGACATTGGAAAGGACCTTCTGCGCGAGAATCTTCGACGGGTCGCCCTCCCAGGTCGCGGGGTCGATCGCCGACTCCGCCACGCCGCCCATGCCGCCGCCGATCACGCCGGCCATGGCCTTGTTCGCCATGCCCTCGCCGAAGCCGCCCATGATCCCGCCGCTGACGGCGCCGCCGGCCATCCCGAGGCCGAGGCCCTTCAGCATGTCGACGCCGACGTGGCCGTTGCGCCAGGCCTCCTCGTCGAGGAGCGCACCACCGGCGCGGTTCACGCCGCCCATGACCGCCATCTTCATGGCTTCCATGGCGACCTTGTTGCTGCTGATCTTGCCGAGCAAGCCGGCGAGCCGCGCCGATTGCGACAGGCCGCCGGCGCCGGCCTGGAGCAGCGCCTCGCCGGCGTCCTTCAGCATGTCGAAGTCGTTGTAGCCCTGGCCCTGCATCGCCGCCTTGGTCAGCATGCCCGCGCCGCCGCCGGCGAGGCCGCCGAGGACCGCCGCCCACGCCGCGCCGGCCGCGCCGCCGGTCGCCGCGGTCGTTGCGGTGGCCACGACGAGGGTCGCGGTCATCGCGGCGGCGTTCGACGCCTGGTCCTTGACCGCGCGCGTGTTGTCGCGGTCGTCCTTCTCGTACTTCGAGAGCTGCTCGAAGTCCTTCATCTTGTCTTTGTCGGCGGCGAGTTTCTTGTACGCGGCGAGCTCGGCGGCCGAGCCCGTGCCGACGGCCTTGTCGTCAACGCCGGCGTCCTTGAGCTGCCGCGCGTAGTGCGCGTCCATCTCCTTGCCGGCGTCGCTGTAGATGTCCGTGAAGCTGTGCAGCTTGCCGAAGCTGACCAGGTCGACGCCCTTGTCGAGGAGGCCCCGGCCGCTTCCGCGCTCGAAGTCGTGGTCCTCCTTGGCATTCAGCATCTCGACACGCGCGCGCTCGGCCGGGTCGGCGATCTTCGACGGGTCGCCGCGCAGCATCTGCTTGATCTCGAGGCCCTCGCGGCTGTCCGACGGCATGCCGCCGTTCTTGATCAGGTCGTAGCCGGGGATCCACGACGTCGAGTGCAGCTTGGTCTCGCCCGCCATGTCCTCTTCGAGCGTGTGGTGCGTGAGCTTCTCGTAGTCCTTCTTGATCTTGTTGATCTCGTCGGGCGACTTGCCGGCCAGCGCCTCCTTCATGCGCTTCATGTCGGTGCCGAAGCCGTCCATCGCGTACTTGAGCTCGAATGCCGGGTCCATGTGACCCTTGTCGGCGCCCGCCAGCTCCTTCTGCTTGGCCTCGAGCGACTTCTTGGCGTCCGCGTCGTTGGGGTTGTCCTTGAGCCGCTGCTGCAGGCTCTGCACCTCGGCCTGCGTCTTGTGGTAGCCCGAGGTGTCGGCGAGCTGGCGCGCCGCCTCGGCGTCGTTGGAGCCGGCGCCGAACTCCTTGGTCATGAAGGTGGTGGCGTCGGTGCCGTAGAGCGCCTTGAACTGCTTCTGCATCTGGTCGCGTTCGGCGGCGCTCTTGCCCTCCATCTGCGCGAAGGCCTTCTCCTTGTCGTTCGTGAAGATGCCATCGGACTGGTGGATGCGGACCGCGTCGGCCGCGGCCTTGTTGTCGGCGAGCAGTGCCTTGGCGAGCTTCTGGTCGTCGCCGGACAGCGACTGGGTGACGTCCGCGCCGACCGCCGCGGTGAGCTTCTTCTTGTCCTCGGGCGACGCGGTCTCGATCATGCGATCGATCTTCTCTGTGTCGCGGCCGATGCCGAGGCCGAGGAAGCCGCCGCTGCCGAACACGCCGCCGTGCAGCTCCTTTTCGATGACGTCCTTGCGGTAATTCGCCTCCGAGTCCTTGCCGCCCTTGACGATGTCCTCGATCGCCTTGTTATCGGCGTCGGCCGACTTCTCGCCCTGCATCGCGCCGATGGCGCCGCCGACGAGGCCGCCGACGACGGTGCCGATGACGGGGATGAGCGAGCCGATCATGGCCCCCTTGGCCGCGCCCGCGGCGACCGCCGACGCCTTGCTCTGGTCCTCGAGGCTGGAGCCGGTCTCCTCCTTGTACTTGTCCATGACCGCCTTCCGTTCTTCGGGCTTGAGCCCCTCGAGCGCGGCGTGGACCTTCTCGGGATCGGTCGAGCTGAAGAGGCTGCGCGCGTCCTTGAGCGCCTCGACGGCAGCGGTCTGGCGCGACCCCGGATCATCCGGGTGGAGCAGCGCCTTGGACTGCTTGTCCTTGATGTCGTCGTCGAGCGTGTGGCCGTCGTGGGCGTGCTTGTAGGCCTCATTCAGGCGGTCGATGTCGGCTTGGGTCTTGCACTGCCGGAGCGCGGCGTTGATGGCCTTGTCGTCGGTGCCGATGCCGTCGCGCGCCTTGAAGATGTCGTTCTGGAGCTTGTCGAGCGTCTCCTGGGGCAGCCCCTTCTTCTCGGGATCGGCCGCCGGGTCCTTGGCCGCGGCCGGCCCCTTGGCGGTCGCCGGCGCCGCGGGATCGTTCGACGTCGAGGTGGCCGGCGCGGCAGGGTCCTTCGCCGACGCCGTCTGGTCCTTGGCCTGGGTCGCTGCCGGATCCTGGCCGCGCGCCGGCTTGGCGTTGAGGCACGTCGCGATCGCCGCCGGATCGCCGCCCTTTACGGCCGCGGCGATCTTGGCCGCGTCGCCGGCGCTCGTGGCGTTGTCGTTGCCGGCCGCAGCAGGCCCATAGGGCTTCGACGAGATGAGCGGCACGTTCGCGTCCGCAAGCGCGGCCGCGAAGTTGGTCGGGTCCGCGCCGACCCCGTACGGCTCCGACGAGACGAGCGTCGGCGGCGCGCCCGAGTCGGCGGTCGCTCCATCGACGCGCGAAGTCGCCTGCGAGCCGGCGCCGACGTACCGTGGCCGGCGCGCACCCCAGACGAGATCGGTCGGGCGATCCTCCATGCGCCAGATCAGTGGATTGAGCGCGTCCGGCGCGGATGTGACCAAGCTCCCGTGGTCCGCTTCGATGTGTACTGGGTCGGTGCTCGGGCTCACCCACGGGTCGCTCTGGGAAATTGCGCTATCGAAGGCTTCCATGATCGCCGATTCCTCCGCCGTCTCGGACCTGCTGCAGCAAATCCGTCCGTGCCTAGAAGAGGAGGCGGCTGCCCTTCTGTAGCGCGGAGCCTTCGTAGCCTCGGCGGTGGCGGCCGCGCACGACCGAGAGCGTTCCGCTCGCGTCTCCAACATGAGGATTCCATGAGGGAACTTTCCGGTTGGCGATCGACGTGCAAAATTGATCGCTACGCGCAGGTGGGCGTTTGCTCTTTCTGATCGGGTTGCGTTCTCGTCTACGACGGGCGCCGGTCGGTCGCGAAGCTCATTCATGAACACCGTGGCATCCAATTCACGGTAGGAAGGGAACGGGGACGTATGTCATTCATGGATATTTGGAATACGGTCGGCGATGCCGCCGAGGGTGCATCGAACTGGGCCTTCGGTAAGCAGGCCACCCGCGAGTTCGAGACTGCCGGTGACCATGTCGTGAGCGGCTTGGCGGATGCCGACCAGCGACTCACGGGCGGGGCAGTTGGCAACGCGATCGACGGCGCGATCGGCGCATTCGACAGTCTGTTCAGTGACGACGCGCCCAAGCGCGGCGCCGCGAAGCGTCCCGCCGGTACCGACGGCGCGGACGCGCGGGCGAAACAGATCCAACAGATGGCGCAGGGGACGGGCGACCTCTGGCGTCAGCTCGACAAGGGCGCTGGCTTGAAATGGGGCGGCTCGAAGCCCGGAGCGTCGAGCAACCAGGGCGGGCTCAAGGGCCCGGGCGCGCTGGACTACGCCAACTGTTGGGTCACCTAGCCATCCGCGTGCAGGCGGTCTCCGGATAGGCGCTCGTAACCGGCTTGCGTCCGTCGAGGAGGTTGTCGGTGATGGCAGTGCGGTGTGGCTGCCCGCCCGGAGCGCATGCCCTCCTCGAGATCGCGTAGCGGTGCAGTCGACACCGCGCCCAAGACCTTCTCCTGGGCTTCCCCGTCGCGTTGAAGATGCCGCGCGACACCGACTCGTGTGGACGACCGTCATTGTGAATGCGAGGAATGAAACGATGCTCACGTGGGAAGAGATTCGAGCCCATATCCGCAAGGACTACCGTCCGACATCCGAAACGGCGACCTCGTACACCCTGCGCTGTGAATTTCCCGATGGCGCCGAGCAAGAGGTGGTCGTGACCTTCCAGGCGGAACGGAGCGGCGGCCCCAGGCTGGACATTGCCGGTCCGGTGGCAGACAGCCGCAGCTTCGCCCCGACGGACGCGCTCGCGTACAACCTCAAGGCGCCCAAGGGTGCGCTGGCGCTCGCCGGGAAGCGATTCGTGCTGCGCGACACCCTCGACCTGAAGCAGGCCACGCTCGCGGCCCTCGATCAGGCGTTGACCTACGTGGCCAGCGAAGCCATGCGTCTTCACCGCTCGACCAAGAGGGAACCGGTGCCCGCGGAGCTCTTCTCGTACCTGGCTTCGTGATCGTCCGCTACGGGAAATGGCTGCCGGCCGGCACGCTCGGCCAGACCAAGTCGCCGCCACGGACGGGGTCGCGCTCCGCTGCCTCCGCGCTTTCTCGCAGTGGCCACGGTCCCACAGGGGGTCTATGCTGATGCCGTGACCCCGCGCCTGCTCGAACTAGCGAGCGCCGGTCCCCGCGCCTGGCCGAGGATCAGCTGGCCGGTCGCCGACTTCGCGAGCGAGCTCGAAGCGCGCGGGGTGGCCGATCTGGAGCCGGAGCGCGTCGCGGAGCTCTATCTTGCCTGGGCGTGCGCCCATCGCGATCCGGCAGCGCACGCGGCGTTCGAGGAGCGCTATGGCAAGGATTTGAAAGCCTTCGCGTCGCGAGCAGGGCTGCCGCCCGACCTCGTGGACGACGCCGTCCAGGACGTGCGCCGCGCTCTCTTCGTCGGCCAGGACGACGAGCCGCCGCGGATCGCCCAGTTCGTCGGCCGGGGCGAGCTGCGCGCCTGGCTCCGGGTGACGGTGGTGCGCCACGCCGTCCTCACGAGCAAGCGGGCACGAGCGCGCCAGAAGGTCGAGACCGAACCGCTCGAGGAGTTTGCCATGCCGGCGCTCGACATCGAGGCCGAGCTCACGCTTGCGCGCTGCCGCGACGAGTTCCACGCCTCGTTTGCCGAGGCGCTGGAGGCGCTCGCGCCTCGCGAGCGTGCGCTCCTGCGCTATCGCTATGTCGACGGTTTGACCGAGGATGAGGTCGCTAGCATCTACGAAGTCCATCGCGTGACCGTCGCCCGCTGGGTCGCTCGCGCCCTGGCGCGGCTGCTGCACGAAACGCGGCGCGGGCTGACCCGGCGGCTGTCGCTCGGTACCGACGACGTCGCCAGCCTTCTCCGTCTCCTGCGCAACCGGCTGCCGTTCACGCTGAGGCGTGCGCTCGGTGGGGAGAAGTCTTGATGGACGCCTGCCCGGACGAGGCGTTGCTCCACGAGCTCGCGGACCAGACGCTGCGCCCCGACGAAGCGATGACCATACGGGCCCACTTGGAGGGGTGCGAGGTGTGCCGCAAGACCGTCGCGCTCTTGATTCGCGAGCACCGGGCTTCGCCGGCATTCGCGCGGACCCTGCCCGGGACCAAGCCAGCGCCACGGCCGGTCCAGGTCGGGCGCTTCACGATCCTCGACCTCATCGGTCGAGGCGGCATGGGTGAGATCTACCGGGCCCGCGACTCGCAGCTCGGCCGCGAGGTCGCCATCAAGCTGCTGACACCCGCGCTGCGCTCGGATCCGGCGTGGGCGTCGCGGTTCGAACGCGAGGCCCGCACGATCGGGCAACTCAACCACCCCAACCTCCTGGCGCTCTACGACATCGGCGTGCATGACGGCGCGTCGTACGTCGTCACGGAGCTCCTCGAGGGCACGACGTTGCGCGCGCGCCTGGGGGCGCCCCTGCCGGTCGCGCGCGCCCTCGAGATCGGTGCCGAGATCGCCGCCGGCCTGGCCGCGGCGCACGAGACCGGCATCGTTCACCGCGACGTGAAGCCGGAGAACATCTTTCTGACCCGAGACGGGCGCGTCAAGATTCTCGACTTCGGTCTGGCCAAGTATCAACCGACGTACGGCAACGACGCCGTCGAGGCGGGGCAGCTGACCGAGCCGGGCACGATCCTCGGCACCGTCGGCTACATGGCGCCGGAACAGGTCCGTGGCAAGCCGGTCGATGGCCGTTCAGACATCTTCAGCCTGGGTGTCGTGCTGTACGAGATGCTGGCCGGCCGGACGCCGTTCGCCGACGGCAACGATGCCGAGGTCATGACCGCCGTGCTGCGCGATGCACCTCGGCCGCTCCCCGCCACCGTGCCCTGGGTGGCGGCCCGGCTCGTCCTTCGCTGCCTCGAGAAGGAACCGCTCGAGCGCTTCCAGTCGGCGCGCGATCTGGCCGCCGACCTGCGCGAGGCGCTGTCGGTCCGCGACCTCGCTCTGCCGCGGCGCCGCCCGAGCTGGCCGCTCGCCGTGGCCGGCACCGGCGCGGCCGCGCTGGTCGCCGCGGCACTGGTCGTCCAGCGCGGCCTCACGAAAACGCCGCCCGAAGCTCGAATCGACTACACGCGCCTCACCTTCCACGGCGGCGTCGTCGACAACGCCCGCTTCGCGCCCGACGGGCGCACGGTCATCTATTCTGCCAGCCTCGGAGGCGAAGGCCCGCGCGTCTACGCCACCGTCCCCGGCGGGCGCGAGTCGCGCGCCCTGACCGAGCCCGGCTACTCGCTGGCGGCGGTCGGCCGCGACGGTGAACTCGCCGTCCTGCGCGGCCACACCCTGGCGCGCATGTCGATGTCGGGCGCCACGCCGCGCGACGTCGCCGATGACGTGACGGAGGCCGACTTCACGCCGGCGGGCGAGCTGGTCGTGCTCCACGCCGACGCCATCGAGCTTCCCCCCGGCCACCCGCTCTATCGCGCGCCCGGGAAGATCCAGAGCCTGCGCGTCGCACCCGACGGCGACCGCATCGCGTTCGTCGAGCACCCCATCGCCGGCGACGATGCCGGGCGGGTGTGCACGGTCACGCGCGCGGGCGTCTACGGCTGCAGCACCGACGCGCACTGGTACATCATGAACCGCGTGGCCTGGGCCCCGGGCGGCGGGGAGCCCTGGTTCTCGGCGATCGACGAGGGCAGCCGGGGCGGGATCTACGCGGTCGCACCATCGGGCCCGCCGCGGCGCCTGGTCGCCCAGCTCCTGTCGGCCTCGATATTCGACGTTGGGCCGAGCGGCGCGCTGGTGCGCTTCGCGGACCTCGGAATGAGCGCCCACTACCGCGATCCAGATGGGATGGAGCATGATATGTCCTGGCTCGACGTCTCCATAGTCGCGGGGCTTGCCCCCGACGGCAGCGCGATCCTCCTCGCCGAGGGCGGCATGGGCGGGACCAGCGACTACGAGGCCTATCTGCGCCCGACCGACGGGGGGCCCGCGGTCGACATCGGCGCGGGGTTTCCGGGCGCGCTGTCCGACGACAAGCAATGGGCCGTGCTGTTCCAGCGTCGCGGCGACCGCCACCAGCTCGTCGTCATGCCGACCGGCGCAGGCGCCGCGCGCGAGCTGCCGCCCGGGCCCATCGAGCACTACGCGCAGGGCTACGCCGCCTTCTTCCCGGGCGCGACGCGCATCGTCTACAACGCGCGGGCGGCCGGCGACTGGCAGGTCTTCGCCCAGGACGTCGCGGGCGGGGCTCCGGTGCCGCTGACGGAAGCGGGCTGGCACGTCGTGCGCCCTGCGCTCACGCCGGACGGCCGGACGCTCTTGTGTGTCGACGCCGAGGGCCGCTATGTCCTCCGCCCGCTCGACGGCAGCCAGCCGCGCCCGCTGCCGCAACTCGGGGCCGCCGTCAGGCCGCTCCGCTTCAGCCCTGACGGCCGCGCTCTCTTCGTCCAGGTCATCGAAGGTCCGCGCCACTCGCGCGTGACGCGCCTCGATCTCGAGACCGGTGTCCAGACGCAGGTCTCCGATCTGCGCACGGCGCGAGACATGCCGTCCTCCATCGGACCGTTCGCCACCGCCGACGGCCGCGGTCTGGCGTACTCCGAGCTGCAGGAACATCAATCCCTCTACGTTGTGACCGGTCTCGGTCTCTAGCGTTCGCAACCCGAGCGCGGTCACCCGTGTCGTTTCTTCGCTACAAGGACCGACGTGCCTTCTCTTCCTCGATGGGGCCGCGAGCGTCGAATCGGTCGGCGCCCGAGCCACACCACGAGGAGGCACGAATCGCATGGATATCGAGACGGTTTCAGGCGGGCGGGCGGCACGGCCCGGGCACAGACGGACCCGATGGCCCGTCGCGGCGGTGGCGCTCTGTGTATCGGCCTGCGGGGCCACAGACGACCGCACCGCGATAGGCTCGACGGAGGCGGCATCCTATACGCCGCCCCTGACGCAGATTCCACCTCCGGGCCAGTCCCCGATCGGCGGCGGCTTTCACCAGGAGATCGTGGTCGGCCAGAGCACCATCGTGGCCAGCAACTCCGGGAGCTACGCCTTCTACAAGCACAGCGACGGCAGCAAGATCGATGCCGGGCTCGGGACGGGCTACATCGTGCCCGCCAACACGCTCTTCGCGTCGTTCTTCAAGGTGGCGAGCCCGAACTTCATCAACAAGAACCTGCCCTTCAATCAGGCACCGTCGCCGGCATTCCCGACGTACGCGACGTGCGACGCGACCAAGGACGCCCCCAGCAACAACAACACGCCCGCGTACTCCTCGTCGTGCATCCTCGGGGACTACACCTACGATGCGCACTCGACGTACGACCCGGTGCGCAAGCGCTTCATCCTCGCCGCGCACGTGCGAAACAACAACTGGACGTACCTGACGAATCTCAACAATCAGAACAACGGCGTCCCGCCCATCTACGGCCCGCCCGGCGCCGACCCCTACTGCTGGCGCTACCTCCTGTTCGCGGTATCGGTGTCCGAGGATCCCACGCAGGGCTTCTGGCTGTACCAGGCCCCCGAGTACTACGCCGACTGGCCGCGCGTGGGCGTGAGCGGCAACTATTACGCGGTCTCGAACCACGGGATCGGCTCGGAGGTCGATTCGCCCAAGCCGCTCGTCACGCTCTACCTCCTGGATGACCTCGCCCAGGGGGTGGGGGCGGTCGGCTTCGTGGCGCCGCCGAACGTCAATCCTCCGCCGGTGCCGGCCGGAACCCTGCGGAGCTTCCCGTACACCCAGTCCCAGCTCGGCCTGCCGTACCAGGTGACGGACTTCGGCCCAGGGCAGCACACGACGGTGGGCTTCCTCGTCGTCCCTACGCACAACCAGCCGCCGGATCCGGCCGGCCCGATCCCCGGCACCGCCTACGTGATGAGCAAGTCGTCCGGCGAGGGCGAGGTGCCGACGCTCTTCGGCTTCGTCCCCAACTCGAATCCTTCGATCGCGCCGACCGTCATCGCGGCCGCGATGCCGGACACGGGGTACGAGCCCAAGGGCGTCCTCAGCTACAAGGGGCAGGACCCGACCTCGGCGACGATCCGCGACGGCTATCTCTACACGACGTACGAGTCGACCGACAACACCCACGGCCACCTCGACCAGCAGCTAATCTCGACGACGCACACCACGTGGTCCGCCACGCTCAGCCTGCAGCCCACGTGGGGCACCGACGTGTCCTCCCCGGGTGCCGGCGTGACGACCACCGCACCCCTCGTCGAGGCCACCGCCGACGGCTCCGCCGTGGTGGGCTACTCCGTCACCAACACGAACGCCGGCACGCTCTCGGCGCGCTCGACGACCTACCTCGCGAACGGCACGGCCTTGCCGGAGCAGGCCTGGGCGAGCGGCCCGTTCGTCTCGAAGACCCCCATCTACCCGCGCGAGGTGAATCGCCAGTCGATCGACCCGCTCAACCCGCAGGCCGTGTGGGTCAACGGCGTCTACGGCATCGGCGGGGCGAACGACGCCCCGTTCTCCGAGCAGGTCATCGTCAACGGGACGGTCACGTCCTACCCGTGGTGCTCGGCGAGCTGGTCCTGCTACGGATACTCGGGGGCGACCACGATCTCGTGCGGCCAGGGCCTCGCGGGCCTCACGCTGACTCGCCAGGAGAGCGGCCCCTGTCCCGGCGCATGCCCGTACGATCTGGTGCCCAACCCCACCACGGGGCAGGTCACGAACGCGTTCGTCGACTACTACGCTCCGGTGCCGGGGACCTCCATCTCGTACAAGGTCATCGCGCAGGACTGGGGCGGCACGTCGGCGGTTTCCCCGCCGCTGACCGTGGTCGCGACCGACTGCTCCTGCCACCCGGCGACGCAATGCGGCGGCGGCCTGCAGTGCGGGACCATATCGGACGGCTGCGGCGGCACGATCAGCTGCGGCACCTGCCCCAGCGGGGAGAGCTGCAGCAGCGGCATGTGCTGCCCGACCGGCACCACGTGGAACGACCTGACGAACACGTGCACCCCCAAGGCGGTCGTCTGCAGGCCCGGCTTCGGCGACTGCGGCGGGTACTGCTGCAAGTGCATCGGCACGACCTGCAGCTGACGCGAGAGCGGTAGGCTCCGGTCCATGCGAATCGTCCCGCCCTTTCTTTCGCTGACGATGCTGGCATGTGCGTCGGCGCCCGCGTCCTCGGCTGGGCGCGTGCCCGTCGCGGGGGGGCGCCGGCGCTCACGGCCAGACCACTCCGAGCGCCGCCGCCCCGAGGACACCACGCTCCACAAGGTCGTCCGCGCTAACCTCCGTACCCCCCATGCCGCCGTCGAGCACGGCTACGCCTTGGCTCCGCTTCCGACGTTCGTCTGGGCCGAGCCCGAGGGCTATCTCGACGGTGGCCTGCTTGGCCGGGGCTTCGCTCCCGCCACGGCCGCTGTCAGCACAGATTGACCGTTCAATCCCGCCCGCCGGCACCAATCCGGCCGGATTCCTGGGCTTTTCGGCCCGGCATGCGCGTTGCTGAATGCGACGCGAATGCGATGGACATCTGTGAATGGGTTGATCTGCGCCGGGGTTGTGGCCATGGGCGGCGCCGCGCGGGCATCCGAGATCTGCGGAAACGGGATCGACGACGACGGCAACGGCATGGCGGACGAGGACTGCTATCCGTCCATGAGCTCCGTCTGCGAGTCGCCGCTGTCCTGCTCCGATACCGGGTGGGTGAGCTGGTCGACCGGCTCGATCCACTATGACCTGCCGCCGGACGTCGCGCCGAAGTCGCCCTACGGCCACGACATCCCCTTCCGGCGCTTCTACACCAGCCAGTACGCGCCCGACATCTCGTCGTGGGTCAACACGGCGCCGCTCGGCCCGCGCTGGCAGCACAACTACATGTCCTGGATCCACATGCAGGACGACCCGCTGGTGGCCGTGCTGCACACGCCGGACGGCCGGGACGTCGTCTTCAACGCCACCGGGTCTACCGGCATCTGGGTCTACTACGCGCCGCAGGCCGGGCAGCATTACCAGTACCTGCGCCGCCGGAACGACAAGATGTTCTTCGAGCTGAAGACGCTCGTCGGCGATACGCTGCTCTACGACACCAATGGCCGGCTGATCGAGGTCTGGGACGCGGTCGCCGAGCCGAACACGAACAAGGTCGTCATCGACTACACCGGATATTCCAGCGGCAACGTCGACACGGTCACCGACGCCACCGGCGCGCGCCGGCTCAAGTTCGATTACACGAACGACCTGCTCACGTCGGTGAGCTTCCAGCTCCGCAGCGGCACGAGCTGGACGACCTATCACACGACGAGCTACACCTACGCCAATGGCGCGCTCGGCACCGTCACGATCGGCGGCCAGCTCGCGCAGACCAACGTCTACGCCAATGGCAACCTGACGCGCATCGACGACGGCGACGGCAACCAGATCATCGCGTTCCAATATGCGTCGCCCGGCGTCGTGGCCGCGCTCGACAGCCAGCAGGGCAACCTCGGCTTCGAGTACGGCTCGAGCCGCGCCGAATGCTCGGGCAAGACGATCGTCTATTTCAACAAGGGCAACACGAACGGCTGCAGCGTCGATTCCGATTGCGGCGGCGGCTACCTGTGCGGCGGCAAGACCGGCGCCGGCGCGACCGGGCAATGCTACCGCGCCGCCCGCTGCCTGACCGTCGACAAGTCGAGCGGCGAGAGCCTGGTCACTGGCGTCCGCGCACTCGGCCCGGTCGGCGAGCAGTGCACCGGCGCCTGCGCCGAGGTCACCGAGTACGTCTGGAACCCGCAGACGCTCGACCTCCAGGCGCGCAAGGACGCGCTCGGCGCCTTCACCTCGATCCGCTACAACGCCAACGGCCTGCCGGTGAAGATCGTCACCGCCGACAACGACGCCGATCCCAGCTCGGGCGGCGCGCGCGCCGTCTACCTCTTCTACGATTCCGTCTATCCGGGCCGCCTCAAGGAGGTGCGCCGTCCGTCGGTCATGGACGGCGTCGTCACCAGCTATTGCAACGAGAATGGCTCCGGCGGGTGCGCGCAGACGCTCTACAACTACGATTACAGCGTCGGCAAGGTGGCGTACGTCACCCAGAACGGCTTCACGCTCGACCCCGGCGGCTTCGTCACCGACTACTCCTACCTCACGACGCGCACATACGACGCGAAGGGCCGCCTCACGATGATCGACGGGCCGCTCCCCAACAGCGACACCGACTACGACGTCGTCAAATACTACTACTATTCGTCGCCCGACCCGATGTGGGACGGCTTCCTCGAGGCGACGATCATGTACACTGCGCGCTCCAGCTTCTATTACGCGTACTCGCTCGCCTACGACTTCTGGGGCAACCCCACCAAGCTGCAGGGCTTCGACTACAAGCTCACCTGCTCGCACTACGACGCGGCGCGGAACGTCCTCGTCGCCACGAGCCGATCGAGCAGCGAATTCATCTGCGACATCGACGATCCCTCGAACCTCACCGAGCGCTATGCCTACGACAGCGCGCTCCGGCCGATCCGGGTCACGCACCCCGACGGCACGTGCACCCACTACGAGTATGACGGCAAGGGCCGCCTCGCCCGCGTCAAGGAGCGCGACGACTGCAACCCGGCCTCGGCGGGCGACCGCGAGGAGTACGCCTACGACGCCGAGGGCCTGGTGACCGAGATCGACCGCTACGACCAGGCCGGCGCGATCCGGCACAAGACGCTCACCTCGTACCACGACAGCCGGCGCCCGGCGCGCATCATCAACCCCGCCTACCCGACCATGTTCAAGGCGCTGAGCTACGACGAGCGCGGCGTCACGACCCAGATCGACGACGAGGGCGGGCTCGGCCGGACCAGCTACAGCGTCGACGCCGACCGGCGCGTCACCAGCATCACGCGGAGCAGGAGCGCGACCGCGACCGACACCTGGACGCTGGTCACGAACTTCATCGGCAAGCTCTTCTCGGTGACCGACCCCGACGGGAAGGTGCTCGTCACCAAGTACGACGACCTCGGCCGGATGGTGCGCCAGATCTCGCCGGACCAGATGCAGACCAACAACAGCTACACGCCGCTCCGGCGCGTGGCCACCTCGTCGCGGCTGGACCAGACCAAGCGCTTCACCTACGACTCGCTCGGCCGGATGCTGACCGCGGATTACCCGGGCCGGTGCAACGACCAGTCCGGGCCGGAGATTCAGCAGGCGTACGACCAGATCTCGTTGGGCATGGCCTGCCCGCTCGCGACCGGCTGCATCCACGCCGGCAAGCTCGTCTACAGCAAGGTCAGCCTGCTGTGCAACACGAACTACGCCGACGGCTCGCTCGATCAGGAGACCTTCTACGGCTACGACATCTTCGGGCGGCTCGTCGAGGAGTACATCCGCGACGACAGCGGCCGCGTCGCCAGCCACACCTACGCGTGGGACAGGAACGGCAACCTGACGCAGGTCACGCTGCCGTCGTCGGCGGTGCTCGGCGCGAGCTACGGCTCGGACGCGAGCAATTCCGACCGCGCGCTGCCGACGGCGCTCTGGCGCACCTCGCCGGCGACGCCGATCATCGACGGCATCGAGTGGAACCCCGGCGGCGTCCTCAAGCAATACAACCGCTATGACACGATCGCCGGCGTGCGTCTGCGCATGCGCATCGATTACGACCTCGCCTATCGCCCGACGCTCGTGAAGCTCGATTCGCAGCTGGGCGGCGGCCCCTATTACTACCTCCAGCTCTTCGAGGACGCCAAGGGGCGCGTCCTCAAGCGCGACCATTACCCGAGCGATCCGCAGATCCCGGGCATCTTCGATTCCTACTTCATCTACGACCAGGAGGACCGGCTCCTGTGCGAGACGACGAATTACGTGACGAGCTGCCCGACGAGCGGCGGCAATATCAAGAACGCCATGCCGGCCGGCTACACCGGCGCCGGCGACCGCAAGACGCTGCTCCGGCCGATCCTGGGCAGCACCGGTGGTATGACCCACAACTTCAACCTCGCGCCGGGCACGCACCGGATCGCCTCGGTGGATCAGACCGACGGCACGCCGGCGCTCGGGACGACGAGCTACAGCTACAACATCCAGGGCAACCGCATCGCCGACGACAACATCGACCCGAGCACGCACATCGACGCGCGCAGCTACACATACGACGCGCGCGAGAACCTGGTGTCGGTGACGGGCCATCAGTTCGACCCGGTCACGGGCGAGGCGCAGCTCTATATCGTCCGCAGCGCCTTCGACGCGAAGAACCGGCGCGCATTCAAGTCCTACTGGACCGCCAATCGCGAATCGCAGTGGTTCTTCTATTACGATGCGCTCGACCGGCTCGCGGAGGTCCGCTACACGCCGAACATCTCGGCCCCGGGCAACTACACGACCTATCAGCTCATCTGGCTGAACGACCTGCTCGTCGCCTTCTGGCAGACCGACAACCCGGCGGGCACGACGAGCAAGCGCTACGTCGAGTTCGACGAGACCGGCCGGCCGGTGCGGATGCACGCGTGGGTCCCCGGCAACAGCCAGATCGTCTGGGCCATCAATCCCGACGCCTGGGGCAATGACCGGGTGGTCATTGGCCAGAACGTCTTCCAGCCCATCGTGTTCGCGGGCCAGTACCGGGACCAGGAGACCGCCGCCTATCTCGACGACGGAGTCACCGTCATCCGACCGGCGCTCGTGCTCAATGGCCACCGCACGTATGACCCGTTCACGGGCAGCTATTTGCAGCTGGATCCGCTCGTGCAGCAGACCTGGAGTCCATACGCCTACGCCGACAACGATCCCGTGGGCAATAGCGATCCCTCGGGTCTGGAGGTCGCTGAGGAGTTCGAGACCGAAACCTGTGTATGGGACGGGACCATGGCTCTGTGCTCCCTGACCGTCGAGGTATCGGGTTCGGCGCCGAGCGAGTACCCCGACCGTCAGTTCTGGGACCTGGCCCGGGGGCAAAGGGGGTCGTCTCCGGTGCGGGAAGCGCGCGAGGGCGGGCCCGGCGGCGGCGAGCTGAGCGCCGGGAAGCGCGAGTCCCAGAAGCCGCGCAAGCTGCGGGATCAGGACTGGCTGAGAGAGCGGGAGAGCCCCGAGAATCAGAAAGCGTGGTGGAACCAGTGTCTCGATGACATCGACGAAGCCATGAGCGATCGGTACGCGGGCGCGATCGTCACCTACAATCCGGGGGACGCGCCGACGTTAAGCCGCAGAGACGGCGGCAGCGGCAGGAGCAACTTCCTCCCCGGCCCCGGTTTCGAGCTCGGCTGGCTCGGCGGCTTCGGCGCCATGCGCCCCGGCGCGGGTTTCGATTGGAGCGATCGCCCCGCGTTCTGCGATCAGGTGCACCGGATGCTCGACCAGTATCGGGGCGCGGACCTCCGCCGGCCATGAGGACGAGGGCATTCATCGCGGTCGTCCTCGCCGCCGTCTGCGGCCTGCTCGTCGCGGTGCGCGCGCAGCTTCGCGAGACGCGGCGACCCGCGGCGGCGGCGGTGGAGGTCGCGGCGAGCCCGCCGGACTGGGCGCCGCGCGTCAGCCTGCCGGGCGAGGACCGCGTCGAGGGCTGGCCCTACGAGGCGCTGAGCCCCGAGGAGCGAGCGGTCGTCGACCGGGGCCACGACGTGACCGGATGGGACGGCGTGCACCAGGCCTTCTCCGCGGCCCCGCGTGAGTAGTCGACCGGCGCGCGTAACCCCAGCGGCGGTTACCGCATCGACCCGGGCGAGATCGCAGCGTCATGACCGCGCGACGCCATCGCGCCGATGGGTTCCTCCAATTGCCCAGCGAACAGCATCTGCAGCGCCGTCAAGCCGCAGGGCTTGGCACCCGGCAGGCGTCAATTGGTCGTGATCGAGAAGTCGGTAAACTGGAACGTGGCGTCCGTACCGTTCGTAGAAACGATCTCGACCCCGAAATCGAGCTGGCCCAATGTCGAGTTGGCAGCGAGCCACCCCTGAGCGATCGTCCATTGGATGATCTCGAGAATATCAACGGTGCCCGACGTGAACACCACTGCCGGCACGAAAGCGATATAGCCATTGTCCGGAGTCTTCCACACGTCGTAGGTCCGACCGCCCAACGTCACCGCCGTTATTCGAGCACCGCCCGGCACCTGATTGAAGTTCTCATTCCAGATCATGATCTCGGTCGAACCAGGGGTGGCGACGCCGTTCGTCCAGATATCAAAAGCCACATTGTAGATGCCGACGTGCGGGCTCGCCTCGGCGAACGTGCTCCTGATCGTATTGAACGAGCTGATGGGGACGTCGTTGTAATCCTTGTGGACGTTCGGGTATGTCTTCACGGCGCCGTCGCCGCTGTTATTGTTCATATTCGCCACGACGTACCAGCTCCGGTATGAGCACGCGTAGAGCGTTTCCGTAACCTGATAGTTGCTAATGTTCCACATGTTATTGTGAACATAATAGCCGCCGTCGTTCCAGCCGCCGTTCGGGTCCGACGTGATGAATTGGGGATTCGTACAAGCGGAACTGCCGCCGCCCGCATCCGGGAAACCGCCGCCGTCGCGCGCATCCGGGAAACTGCCGCCGCCGCCCGCATCCGGTTGATTCGTGATCACGGTCGCAGATCCGCAACTCATCGAAGAAGCGGAGCCGACCGCGAACAACAAGGTCGCTCCGGACACGACGGTGCTTTTCATCGGGTCTCCTTCTTGACGGCGCAGGCCTAACCTCGACGGTCCCGGCGATAGCGCATGCCTGCCCCACACTTTGACACGCGGAAGCAGGTTACGCTCCGAGAGCGGGCGGTGGCGATCGGCCACGGCGCGCAAACGCGAGGCTGGGCCTGGCTGGTCGCGGCGGCCCTCGGCCTCGCGGCGATCACCTCGGCACTCATCATGACCGGGCTCGCGCTCGGCTCAAGTTGAAGAATTCGCGAGGATGCTTCTTGCGCCGGCACGCTCCAACGGCCACCCGGCTGCCTGTCACCCCCCACGCGTGCGGGCTATACTGCCCGACCATGAGCAACAAACAGACAGTATGCATTTTCATGCTCTCTGCGTGTCTCGCTGCCACCGCCCAGGCCGACGAGGTCGCCTTCAAACAGCTTTCCCTCGCCGAGGCGACCGAGGGTTTGCCCGCCAAGGGGAAGCTCATGGCCGACATCACCACCTCGGAGGGGAAGATCACGTGCGAGCTGTTCCCCGAATCGGCGCCCAAGACGGTGGCGTCGTTCGTCGGGCTCGCCCGCGGGCTGCAGCCCTGGAAGGATCCCAAGACCGGCAAGTGGGTGACGTCACCGTTCTTCGACGGGCTCGCGTTCCACCGGGTGATCCCCGAGTTCATGATCCAGGGAGGGGATCCGCTGTCACGCGAGTACGCGGGCGCGAGCGTGGGCACGGGCGGGCCGGGTTACACGCTGCCGGACGAGATCGACCGCACGCTGCAGTTCAACAAGCCGGGCCGCCTGGCCATGGCCAACAAGGGGGCCGGCACCAACAGCGGCGGGTCGCAGTTCTTCATCACCGAAGGACGCCCCGACGGGCTGGACTTCGGCTACGCCATCTTCGGGCAGTGCGACAACCAGGACGTGGTCAAGAAGATCGCTCGCGTGCAGCGCGGCCCGCGCGACAAGCCGCAGAAGCCGGTGACCATGGAGGTCAAGATTTACAAGAAGTAGCGCGTCAATACCTGAACGGCCAGGCGGCGAAGTACCGCTGCACGCGCACCCGATGCTTCGTCGCCCGATCGCAGATCGCAGATCACCCGATTCCCTTCGTCATGCCGGCGGCAGCTTCCCAGACCTGGCGCTTCAAGGCCAGGAATGCGGCGGAGAAGCGGGTCTCGAATGAGCGCGGCCGGGGAATGTCCACCTTGAACTGCGCCTTGACATGCCCCGGACGCTGCGAAAGGACGACGACCCGGTCGGCCAGGTAAAGCGCTTCCTCCGCGTCGTGCGTCACGAGCAGCACGGTCTTGCGCTTCTGCTCCCACAGCCGGGCCAGCGCGTCTTGCATCCGGGCGCGCGTCTGGGCATCGAGGGCGCCGAATGGCTCGTCGAGCAAGAGGATGGAAGGATCCGTCGCGAGCACCCGCGCCACCTCCACCATCTTCGACATACCCGAGGACAATTCCTTTGGATAGGCCGCCTCGAATGCCGAGAGCCCGATCAGCCCGATCAACTCTTCGCTCACGCCCCGCCGCGCGGATGGCGCCAGGCCCTTGGCAAGAAGACCGAACTCGACGTTCTCCCGCACGGTCATCCAGGGAAAGATCGCCGCTTCCTGGAGGACGTAGCCCCTCTGCCAGCCGGGACCGTCGATGCTTGATCCCCCGCATCGGACCGATCCCTTGGTGGGGCGAAGAAAGCCGGCGAAGATGCGCAGCAGGGTCGTCTTTCCGCACCCCACCGGACCGAGAACGGCGAGGAATTCGTTGTCCTTGACCTCGAGGTCGAGATCCTCCAGGGCGTGCGTCGGCGTCGGACCGGAGTAGGTGTAGCTCACGCCCGCGGCTTCCAACCGCGCCGAGGGGTTCGCCGTCATGCGGAGCGTTCCATCCAGCGCGTGACTCGAGCGTGGGCGAGGAGCGCCGCGAGGTCGAAGACGAGCACGAGCACGCCGACCGTCGCGATACCGATGAGCATTTGCGGTACCCGCGGGTACGCTCCGGCGAGCACCAAGAGATAGCCCAAGCTCGGCATCCTCGCGTCGATCAATTCGGCGACTACGATGGTCACCCAGGCAAGCCCCGCCGCGATGCGGACGCTGGCGAAGATCGAAGGAAAGGCCGCGGGGAGGACGACCTTCCTAAACCGCAGCCAGCTGCCTGCGCCAAGCGAGGCGGCGGCATCGAGGTAGACTCGCGGCACGCCGCGCACTCCCTGGTGCGCTCCCAGGAGCGTGATCACCGCCACGTTGGTTGCGATAAGAAGGACTTTCGAGGTCTCGCCGTAGCCGAACCAGACCACGTAGAGCGGCAAGAGGGCAAGAGCGGGCGTGAAGCGGAAGAACGTCACCCACGGGTCGGCCAGGGATTCCAGGCGCGTCGCCCATCCGGTCAAAAGGCCCAACAGGGCCCCGGCGACGGAGCCGAGGACGAGCCCTATCACGACCCTTCTCGTGCTGACCGCGATGCTGTCCGGAAGGATCTTCGATTCCAGAAGGAACGCTCCCTCCTCGTAGAGTGAGCGAAACGTCGGCAGAAGCTGGACGTTCTCGACGTAATGGGTGCCGAGCCAGATCCGATCCGGCAGCCGCTCGCGGCCGATCTCGGCGGCGATCCCGTAAAGCACGGCAAGCGCGAGAAGGGAAACGACAGCCCGTTTCACTCTGACCGAACGCATCACCTGGCCCAGCGCGTGAGTCGCGCGCTCAGGACCCTCGCCGCCGCGTCCATCGCCCAGCCCGCCACCGCCAGAGCCAGGATGCCCACCATGATGACCGCCGGATCGGACCGCGTCTGCAGCCGCGACGACCACAGGCCGCCGCCCACAAGCAGATTGCCCATGCCGTCATCCGCCATCAGCATCTCCGCCCCGACCGCAGTCATCCAGGCGATGGCGAGCGAGTACCTGAGAGCCCCGAGGACGGCCGGCGCCGCGGCCGGGAGGATCACCCTGGTCAAGAGCAGCCGCCCGCGCGCGCCCAGCGATCGAGCGGCCTCTACGTACTTGCCCGCTACGTCGCGCACGCCGTGATAGGTCGGAATGACGGCGGTGACGGCGACCGCATAGACAATGGGGATCAACCGGTGCGCCTCGCTGTGGCCGAGCCACAACATGATGTAGGTGATCAAGGCCAGCGGCGGAACCGAGCGGACCAGGATGTAGATCGGGTGGAGGTAGTCGTCGGCCCGCCGGCTCCAGCCCATGAGAAGACCCATCAGGATCCCCAGCGGCAGGCCCACCGCCAGGCCGAAGAGGACCCTGGCCGTGCTGACGACGAGCGACCCCTGGAGCGTTACTCCCTGCCGGAGAAGAGTGTCTACATGGTCGCTGGAATGATGATGATGTTCCTCGCTCGCTAACGGCTGAACGCCGCGGCCCACCAGAGCGCCGAACGCCTCGGCGATGTCCCGTGCGGGCGGGAGGATGTCGGGCCGTGACACGCTCCTTGCGACCAGGGTGTACGTCGCGACGAGCGCTGCCAGGGAGACCAGCCAGATGAGAAACCGCTGCGTGATGAGCTGCCCCTATCCGCGGATGGTATTCATGACGTCCTGATTCTCGACCACCGCCCGCGGATCTCCGCCATAGATGATCTCGCCTCTATCGATGGCATAGAGCCGGTCGGCTACCCTGGTGGCATTGGCCAGGTTCGACTCGGCGATCAAGACCGAGATCGAGAGCTCCTTGATCTTCTTGACCGCCTCGATCAACCGCGTCACCACCACCGGCGCGAGTCCCTCGAAGGGCTCGTCCAAGAGCAGGATGGCAGGCGAGAGCATCATGGCCCGGGCGATGGCGACCATCTTCTTCTGGCCGCCGCTCAAGTGGAGGCCGGGCCGCTTGGACAGCTCGCGGACCTCGGGGAAGAGCGCCATGACCCGCTCGTCGGTGTCGGCCGCCTGCGCCCCGCGCCCAGAGGACTCGGCCAGCCAACGGCAAATCTGGAAGTTCTCCGCGACCGTCAGGTCGGGGAAGAGCCCGCTGTCCTCGGGCGCGTAACCGATGCCGAGCCGCGCACGCTTGTACGACGGGAGCCCGCCGATGTCCCTGCCCTGGAAGGTGATCTTGCCGGACCGCATGGGCAGGAGCCCGATGATGCTGTCGATGGTGGTCGTCTTTCCGGCGCCATTGCGGCCGACCAGGCAGACCGATTCCTTCTCCCCCACGAACAAAGAGACCTGGCGGAGAATCTGCGCCTGGCCCCGGTAGGTGTCGATCGACTCGACTTCAAGCATGGCTGGGCCCGAAGACCGCGTCTTTGACCGTCTCGTTCGCCCGGATCTCTTCCGGGCTGCCGCTGGCTAAGATGACGCCTTGGTTCATGACCACGATACGGTCCGAGTACTTGAAGATTATATCCATGTCGTGCTCGATGATCACCGCCGTGATCTTCTGCGATCGCACGACCGAACTGATGACGTCCATGATGGGCGCCTTCTCTCGCGTGGAGACGCCGCTGGTGGGCTCGTCGAGGAGGAGGAGCCGCGGCTTGAGCGCATAGGCGACCGCCACGTCGAGGAGTTTCCGCTCGCCCTGCGAGATTCCGCCGGCTAGAGCCGAGGACTTTGCCTCCAGCCCGAACTGGCGGAGGATGTCGAGCGCCTCCTGCCAGATGTCGCGGTGGCGATCGGCCAGCGACCAGAAGTAGCGGGTCATCCGTTTGCGGGAAAAGATGGAGAGCGCGACGTTGTCGAGGACCGTCAGCTCGTCGAAGAGGTTGACGATCTGGAAGCTGCGCGCGATGCCGGCCTCGATGCGGCGCTCCACCGACTGGTGGGTGACATCGACGCCCCGAAAGAGAATCCGTCCGCTGTCGGGCCGGAGGAGGCCACTGATCAGATTGACCAGGCTCGTCTTGCCCGCGCCGTTGGCGCCGATCAACGCCAGCACCTCGCCCTCGCCGATCGTGAAGTCGACCTTGTCGACCGCGTGGGTGTCGCCGAAGTACTTCGTGAGCTTCTCGGTCTCGAGGGAGTTCATGGAGAGAGACGCCTCTTAGCGCGTGCCCAGAGCAGCTGGACGGTGCCCACGATTCCGGTGGGCAGGACCAGCACGAGGACCACCAAGACGATGCCGAGCAACGCCTGCCAGTAGACCGTGGAACCCACCGCATAGGTCTTCAGGTAGTTGAAGACCACGGCGCCCACAATGGGCCCGGTGAAGTTGCGGAATCCGCCGAGCACGGACATGAAGACGATCTCGCCCGAGAAAGGCCAGTAGAGGATGTCCGGTGTGGTCAGCCCATTCAGCGGGACCCAGAGAGCCCCGGCAATTCCGGTAAAGACGCCGGAGAGGACAAAGGCGACCAGCCGGTAACGCCGGATCCGGAGGCCGATGAACCGGGCCCGCGTCTCGTTGTCGCGGATGGCCTGGAGAGCTTTGCCGAAGGGCGAGTGGACGATGAGCCACATCACCGCAACGCAGAGCGTGAACATCGCCAGCACGTAGTAGTAGTAGCCGTGGGCGAGGAAGTGGGTCTTGTCCTCGTCCCCGGCCGCGATCCCCACAAGCGTCGGCGTCGGCACGCGGAGGCCGTCGCTGCCGCCCGTCACCCAGAAGAATTTGAAGGCCAGACTCCACAGCACCTGGGACAGCGCCAGTGTCAGGATGGAAAAGAAGATGCGCGTGTAGCGCACGCAGGCATATCCGAAGAGCGCGGTCACCACGACGGATGCGGCGATAGCGCCTGCGACGAACAGCTCCATCGAATTGACGTGCAGGTACTTGACCATGAACGCCACCGCGTAAGCGCCAACGCCGAAGAACGCGGAGTGGCCGAAGGAGAGGAGGCCCGTGTAGCCCAAGAGGAGATTGAAGCCGAGAGCGCCGATGGCCATCACCAGGCCGTACGTGAGCAGGATGGTCTGATAGGGGTCTATGCCCAGGGGCACAAGGACGAGCAGCACCCCGATCGGGACCGCCCAGGCGACCAACGTCAGTGGCGAGCGCCTTTCGAGTGGAACGGGAACGGGGCTCATGCCGTCTTCCCGAAGAGCCCCGCGGGACGCACCAGCAGCACGATCGCCGCGATCAGGTACAGCACGGCCAGCTCGATCTCCGGGAACAGGCTGATGCCGATCTCCCGGATGGTTCCCACGATCAACGCGCCGACCAACGCGCCCACCAGGCTGCCCAGACCGCCGGTGACCACGACGATGAAGGAAAGGACGAGCGCGTCCACCCCCATCCCCAGCACCGCCGACTGGCTGGGAACGATGATGGCACCGCCCAGCCCGGCCATGAAGCAGCCGATGGTGAAGGCCTCGACGTAGACGACGTTGACGTTGACGCCCAAGGCTGCCGCCATGCGCATGTTCTGGGAAGTGGCGCGAAGCACCACGCCAAACTTCGTGCGGTAGATGAAGGCCCAGAGAAAGAGCGCCGCGAGGAAGCCGACGGCAATGACCAAAAGATTGTACCGGGGGTAGACGAAGTCGCCCACCTTCTCGCTACCCAGCTTCGAGAAGAGGACGGTCGCCGAGATCGGGTAAGGACCCCAGATGAAGCGCATCAGATCCTCGAGGATCATCAAGAGGCCGAAAGTGACCAGCAGCTGATACTCCTCGCGCCGCCGGTAGAAGCGCCGCAGCAGCGTTGGCTCCAGAACCGCTCCGATGGCGGCCGCCCCCAAAGCGCCGATGGGCAGAAGCAGGTAGAGAGCGGCCGATTCGGACCCGGCGAACCACTGTCCGACCGCGGATGCGGTCAAGAACGCGCCCACCGCGAAGAGGTTCCCGTGCGCGAGGTTGACAATCCTCATCACGCCGTAGATGAGGGAGAGCCCTCCCGCGATCAAGAAGAGGACCGACGCGTAGAGGAGCGCGTTAAAGATGTGGACGACGAGGATGTCCACTGCGCCGGTCTAGGCTTTGACCTGCGGCCAGGTCTGATCGATCCAGGTATAGGTTGAGGTTGGCTCTCCCTTCGGCCAGCCGGGGGGCGCCGTGATGTTGCGGATGGGGATGGTGATGATCCGGGCCGGGTCGAGGATCGGGAACGGATATTCGGCCACGTTCTTGGAGAAGCCGGTGATCGCGTCCTTGTAGCCTTGATGGTTGTCGGGCCGGATGTAGACGTATCCGGCCGGGCCGACGTGCATCATGCCCTCGATCTGGCCGATGATCGCGTCGTCGTCCGGCCAACCGCCCACGAGCCTGTTGGCTTTCTCGACAGCCGCCTTCAGCACGTAGGTCGCCGAGTACGCGCCCTCGGCCTGGAAGTTGGGGTACTCGTTGAACTTGGCATGGTACTTCTCGACGAAGCTCTTGTTGTGCGGCCAGCGGTTCCCCGCCGGATAGCTGAAATGGTAGTTGGCATGGACGCCGGAGAGGACGCCCTCGGGATGATCCTTGCCGAGGGACTGGGGCGCCGAGCCCAGCGCCAACGTGGTCGCGACCTTCATCTTGTCGAACAGTCCGTGCACGAGCGCCTGCTTGTAGAAGGCGATGTAGTCGCCGCCCCAGAGCGAGGTCACGAGCAGATCCGGCTTGGCCGCCAGCGTCTTGGTGATGTGCGGGGTGAAGTCGGTCGAGAAGAGCTTCGGCCAGGCCTCGGAGACGCCCTGCGCCTTGGGCAACATCTTCTTGGTGACGACCGTGAAGTGGTCGTAGCAGTTGCGCCCGTAGGCGTAGTCAGGATGGATGTGCGCGTAGGTCTTGATCTGCGGCCAGGTCGCGGCCACGGCGAGGGCGCAGGTGGACCCGTCCGCGGACTGGATGTTCGTGATGCGGAAGATGTAGCGGGGGTTGGGAACCGCCTTGTCGAAGAGGAAGTCAGTGCAGCCGTCGACGAAGATCGTGAGAAGCTTCAGCTCCTCGGCCACGGGTCCCAGCGCGGGCGTGTTGCCGCTCGAGGTGATCCCCATGAACATGTCGATCTTCTCGGAGAGCTTCAGGCGCCGCATCTCCTTGGTATTGGCATCCGTGCCGGCGGCCTCGTCGGCCTTCAAGATCTCGATCTTCC